>JAFCCJ010000072.1 GCA_017610305.1 Candidatus Iainarchaeum sp.
CCTTATCCTTAATTGCCTTTTCAATTCTCTTCATAAATGGCTTGTTAATTCCTCTCAACAAACTTCTCTTATGCCTCGCATCAAGGAGGTTGGCAAAATCTGCCACATCCATTGAGTTTAATTCAGACATTGTTTTTCCCTTGAACTTGAATTCTCCTTTCGCCATTTAACCACCTTAGTTTTTCTTCCTTCTTCCTGTTCTTTTTGAGGCTATTGAACCCACTTTTCTTCCCGGAGCTGCTCTTCTTGCGGTTGATTTAGACTTTCCAGGCTTATGTGCGGCCCCTCCGAAAGGATGATCTACTGCGTTCATCTTAACACCCCGTCCTCTTGGCCACATCTTCTTTCTTGCCTTCATTGCATAATATTTTCTTCCCGCCTTTACAAAGGGCTTTTCTCCTCGTCCCCCTGTTGCAACGCAGCCAACCATGGCCCTGCATTCCCCCTTCAATGAAACCGTCTTCCCTGAGGGGAGCTTAACATAAACAAGATTTGCATCTTTTGTAACTATAAGCCCATACATTCCGCTTGCCCTTACGAGGGTTCCCCCGTCACCGGAAGCTTTTTCAACATTGCAAATTGGGCATCCTTCAACAATATATTTCATGGGCATGACATTCCCAATCCTGAGTTCGGAATCTTTTCCATATTGCAGCTGCTGTCCGACATACATGCTCTCAGTTGCAACAATCCAGCCGTTTTCCCCGTTCTCAAAGGCAACATTTGCCAAAACAGCGGTCCTTCCTGTATCATTAACCAAATCAATTACTTCCCCGTTTAGTACGCCATTTCTTTGCTCATCACCATAATTAATAAACTTGGACTCAGCCACTGCGTGCAGGGTTGCGGTAAATCTCCCGGATCCCTTTCCCCTCCTCTGTGCAATTATTCTCTTAGGCATTAGAGTACCCCCAGTTTGGTTGCCAAATCTTCGGCCTTGAACTTACTGTTAATTTTGACCAATGCCTTTTTCCTGGATTTCATATCCTTCATAATATTCACATGATCCACCTTTATTCCGTAAAGGGACTCAACAGCTTCCTTAACCACTTGCCTGTTGGCGGATTTTGCAACAATAAAAACCATCTTGTTTTCAGTCTCAATCATATTCACTGCCTTCTCTGTAATAAGCGGATATTTAATAATTTCCAAACCCTTCAATTGATCCTCTTTACTCACTGGTGCGGGCTTTTCAACCTTAACTTCCTTCTTCTTTTCCTCTTTTTTCACAATATTTTTCTTTTCGGCCTTTTTTACTTCCTCAATCTTCTTCTTTACAGTATCCCTTCTTTTTTCCGTCTTCACATCCTTCTTCACATTCTTGGCACTGACCTTTTTTGCCTTTTCGGTCCCTTTTTTTGCACCTGCTTTTTTATCAACCATAATAAACCATCTCACAATGCCTCTATTGCACTTTCACTCCAGAGGGTAAGTCTGCCTGGCTTTGTGCCTGGTGCGAGCAGTTCGGCATTCAGGTTCTTTACATTGACCACATCAACCCCTTCGAGATTTCTTGCGGCCTTGTAAATCTTGGATGAATCACCGACAACAATAAGGACACTCTTCGCCCTCTTGTATTTTCTTCCCCTTTTCTTGCCTTTTCCCGCCCTAATCTTTTTCTTATCTTTTGCCCTGATAACATCTTCAAGCAAATCAACTTTGCTAAGAAGATTTTCAACATCTTTTGTTTTCTCCAGTTTCTCGAGCTTTTCCTCAAAAATAAATGGCAACTTTGCGCCCTCTTTTATCCTGTGGCCCCTTTCCTTAACCAACTCAATTTTTGCCGATGCCGCAATTGCGGATGAAACAGCCTTCCTTTTCTCCTTTTTGTTAATCCTCTCTTTCATATCTTTTTCGCTTTTGGGGGCATGGGGCTTTGTTCCGCCAACTGCCTGGGTGACTGAGGCAACCCTTCCAGAAAGTATAAACCTCCTATTCTTTAGCCTTGGCAATCTTGCCCTGCCAACATTAATTGTCCTGTGCATTTGGGGCTTTCCCCTGTAACCGATATATTCCGCAGTATTCTGCCTTCCTGCCCTGGGATGATGCCCTGTGGGCTGCAGCCTTGCGCTCTGTATTGAAAGAACCGCCCTTTTGATGAGCTTGGCATCAACCGCAGTGTTAAAAACAGCAGGGAGTGAAATCTCCTTCATTTTTTTGCCCTCAATGGAAAGAATATTTGCCTTCATAAAAATCACTTCTTTTTCTTCTCCGCCTTCTTATTGCCCTTAACTTCCTTCACGTCTTTCTTTGCTTCTTTTTTATCGTCCTTTTTGGCCTCAGTTTTTTTCTCACTCTTCTTTTCAGCGGCTTTCTCTTCCTTCTTTTCTGCCGGTGCTTCCTGCTTCTCAGCCGGTTTTTCCTCTTTAACCTCTTCCTTAACAACTTTCTTCACTCCTCTTCTGGAAGAGGAATAATAGCTGATTTCCCCCACGTGGAACCTTTCATGGGGTTCAGGCCTTATGGGAATTCTCAGCGCAATTGCCCTTTTTGCCGGCCCTGGAACAGATCCCGCAAGCAGAATAAACTCATTTTTTATCTCACCATAATTCTTAAATCCTTCAGAAGGATTAACATAAGAAACATCCTCATCGATTGCAATAATCCTTTTGTTGTACTCGGTCCTTGACTGATAGCCCATTTGCCCTGCCCTTGCAACTGTCCACATTACAGTTGAAGGATTCCATGGCCCGATACTGCCAACAATCCTTTGCTTCTTTGCCTTTGGCCTCTGAATCTTTACCCCGAATCTTTTTACAGGGCCCTGAAAACCTTTTCCCTTGTCAACAGCCTTTACATCAACAAAACCGGGCTTTTCAAAAATCTCAGAAACCCTTATCTCGTTTCCCAGTTTCTGCTTTGCAAGTTCTATCTGGGAATCCAGATTTCCTGCCAATGAAATTTCACTCAAATCAGGCCTCTTTTTCCCGATTCCTGTGAGCCCTGGCTGGGTATGAACAAGCAGCCTCAAATAAGAGATAGACTCCTTTTTCCCCTCTAAATCAGAAATAGAAAATTTCTTTTCAGATTCAACTTTATTTTCCTCTTTTTTTACTTCCTTAGATTCCTTGCCGCCCTTCTCTTCTTTCTTCCCCTTCTTTTTGGATTTCTTCTTAAAAGAATTAATTTTCCTCGTCAGGATTTTATCGGTCTTATCGGCAATAACATCGCCAATGGATCTCGCGCCATAGGGGGTTTTACCATAGGCCCTGATTCCGTAAACTTTCAGCGGAGGGCACTCAATTGCGGTTGTTGGAACAATAACATCCTGATTATAACTTGTGGATTTCTCATGCAAATCCTTTGCAATTAGATGAACCATTCCTGCCTTATACCCTAGAAAATTCATGGGCTTAGCCTCTTCGCTCTTAACTGCAGGAAATGTGCTAAAACTAGGTGTTTCTTTTGCGGCCCTCTTTCTGGGGTAGTATGCCAGACTTCCTGAATGTGGTTTATGTTTTTTTGACATTTAAAGATATCTCCAATCCATTTGGGCGTACAATGCAGACGCAATACTGCACTTGGGGATAAACTAAAAAAAGCCGATAAAGACCGTTTTTTAGCATTTATATCCATTGAAGATTTACAATGGATACAGTCTGCCCTAATAATATAAATACTATGAAAGAAGGTATTTAAAGCTATCTAAGCCTTCTTCTGCCCTTCTGACACCTTTAGCTTTTTCTGCCTTTTTTGGCTCCCCTCGCCAAATAGGCCTATAATGAAAAGCACTATAATTAGGCCGACTATAATCAATCCTGCAAT
>JAFCCJ010000073.1 GCA_017610305.1 Candidatus Iainarchaeum sp.
GGCGTAGTGTTATGTTCAAGTCACTACTCGCACCACTTCCATCATCGATTTTGTACCAGATTGTTCTGCTGTCGAATTGAAAACTTCCTCCGGTCAAACCATTGTTGGAGAGTTTTAAGTAGAACGGAATGTTATGCTGTGTGTCATCTGCACCTCTGAATGAAAGTCCCCCAGCTCCCTGCCCTATCAAAATAGTTGTGTATTCTCCAACATTCATATCCCCTCCATTCAAATCACACGGTTGTGTAGGGGTTGCATTTCCCATGATGATTTCACCAACAAGTAAAGAGTCTCCAGGAGTTATGCTTAAATCAGCATCCATATCTAAACAGCAAATGTCACTTGGCTCAGGAACTGTTCCCATATAAACCTCAAATACTGTCGCCATGTCCCTTTCATCGATTAATCCATCCTCATTTGCGTCACCTGAGAGGGAGCTTGCTGTGCAGCTTGCTGATTCATATGGCTGTATTGCCTGCATTACTTCTAATGAGTCATTCGGGGTTATCTCACAGTCCCTATCATAGTCTGCACAGGCAACTGGTGTTTCGGTTCCCATATACATGTTAAAAATACTATTCCCATCCTGCGCATCCAGAATGCCGTTTCCGGAAACATCACCTAATTTTCCGGCGCATGATGTGTGGCATAAAGATTTACTTTGTATTACTATAAATTTTATTGATTGGTTTATTTCTAGGCCATCAGAAATTTTTCTTGCACTAATCTCCAGCCTATGCTGGCCGAGTTCAATATTAGTCGCAGTGTAAGTGAATTTCTTATTCCCTTCATTGGCGAATTTATCGTCACAACTTATTGGGAGAATGGCAAATTCATCACAGATAATTATTTCCTCAGAAAACAGGGATGCTGATTCCAAATCAATTTCATCTTCTGACGAAAAGATAATATCCACGCTGCCATCCGGGGCCAAGAAATATTCGTCGCCTCCGCCAAGACTATCAAGATAATTATTATAGATGTCCAATGCATTATTGCTTCCTGAACTAGAAAGTGAAACCAGAAGGACGACAACGATGACCCCTACAATAACTGCCCCTGATGCAAGGAGCAGGTAGTCCATGCTTCCCTGGCCTTTCTGATTTTTTTGAAGCATTCTAAACTAAGGGCTATTGCCATATTTAAACTTTCTCAAATGTTAAAATTTACTAAATTTCCCCACTATTATATTTCTTTATTATATATTAGTTATATTATAGGGAAATTTTCACTTTCTTTTTCTTACTTTTTTCCATTTGCCAGTAGGCATTGTTCTTTTTGCCGAAGGTTCATTAGGATCGGGTAATCCGCCCTTAGCTGATTTGCGCGCTGTAGAAAAGCCAAATCGCACATTTGTTACTCGGTTTCCCGGTTTTTTTGCCATAGTTATCGCTCTCTTGATTTAATATTACGCAAACTCATTAAGTGTTTTCTGCCCCTTCTTTCCCAATTCCCTTGCCTCAATTCCAAGTTTCCTTTTCACATAGCGGGCGAATTGCGAGGCAAAGCCATGGTGCGTGAGAACCAATTTCGGGTTTGATTTCTCCACATAACGCATCAGCTGGTTGAAGTCTGCATGGTCGCTTAGGGGGAAGGTTTTGTATCCCCTTCCATTCCATCCTGTTGCAAGTGCGCATTCCACCTTCCTCCCCGCCTCGTGGGCAAGGGCTGCAAGCAATGAAGTGCCGATTAAATGCGGGGGCATTATAAGCACATTTCCTTCGCGAAGATTGTTGTTTAATTTTCGGTACTCTCCTAGATTTACTCCATTCGCTTCATAGGCGGAATTCTGTTCTGCTATTTTCCCGTGCACAAACGGTGCCTCACCCAAAAATTCATTCACCAAACGCGTTAATTCCTGAGCCTTTCCTGTGCTGTAACCCCCCAGAACAATGAACTTGTTTTCCTTCATCTTTTCCTTCATCCATTTTTTCATTTCAGCATAAACAATATCTCGTTCGGGAAAAAAGTGCTGCGGCGCACCAAACGTGGATTCAATCACAAGAATGTCTGAGGGGATTATTTCCGCTCCCTTGAAAAGGATTGAGTCCTGCAGCTTAAAATCGGAGGTGAAGACAACCGTTTTATTTCCCTCAACCTTTAATTGGCTGCTCCCCAAAATATGGCCCGCATTATGGAGTGAAACTGAAAATTCCCCCAGCCGGAATTTTTTCTTAAAGGGAATTTCATTGATTTCGGATTTTTTCCCTTTTTTTAGTAAGGCGGAGGTTCCCTTGGACATGAAATAGCGGTTTTGGGTTGTTGTTTTTGCGTGGTCTGAATGGGCGTGGGTTATCACAATGTCCTGATCTTTTTTCGCCCTTGCATCGATAAAGAACTTATCCTTGTCCTCAAGGCACAAACCAGAATCCTCGAAAAGCCGCATAGGAAAAAGAGGAAGTCAATCTATTTAAAGATAAATGTATAATATATACGGGATTCGGATGACGGAAACTTTGCTGATTTGCGGGAAGATTGTGGATATGGTGGATGCCCTGCAGAACAGGATTGATGGAAAGGACTGGAAAGACTATTCAAGAACCTCGTTTATCTACAACCTCGCCTCAACAATCCATGAGCTTGAGGAAATTGCCCTGAATCTGGAATTTGTAAGAAACGAATTCCATCACCGCGCTTATACAAATGCGCCTGAAATCAGCAAGCATATGAAGGAAATCAATTCCTTAATTGCCTTCCTCAAAAGGAACAGAAAACTGGAGGAGGACAGGATTGAAAGGGCGATGGAAAGGGGGACTGATTTGGAGGAATTGGTTCAGGCACCTGACCTTTACTCTTCGCTTGAGCAGAAGGTGCTTTCCCTGCTACTTAAAACCCGCTACCTTATTGAAAGATTGGGGGTTTTTGCGAGAAAGCATGAGGGAAAGCCGATTGAGAGCAAGGCCCATCGTACTTTGCTGGAACTAATTGATGCAAAGGAAGAGGAATTGCAAAAAGTTAAGGAAAAATATTCGGAACTGAAAAGCAGGAGCTTTTGGGGAAAATTAGAGGAGGGAAACTCCTCTGATCTGGAAAATGATCTTGTTGAACTTGAGCGGAAATTGGGCGCATCAAATTCATTGGTTGAGGAGTCTTTACGCATGCACAAAAGGCAGACCGAAAATTTAATCGCCTCCCAGGAGGATTTGGAGGGCAGGGTTTCCGAGCTTGAGGAAATTGTTTCCCAATATCAGAGAAAAAGCTCCGAACTTATTGCCTCCCTGAAAAAGGAAAGGGATTATGCGAAGAAGATTGTTCTGGAAACCGAGCACGAGACGCTTAAGCTGAGGAATACTTATTCAAAGGAACTGCTGAATTTGGAACAGGAAAAGATTTCAGTCAGGGAGCAGGCAAGGGGGGAACTGAAGGGAAAACTTGCCAAGATGAAGAGGGATTTGGTTGAGAAGAAGGATCTGGTTGAAAGGTTTAAGAAAATGGTTGATGATAGGGAGAATAAGATTGGCAAGTTAGAGGGCGAGATTTCCAAATTGAAAAGGAAGAAATCCGCGAAGAAGAAATAAATTTTAAAAGTCCTTTTCGATTCTAATAGAAACTATTTTTCCCCTTACAATGTCCAGGGAGTTAATTTCTTTTATGGATTTTTTAACAAGGCACTCAACAGAATTATGTGTAAGGAACACCATGGGGACAAAACCTTTTGATGATTTTTCCTCCTGAATCACCGATGAAATGCTCACCTTATTTTTCCCCAAAATTCCGGAGATTTTTGAGAGAACCCCCGGAGTGTCCTTTGCATATGCGGAGGTAATAGGCCGATGAGAATTCATCTTTGGGGAGAAGCCTTTTGGTTATTTTTGGGGGAATTTCAATAAAATGGAAATCCCCTGAATCCTGATTCAGCCTGTCCTGTGCAGCGCTGATAATGTCACTCACAACCGCAGATGCTGTCGGGAGCATTCCTGCGCCCCTGCCATAAAACATGGTTTCCCCAACAATGTCCCCTGTTAAGTAAACCGCATTGAGTTCATTTCTCACGCTTGCAAGGGATGACTCTTCAGGGATTAGTGTGGGATGAACCCTTAACTCGATTCCTTTTTCAGATTGCTTTGCAATCGCGAGGAGTTTTAACGTGTATCCCAAATCCTTTGCATAATTCAAATCCTTAATATTAATATTTGTTATTCCCTCAACAAACACATCCTTCTCCCTCAGGCCCTGATGGAATGCTATTGATGAAAGTATAACCAGTTTATGCATTGAATCATATCCGCCTATGTCCATTGTGGGGTCGGCCTCAGCAAAGCCCTTTTCCTGCGCCCCCTTTAGCGCCTCATCAAAGCCCATTCCCTCTTCCGCCATTTTGGTGAGTATGTAATTGCAGGTCCCGTTCATTATCCCGTAAATTCCGGTAATTTCATTTGCAATAAGGCCTAAAGAAGTTGACAAAATTATCGGGATGCCACCACAGACACTTGCCTCGAAGAAAAGGTCCCCTCCCTTTTTCTTTGCCAGTTTGAAAAGCCCTATTCCATGCCTTGCAAGGAGTGCTTTGTTGGCTGTGACAACCACTTTTCCGTTGCCAAGCGCAGTTTCAATAAATTCCTTTGCGGGATTGTATCCGCCAATAAGTTCAACCACTATGTCAATGGAATCATCTTTTAAAATTCTGTCGATGTTGGTGG
>JAFCCJ010000029.1 GCA_017610305.1 Candidatus Iainarchaeum sp.
AACACTTCTCCTACATGCCCGGATAATGTTTGTGATTCAGGAGAATACTGCATGTATGACAGTGTTGCTTGTTATAACGCTTATGGCGATGGCTGGATGTGCAAAGGAGGAATAGGTGCTGATGGCTGTGTGCAAACCATTTCTGTTGCCTATCAATGTGGGGATGGCACCTGTGATATTGGTGAGAATTGCCCAATGGATAACATTACTTGCGGAGTGGGAATGGCATGCATTAATGGTTGCGTACCAACAGATGATACAGCTGCACTCGGAGGCGGCAGGAACTATGATGCATTCCACGGTTCTTTGGATGGATTTATGTATTATAAGGTTGAAACCTTTGACACAGCGGCGAATATGGCTGAATCAGAAATAATAAAATGTGTAATAGACAAGGAATCGCCGTTCCAGATGCCTTATACTGACGGAAGGGCGATAGTAAGGACCACCGATTACGGGGACTATAATATTTATGTGCCGCCAACAGCTTCCACAGGTGCCTCTGACACAAACATTTCAGTGGACTATAATGCCACTCCACCGGCATTCACAAATGGAACGATGTATAAGGCATTTAACATAAATACGCCGGAAGACAACTTCACTTTCGAAAGCGATACACCGGCAACCATAACACTGGATTACACCGTGGCAGAGCTTGACTGTGCCCCAAGCTGTACAGTTGCCGATGAGCAGAAATTGAAAATATTTTGGTGGGATGATGATACTGGCAGATGGAACGCAGCCTCTTCAACAGTTGATACTGATGCTAAAACAATTACTGCCGACATGAACCACTTCTCAGCATGGGGTGTGGGTGAGGATGATACTGCACCAACCCTGACATCAGTAACTATAATCGGCCTTTCATGCGATCAGGCAGAGGGATGCACAAATGATTCAACACCAACCCTTACAATAGATGCAGGGGCAGATGCAGATGATATGAACATAAGCTGCGGTTCTTCCGGGCCATGGTTAAACCAGCCCTATGTATCAAGCGTTACTGACTTTGACATAACCTCCTCATCCTATGGCTGTTTGGGAGGAAGTGATGGCGCTACAACAGTCTATGTGAAAGTTGCAGATGATGCGGATAACTGGACCAGTTCAGTAAATGACTCCACATATTATGATTCAACGGCTCCAACCGTCACAATAGGTTCTCCCTCAAATGGCTCAAGGGTGACATCAACATCAGTTACTCTACAGTACAGCGGAACTGATGCCGGGGCAGGAGTAGGAAACTATTGGGTTAAAGTGGATAGCGATGACTGGATTTACAATAATGGCCTTACCAGCTACATCTTCGACAGCCAGACATTAGGGGAGCATACCTATTCAGTAAAGGCGGAGGATAATGTTGACCAGAATTCAACAACCGCATGGGCCACAATTACGATTTCCGAAATAACTGGGGGAGAGGTATGTGACAATGGCGCCTGTGAGGCAGGTGAGAGCTGCTCAACATGCCCGCAGGATTGTGGTGTTTGTGTAACCTGTAATAATGATGGGATCTGTGATGCCGGAGAGGATTCCAGTAACTGTCCAAATGACTGCCCGGCATGTGATAACGACGGAATCTGTGAAACAGGGGAAGATTCCACCAACTGCCCAAATGACTGTGGAGGAACGTCCTGTGGAGACGGAAGCTGCAACGGCCTTGAGATTTGCGGAACCGACGATATTGCGCCTGAATGCCAGACCGATTGCGGAACATGCACCAACCGCTGTGTCAGCGATTTGGGCGGATGGAAGTGCGATGCAGGGGCATATTGCCCATCATCATTAATATCGGGTGCGGATGATCTGGCAGCAAGCCAAGTATGCTGCTCAACCCCATGCACCGCTGATTTAACCGTTTTATCCATCAACAACAGCATTGATGCAGCTGAAGGGGAGGTTGTGTTTATCAGTGCGGCCATAACAAATCTAAGCGGTTCAGTTAATCAGGACTTCCGCGTTTCATTGAGGGAAGATTCTGCCTCAGGAAATGAGCTTGCCTATCAGGACATCCGGAACACACTTGACCCATTGAACGAGAATGAATCTGTCCAGGTGCTCTTTGAGTTTATCTATGACCGAACAGACCCTGTAATGGCCGACTGGAATGGCATGGACAAGGAATTCTATGTTGTTGCCGATTCATCAGATGAAGTTACTGAAGTGAATGAATCTAACAATAACTTAAGTGCGATAATTTACTTTGCAACTGAGGAGAAATGCGGAAACTTAATCGATGATGACCTTGATGGACTAACTGATGAGGATTGCGGAATCCCGGACCTGTTTATCTCATCAACAAGCATTACCTCCCCGGTTTTCATAGGCGATGATTTGATTGAGGTTGACTTCAATGTAATAATAAGTTCTGATTACGCCTCTGCCTCGAATTTCGATGTGGGGTTCTACAAGAATGACTTAAACAGCTCACCCATAGGTGTTGCATATATTGACACAATTTCAGAAACGGAGAACATACTGATAATCTCCAGGATTGAGTCAGATGTATTTACAACCATAAGGACTGCGGGGGAGGAGGAATTCGATCTTCTGTTCCAGGCATCTGACGGCAATATAACCGATATATTTGTTTATGTTGATTCAGGTGAGGCAATAGATGAGGTAAATGAAAATAACAACAAAACCCAGCTTGGCATTAATCCCAATGGCGAAATCTGTGGAAATGGAATCGATGACAATGGAAATGGAGAGGTTGATGAGGGTTGTGTTGAAATCTGCGGCGACGGAATAGACAACAACGGCGATGGGCGAGTGGACGAGGGCTGTGTTGAACTTTGCGGTGACGGAATAGACAACAATAACAACGGGAGAATTGACGAGGGCTGCGGATTGATATATTCCTATAACCCGGTGCTTAGAAATGAGGAACTGCTGTATTCCTTCTGGCAGCCAGAGGGGGAAACCCCCATCTACCTATTTGGGGTCGATGATTTGACAACGGCTGCGGCTGACCTGAATTATTTCGGTTTGAGAAGGTTTGTTGAAACAGATTGGGCCTTCTCCGGAAATTTCCAATTTCAGAACATTTGTCTTCAAGGATGATTCGCAATTTGGTACATATGATTTCGGAACAGTAATAGACGACAGGGACAATGCTTATTACGGTGTAGACGACACAAGGCTTATGTGGTGGAATGACCCCGTTTTCCTTGTGAGAATGCACTATATGAGAATTGAGAATTTGAGGCTGTTATGGTGGAATCGATAGAGAGGTAAATAATATATAATAAAAGGATGTAATATTGGAGGGATGAATGTGAGATTTTCAGGAAAAACCGTTGTTTTATTTTTACTCTTGGCATTAACTGCGAGTGTTTTTGCTCAGGCATCAGATATTGATGTCACCCTTGTCACAGGAAACTATTATGCGAGGTCAGGGAGTGATGTTGACCTTACATTCACTTTTACAAACCTTTATGATGGTTCTGATGATGGGGATATAGAACTTGTTGACCTTTACCTCCTTGATACAACCGACCATGAAATTACCATTTCTTCCTGGAGAGGGCGTGATTGGGGCTATGAACATATTGCCCAGTACAATGACGACCATTTCAGCATTGCAGATGCAATAAATCAAAGCCTTGACGTAACCTTCCATATAGATGCGAACCATGCTGAAACAAGAGAGGATATGATTGGTTATTTCCAGTTTTCAGATGATGAGGGCGTAACAACCGGATTGGGAGACAATCAGGCAGTACTTCCATTGGATGATACCGCAAACCATATTTATGCAAGGATTTTTGTCGATAACACCCCTCCCGTAATAAGCGGTGAACAGGCCGAAAGCCCTGTTTGGCTTTTGGACGGCCTTGATGTCACTACTGAAATCACAGACACAAGCCCAATTGTGGCCGCAAGCCTGGAATATTATTATTCAGGAGGAGGCATTACTGAAATTAATTTAATTGCGCCAAACCCATATCATGCAACAATCCCCCCCGCAGATTTGGTTGAGGGTCAACAGATGCTTTACAGATTTAATGCAACAGATGCTGCAGGAAACACAAGGCAAACAACAGTTGGTGCGACTGAGCTAAATGACAATCCTGAAATAAGCAATTATGGCCCTGACACAACAATGCCCGACACCCCAATAGAGGTTTCGGCAACAATTGTTGACTTTTCAGGAATAGACCATGCCGACTTCTCTTACTCCTCATTGGATGGGGGGCCGCGGGTTGATGATGTAATGCTGCAGGGAACAGGCAATAATTGGACCTATGATTTGGGCGCACTTCCTGAAGGAACCACAGTAACTTACACAATCACCGCATATGATGCTGTGGGAAACAGCTCAATCGTAAATGACAGCTTTGTAGTGCTTTCAGCATATCCTGTAACATTAACAGTCAGGGATGGGGTGACCAATAATCTGTTGAATGGCGTGACACTTAATGTCAGCGGTTCAGGCCCTGTGCAGCCTGCAACTTATGCCGTGGATGGGAGTGTAAGCTTCCAACAGACTGAGGGGACCTATGATTTCACATTTACTTTGGCCGGCTATAATCCGCTTACAGTAAGAAGAACAATTAACCAGCCACTTACTGAAACAATACTTCTTGGTGCACCAAGCAGCCTTGTCGTTGGGGAGGTTTTTATGATTACCTATGTTGTTCCTGAGGAAAGGGCATTTTACATAGAAGTTGTCGCAAATGTCACCGATGACAAATATGCGGTGCAGGATGTTTCATTGAAGTACGGCTTCAACAGCATTATCCTTGACCAAGTTTTATTGCTTTCCTATGATGATGACTCAGAATTGTTTTCCGGAACAATGGGCCCATTTACCGGGGAAATTACCCTCTTTCCAAGGCTTGAGGCGCTTGGCGAGGACTCAACACTAATAACTGTAAATCTGGGGGAAAGATGGTATTCCCTTATAGAACTTGAAGGGTTTGGGGAAACGTGCAATGGCCTTGACGATAATGGCGATGGCGAGGTTGATGAGGAACTTTCAATGCTCTGTGGAAATAGTGATGTCGGGGCATGCACTTATGGCGTAACAACCTGTTTTGAGGGGGCGTGGGGAAGCTGCACCGGAGTGGAACCAATCTCAGAAATTTGTGAAAATGATATAGATGACGATTGTGATGGAAGCGTTGATGAGGGCTGCCCCTGTGCTGAAGGGAATGTAAGAAACTGCGGCATTGATGCGGGAATCTGCGAGGCAGGAACACAGACCTGCTACCTAAAAGAATGGACCGAATGCAGGGGCGATTACAACCCCGGGCTTGAGGAGGTCTGCGGAAATGGCCTTGATGATGATTGTGATGGGAGACGAGAAGAGGGATGCATGATCGATTCTGACGGGGACGGGCTTTTGGATGCTGAGGAAACAACCGTCTATCACACAGACCCGCTGAATCCTGACACAGACAATGACCAATTAAGTGATGGGGATGAGATACTTAAATATGACACAATTCCCTTCCTTGCTGACACCGATGGGGATTTGGTCAGTGATGGGCAGGAAATCCTGTTTGATGGCACTGACCCAAAAGATTCAACCTCCAACAATCTTAGTGTTATTATTCTAAGTGATGTCCTTTCAGTGGGGGATTCACAAAAAATAACTGTGGAACATCCCGATCTTGGGCCAATGCCCCTGATTGCAGCAGATATTAGCTATCCTGGCGGGACTGATAAGGCCGCTGCCGATGTTTTGGGCGCAATAGAATTTGATGTAAAAGATAGTGGAAGGTACAATATTATTCTTACAAGGGAAAACTACCGAGGCAGCGCCGTCTTTGATGTTGTTGCCTATCAGGTTACTGTTGAAAGGCTGACCTCGGATGTTGCAAGGACAATCTTCGGAGAGTCAGTTTCAGAAACACCCATTAATGGAATCATACTTCTTGTCCTTTGCATAATTGTGGGAGTATTTGCCTTCAGGCGGTCAGAAATGTTCTTTGAGGGCCAGAAGAAATCAACAACCCAACTTAATAAGGAGAGCTATCTACGCATTGTAATAGCAATCATATTCTTTGTTTTGCCAGTTGTGGCAAGCAACTTAATAGGTGTTGAGATAGGAATAGTCCTTGCATTGCTTGAACTAATCCTTATCTTCATGAGTGGCTTTATCAGGAAACAGCTTCAGGCAAGGGAAATAATCAAGGTCTGATTCAGGAATTAGGAAATAGTTATTTTATTAGCTCAACAAAGGCATCCATGTATTTTGCTGGGTTCCTTAACCAGTCAAATAAATTTGGGTTTTTCGCAAAATTTTCGTAAAGTGATTTTTCTGTAATCCCAAATTCAGGAACTTCTTTTGCGTTCATTTTCCGCATTTCAGGAATCTTTTCATAATTTTTATTTTCAATCCACCCATCCAGAGTTTCATAATACATTCCGCCATGTTTTTCCTCAATCTCACCGTAAATGGATTTGAATTCGGAGTAAACCAAATTTGCCATAACCAAAACATCTTCCTCAGGATTAATTGTTATATGCCCGTAGTTGGGAAACATCACCGCCTTGTCCCCTGCATTGGCCTCAACCAAAACAACATCCCCCTTGTTCTGCAGAAGATAATGGGCCGTCCCATGCAGAACCTCATAGACCTCGGGAAAGGAGTAATCGCCTCCCTCTGGTTTTGGGTGGTAGTGGCCGAAAGTTTTATTGAACTCTTTCCCCAATCTCAAAGGGGGAATAACTGTGATGTCATACCTGATTGCATGTTCCTCAAATTTTTCCCTGTCCTCAATCTTTGCAATTCCCCTGTACATATAATAGAATTCTTTTGGCTCATTGAGGGAGGAATCCAGCATCACCTTCTTCATCCATTCCAATGTCCTTGCATCAGGCCTTACCTCTTCCAAGCCCTCCCCGAAAACGAGTTTTATCCCGTCCAGTTTCAGAGGGAGCCCACATTTATCCAGATTAATCATTAAAACCACTTAAAATCAGGGTATTGAATACTTATTAATTTAACTGCTGAAAGTTAGTTATTTATTAGTTATGAATTTACTTCTTACGGCATTAGTATGGTAAAGCAGGTGAGCCTATTGACCATGAAGACAATTTATGATGAAAAGAATCTTAAGGGAAAAACTATATTTTTGAGGGCAGACCTTAATTCATCCCTGATTGAGGGAAGGGTAGTGATTTCCCCGAGAATAAGGGAGCATGCCAAAACCATCTATTTGCTTTCTGAGGAAGGGGCAAAAACTATTGTCCTCTCACACCAGGGAAGGCCTGGGGACCATAATTTTGTTTCCCTGGACAGGCATGCAAAGCTGATTAAGAAATTGATAGGGAAGGACGTGAAATTTTTCAAATGGGATGAAAATTATGTAGAAGAGATTAAGAAATTGAAGGATGGGGAGATCCTTCTCCTTGACAATGTAAGGATGCAGCCAGAGGAACTGGAGAATAAAACTCCTGAGGAACATGCAAAAGACAAATTCATCATGGAACTCGCCCCTTTGGGGAAAATGTTTGTCCAGGACGCCCTCTCAGTATGCCACAGGAGCCAGGCATCTGTTACTGGCTTTGCATCACATATGCCGTCTTTTGTTGGGCCCTGCCTGAAAAAGGACCTTGATGCCCTGGCAAAATTAAAAGAGGTTGAGGACCATAAATTAGTTGTGCTGGGAGGGGCAAAAGTTGAGGATTCAATACCTTTGCTCAAATGCATGCTCGACCAGAAAATGGCCAGCCAGGCATGTGTTGGAGGCCTGTTTGGGGAGCTTTTTCTTGTAGCTAAAGGCGTTAAATTCGGAAAAAAGGAGGCTTTCTTTGAGGAAAAGGGCTTTATGGAGTTAATTCCCAAGATAAAAGAGATTTTAACTAGCCATGGGGATAAGATTACCCTGCCAGTAGACCTGGCAATTTTGAATGGAAATGGGAGGAGAAAGAAGATAAAAGTTGGGGAACTTCCCTCCGAATTTGACACTTTTGATATAGGCTGGGATACTATTGAACTGTTTAAGGAAAAAATTAAGGAATCTGAAATAACCATTTTTAATGGGCCTATGGGGAGGTATGAGAGTTCGAAATTCAGGCTGGGGACAAAAAAGATTCTTGAGTGCATAGCCTTTAATAGAACCTTTTCCATATTGGGGGGAGGGGACACTGAGAAGGCGCTGAAAATGATCGGCCTTGAGCCAAGTGACTTTGACCATGTAAGCCTTGCAGGAAAGGCGTTGCTGCAGTATCTCTCAGGAAAGAAATTGCCGGGTTTAGAAGTTCTTGAAAGTGGTTGAATGCAGTTCATCCTTCCCAAAAAAGATTTAGGGAAATATCTTGATGAATTAGGAATGAAAAAAGGAACTGAACTTTTTGCCCCGCTAATGAAACAGGGTGGCGCAACATCCTTTGGAAAACTTTCCGAGGGGGAACTCTTTCTCGAATCCAACACCATATTTTCCCCGAAAAAATTCTTTGTTCCCCATAAGGAGGAATTGTTTGAGTTTGAGCTTAAGAAAAACAGTGTTGGAATTAAGGAGATGATTGATAAACAAAAAAGAATTATTTTTGGAATTCGCCCCTGCGATTTGCATGCAATAAAATACCTTGACCATCTTCTCCTTGAATTTTTCGGCAAGGATAATTTTTATGGTGAAAGGAGAAAAAACTCCTATATTATCGGTCTCGAATGCACCCGCGCAGGAAAGAACTGCTTTTGCACTTCGCTAGGAACAAATACCGCCGAAAATTATGATTTATTGTTTGTTGAATTCGGGAAGAATTACTGGATTGATGTCAAGGGAAAGGGGGAGGATTTAATTTCGAAACTTTTCAAGAAAACCAGTTCCCAAAAACCAAAAATTAAATTAAACTGCAAAAAGAAAGTTAACACAAAAAATATTGCCGAATTAACCGACAAGAATTTTGACCACAAAATTTGGGAAAAGATGGGGGAAAAATGCCTGAGCTGCGCGCAGTGCACGGCCGCCTGCCCGACATGCAACTGCTTCTTCATAACTGAATCAGTTCCTTTTGGAAAAAGCAAAAGTTTAAGGAGAAGGGAACTGGATTACTGCCATCTCCCGCGCTTTACAGAGGTTGCGGGAAACCATGTTTTTCGCAAGGAACGAAGTTCACGCCTGCGCCAGTTTATCCTGCACAAATTCAATTACACCCAAGAAAGGCAGGGAATGATTTCCTGCATTGGCTGCGGGCGTTGCATCAGTGAATGCCCTGTTGGAATTGATTTAACTGAAATTTTAGGGGAGATTAGGGGGAAATGAGATGGACCTAAACAATGAATTCAGGCCTGAACCGGCAGTGATAACAAAAGTCATAATTGAGTCCCCCAACACAAAAACCTTCTCCATCCAGTACAAGGACAAAGGCCTGCAGAAAAAATTCTTCTTCCTCCCTGGAAAATTCGTTTCTGTCAGTGTTTTCGGTTATGGGGAAATGCCTGTTTCGATTTCCAGTTCTCCCTACAAAACAGATTCTTTTAATTTAACTGTAATGGATGTTGGAAAAATAACCCATGCAATGCACCAGCTTAAGAAAGGGGATTTAATAGGGGTTAGGGGGCCTTTTGGGAAGGGATATCCTCTCAACAGGTTCAGGAAGAAGAATGTGGTTGTTATTGCAGGAGGCTGCGGTTTTGCACCGGTTGGTTCGGGATTGAGGGGATTATTGCAAAAGAGGGAGCATTTCGGGGATTTATACCTCCTTTATGGTGCAGGGAGTGCTGAGGAATTTTTATTTAAAAATGATTTGAAGAAGTGGCAGGAAAGTAAGAATATTACAGTAAAATTGGCGGCCGACAAAAAAAGCAAGGGATGGCTTTGTCATGACGGTTTTGTAACTGACCTAATTACAAAAACAAAATTCCCCGCAAAAAACACTGTTGCAATGATTTGCGGCCCGCCTGTAATGATTGATACTGCAATTGCAAAACTGAACAAAAAAGGCATTAAGGATGAGAATATTTTCATTTCAATGGAGCGCCTAATGCACTGTGGAGTTGGAAAGTGCGGGCACTGCAATATAGGGAAGAGTTATATGTGCGTTCAGGGGCCTGTGCTTAGCGCAAAGGAATTGAAAGAATTACCGAGGGAGAAATAATGGCAAAGAAACTGAAAGTAGGGGTTTTCTCATTCAGCTGCTGTGAGGGCTGCCAGTTGGAAATGTTCCAGATGGAGGGCGAGATTCTGGATTTATTCGGGGAAATTAATCTTGTCAACTCCCGCCTTATTGGGAAAAGGGGAAAATTCAATGAGCTTGATATTGCAATTGTTGAGGGAAGCATAATCTCCGCCAAGGAAAAGAAGGAACTAAAGGAAATCAGGGAGAAAGCAAAATTCCTGATGGCAATCGGCGCCTGCGCGGTTACCGGGGGAGTCCCGGGAGTAAGGAATAATATTTCCCCATCAATTAAGAAAAAGATAAGGGGCCAGATGAAAAAGCACCATTTGGAGAAAGTCCACAATCTTGCGGAGATTGTGAAAGTGGATTATAATCTCAAAGGATGCCCGATAAATTACAAGGAATTTGTTGTGGTAATGAATCAGATTGTGAGGGGAATAACCCCGAAGGATGTTGATATCCCGGTCTGTGTTGAGTGCAAGCACAATGAGAATTTGTGCCTCTACAAAAAAAACAAGGCATGTTTAGGACCAATCACTTTTGGCGGATGCGATTCTGTCTGCATTAATGAAGGTTTCATGTGCAACGGTTGCAGAGGGTTTAGGCCAGACGGAAATTTAAAAACCACCCTCAAAAGGATTAAGAGAACAGGGATGGATGAAAAGGATTTAAGAATTCTTTTAGATAGTTTCCATTCTTTGGGGGCAAGGGGAGGGTAAGAATGCATAGCTGCGACATTTCACTGAACAACATAACAAAGATTGAAGGCCATGCCCACTTAAATTTAAAAGTGAGAAGGGGGAAGGTCCGGAAAGTGCAGTTCATAGTTTCTGAAAACAACCGCTTCTTTGAGAAAATGGTTCTGGGGAAAAGTTATGAGGATGTTCCCTCAATGGTTGGGAGGATTTGCGGCTTCTGCAGCACAGCCCATATTGTCACTGCCTTTGAGGCATTTGAGAAGGTTTTCAAAGTTGAAAACACCATCCAGACAGGGCTCCTGAGGGAGCTGCTATATCACGGAATGAACCTCAAAAGCCATGCCCTCCACCTATACATGCTTGTGCTTCCTGATTATCTGGGGAAGGAATCAGTCCTTGAATTCTCCAAGTCCCAGCATGAATTGATTCATCAGGGCTTGAGGCTGAAAAAAGTGGGGACAGAAATCCTTCGCCTTGCCGGAGGGAGGGCCTACCATACACTCCGTTTGCGGGTAGGGGGATTTTCCAAGCTCCCTACAATGGAGGAACTGGATTATCTTTATGATTTGCTGGAAAAAGCGAAAAAGGACGCAAATGAGTGCATTTCTCTCTTCTCCAAATACCTCCCAAAATTCGAGAGAAAAACAGAATATGTTGCATTAATTGGAACCGATTATTGCTTCCTTTGCGGAACCATTGGAAGCAGCAATGGAATATGCGTTGCCGAGGAGGACTATCTGAAGCATCTGAAGGAATTTGTTGTCCCATATTCAACAGCAAAGATTGCTGAATTTGCAGGGAAGGAGTATATGGTTGGGGCACTTGCAAGGATTAACCTTAACGGAAAGGCGATGAAAAAGGAAGTGAAAAACAAAATCAAGGAATTCAAATTAAAATTCCCGAATGAATCCCCATTCTACAATAACATTTCTCAGGCTTTGGAAATCCTCCAGAGCATTCTTGCCTCGCAGGAAATTATTGATGAACTGCGCTCCCGTTTAAGGAATGAAAAGCCGGTGAAATTTAAAGTGCGTGCAGGAACCGGTGTTGGTGTTACAGAAGCCCCGCGAGGAACCCTTTACCACCAATACTCCCTAAACTCATCAGGGAGAGTAACCGACGCAAGTATTGTAGTTCCCACAAACCAGAACAACCACAACATAGAGGAAGACATCAGGGTTTACGCCCCACAACTACTGAAACTCCCAAAACCAAAAATCGAATTAGAATTAGAAAAGCTAATCCGCGCCTATGACCCCTGCATCAGCTGTGCGACGCATTTTTTGAAAGTTAAATGGGAATAAAAATAGGATTATTCTGCCTTCTCAGGCTTTTTAACGGTTTTGCTGCTGATTTTTGATATGCGGGCACCAGAGAGAATGAGAATAATACGACCGAGACAAGCCAAATCTACTAAGAGTAAACCTAAAACTGAGAAAAGAAAAAACTTACGGGAAACCGGATGGATTGGAAATGAAGTTGTTGTTAGGGGGGATAATAGAGGGCCAGGCGCCAGAAGCCTGCTGAAAAGGCTGTTGCGTAAGAAAAACCGTTTTGGGAAGGACGTGATTTATAGTGCAGACCGTTTAGAAATAATATTGGACGCAGAGCTTCCTGGAAAAGAAGGTTCAGTAAGAGAGTCTAGAGGTTTTATTGATGATATGTCTGCTGGACTATCTAAGAAGGGATTACCTACAAAAGTCACAGACCATAGAGGTCCACAATTTATTGAGGTTACTAAAGATAAGTTTCCTTTCCTTAAGCAGATGAAGGAAAGACTTAACGTAAGAGCTGGTGACAGAATTGAAGTCAGTCCGGATTTAATGGAGCACTACACTCTTTTTCCTATCGAAGGCATTTATATAAGGGCTACTAATCCGAATAGGAAAGGCGCAAAATTTTTTGAAATAAATAGATATGATGGCAAGGCCGGAGAACTTTTTATTCATATGTCTGGACTGATAGCAGAAGCAGTGGCAAAAGAACGGATCAAACCTTTAAATTCAGATAATGTTGCTTCTCTTAAACTTAAGTTTTTTAATAAGGTGGTCGAGGAGCTTTTCATGAAAGCATCCTTAAGAAAAATACCTATTGATATGGAATGGGTTGCCCAAAAAATGAAAGAACGGTATACAAAAGAAATTGAGAAGGTTGATGGCCGAAAGTATGATGGGAAGTGGGATGCCGGGGTAAATAATTTAGTAACGTCGGTTGCATGGGATATGCTTCTGAGTCGTGGTTTGAAACATAATGCTGGCCTTAAAATAAAGGCATAAAATTAGACCTAATTCCCTTCGTTATCTTCCTTTCTGGCGAGTTTCCCCTTAATCATTTTCAGGGTGAAGAAACTCTCCCTTTCCAGTTCATCCAAGTGCAGGGAAATGCTCTTTGTCTGGTGCCTAATCTTTGGAATGACCACAAATTCCAGCGCATTTACCCTTCTCTTGGTTTTCTCAATTTCTTTAATCAGTTTCTTAAGTGCGTTTTCGGTTTCTGCCAGTTTAAGGACCATGTCCATAACAATCTCAAAGTTATTGGTTGCCTCATCTGTTTTTGCGCTGCTCCCTAAGAAACTGTAACCTCTCTCCAAAGGGGAACTCTTAACCTTCACTTCCTCAAGCGACGGAATTTTTACCCCCATCACATTCTTTACTTCCAGACTAACTGCACTAATATTTCGGGTCGCCATTGCGGCATGCTCAACCTCATAAATCCCATGGAATGCCTGTGCTTTAGCGAGAGAGGTATAGGCCTTTCCCATTGTGCCGTTTAATTCAGACCTTAAATCCTTGGCTTTTTCCATGATGGAAAAGAACTCCATTACAAGGGCATCCCTTTTCTGCTTAAGGAGTTTATGGCCCTTCACGGCTAATTTTATCTTTGCCTTGGCTTTAATCAGTTCCATCCTTGTCGGATTTATTTTATCAGCCATTTTATTCCTCTTTCTTTTGCTCTGGCTTGTAATACTTCTTGATGTATTCTGTCTTAATCCTCTTTAATTCAGCCTCAGGAAGGGTGCTTAGCAACTTCCAGCCAATCTCAAATGTCTCCTCAATACTCCTGTCCTCATTCTTCCCCTGGGTTAGGAATTCCTTCTCAAACAAATCGGCAAATTTCAGGTATTTCCTGTCGGTTTCTGTCAATGCTTCCTCACCAACAACCGCACTCAATGACCTTAAATCCCTTCCTTCAGCATAACCTGAATACAACTGGTCAGCAACTCCTCTATGGTCTGGCCTTGTTTTGCCCTCACCAATTCCAAGATTCATAAGCCTTGAAAGGCAGGGAAGAACATCAATTGCGGGATAAATTCCCTTTCGGTGAATGTCCCTGTTCAGCACAATTTGCCCCTCAGTAATGTAACCAGTCAGGTCTGGAATTGGGTGGGTGATATCATCACCGGGCATTGAAAGAATTGATAATTGTGTAATTGAGCCTTTCTTGCCCTTAATTACGCCTGCCCTTTCATAAATGGATGAAAGGTCTGTATACATGTACCCCGGATAACCCCTTCTTCCTGGAACCTCTTCCCTTGCCGATGAAACCTCCCTCAAGGCCTCACAGTAATTGGTCATGTCTGTCAGGATAACCAAAACATGCATGTCCTTTTCAAATGCCAGATATTCAGCGGCAGTTAGTGCCAGCCTAGGGGTAATTATCCTTTCAACTGAAGGGTCATCTGCAATGTTCAAAAACAAAACAGCCCTCTCCAATGCACCGGTCCTTTCAAAATCCTTCATGAAGAACTGTGCTTCCTCATTGGTAATTCCAATTGCGGCAAATATAACTGCAAAGTCCTTTGCCTCGCCGCCAACAACTTTTGCCTGCCTTGCAATCTGCACAGCAAGTTCATTATGTGGCAATCCAGAACCTGAAAAAATCGGCAATTTCTGCCCCCTTACAAGTGTGTTCATGCCATCAATTGCTGAAACACCGGTCTGGATAAAGTCCTTGGGCTGGGACCTTGCATAGGGATTAATTGCGGCCCCCGCAATATCAACCCTTTTTTCAGGGATGATTTTAGGCCCGCCGTCAATTGGCTCACCCAGTCCATTAAACACCCTTCCAACCATATCCTCAGAAACGTTAAGTTTCATTGTTTCCCCTAAAAACCTAACCTTGGTTGTATCAGTATCCAATCCTGCAGTTGTCCCAAAAATCTGTACAACAGCCAAACCTTTCGAGGTTTCAAGCACCTGGCCCTTCTTTCTGGTTCCATCCGGAAGTGTGATTTCAACAAGCTCATTGTAACCTATATTATCCACACCCTCAACAAACAGTAAAGGCCCTTCAACACTTCTAACAGTTTTATATTCTTTCACCAGTGCCATTTCAATCCCTCCTCAATTTGGAGAATTGCTCTTCGATTTCTTTTTCAATCCCCTCAATTTTCGCAATGTCCTTTTCTTCAACTTCCTTCATCCTTGCAATTGATTCCTTAATTTTAAGTGAATTAACCTTTGCAGGCGAAATTCCCAAATCAGCGGCATCCATTGCCTTCTCATGGAATCTCAAAATATTCTTCAGCATCAAATACTGCTTATTCAATGAGGTATATGTGTCAATCTCATGGAACGCGGACTGCTGCAGGAAATCTTCCCTTAGCATTCTAGTTGTCCCCAAAATCAACTGCTCTTTTTCCGGCAAGGCGTCAGGACCAACCAATTGCACAACTTCCTGCAATTCAGATTCCTTCTGCAGCAATGTCATTGCCTCTTTTCTCAAATTCAGCCATTCAGGGCTAACTTCATTAACATACCAATTTTCCAAATTGTCAAGGTACAGGCTGTATGAAGTCAGCCAGTGGATAGAAGGAAAGTGCCTTCTATGTGCCAATGAGGCATCAAGCGCTAAGAACACCTTTGTAACCCTTAAAGTGTTCTGGCTAACAGGCTCTGAAAGGTCTCCTCCTGGAGGGCTTACGGCACCAATGCTTGTAATTGAACCAATCCTTTCATCAGTTCCTAAACACCTAACCCTTCCTGACCTTTCATAAAATTCAGCCAGTCTCCTTGCAAGATAAGCAGGATACCCCTCCTCACCAGGCATCTCCTCCAATCTTCCTCCAATCTCCCTCATTGCCTCTGCCCATCTTGAGGTGGAGTCCGCCATCAGACCAACAGCATAACCCATATCCCGGTAGTATTCGGCAAGGGTAATTCCTGTGTAAATTGATGCCTCCCTTGCGGCAACAGGCATGTTGGAAGTGTTGGCCAGGAGAATGGTTCTCTCCATCAATGGCTTTCCTGATTTAGGGTCTACCAATGCCGGAAATTCGTTCAAAACTTCGGTCATCTCATTTCCCCTTTCACCACAACCGATGTAAACAACAATGTCAGTATCACTCCATTTTGCAAGGGCCTGCTGAAGTACAGTTTTCCCTGAACCAAATGGACCCGGGATAGATGCAGTTCCCCCCTTTGCAATTGGGAAGAATGTATCGATAATTCTCTGGCCAGTAATCAATGGAATATTTGGCGCGAACTTTTCGGCATAAGGCCTTGGCTTACGCACCTCCCATCTCATAAGCATTGGGAACTGCTTCTTCTTTCCGCCAGTTTCAATTGTAACAATTGGTTCCTCAACATTAAAGCTCCCGTCCTTAATCTCAACAATCTTTCCATTTTCCTGGGCTGTAATTTTGTTTGTAATAAGCTCGGTTTCCTTAACCTCACCAATAATGTCTCCCTTTACAACCTTATCTCCTTTCTTCACCACAGCCTTGAAATCCCATTTCTTCTTTACATCAATTGCCCTTGTTGTAACTCCCCTTGAGATAAAATCCCCGCTCTCAGCCATAATCAATTCCAAAGGCCTCTGGATTCCGTCATAAATGGATTTTAGCACACCTGGCGCCAATTCAACAGAAAGCGCCTGATTTGTGTCAACAACAGGCTCACCAGGCCTTAATCCGCCTGTATCCTCATAAACCTGAATTGTGGCAACTTCCCCCCGTAATCTAATAATTTCCCCAATTAATTGCTCATCCCCTACCTTAACAACGTTATACATTTTAGAGCCCTTCATATTCTTCGCGTTTACAACTGGCCCTGCAATATTATTCAAAATTCCTGGCATCAACTGCCACCTCCCTTATAAAGATCAAATCCTAATGCCCGTTTAACTAACTCCCTTAGTGAAGCGCTTTCTTCTTCTTCAACAGCCCCGCTCCTATCAGGAACAGGAACAACAATCGGCTTTGCGATTGATTCTATATGCGACCTTAATCTGCCGCTGACCTTATAAAGCACCTTCTCACTAACGATTATGATGTTAATACTTGCATCCTTAAGCAATTCCGCCAATTTCTTTTCGGCATCCTCGCCTTCAAGCTCAAAATATTTTGTAACTCCTGCCAACCTGAAACCCGTGACCATGGAATTATCTCCAATTACCGCAATTTCCCCTAAACTGCCCTTATTCATTCAGTCACCTGCAGCATTTTCCTGATTTCTTCCTCAGGGAGATTATACTCCTTCCCGCGGATTATTTTCCGGATATTTTTCATCTCCTCTTCCTTCATAAGCAAAAACGAAAACACCGATGAAAGGCTCAAAACAGATGTCCTCATCTTCCTGATTGCCTTTTCAGTTGTGATGTTTTCCATCTCCTCCTCGAAATGGCTCAGTGAATTATCCTTCCTGAATTCCTCAAGTGCCTCGCCCAACTCAAACAACCATTTAACCTTCCCCGCAATCTGCTCAACATCCTTTGCACCAATTAATTCTTCCAGCCCTTCAGCACGTATATTTCCCCCGGGAATCATGTATTGTGAAATTCCTGGAATTTCCGCAAGTTTTGAGCGCATGATGTTTATGATATTTTTAGCATCAATTGTTTCCCTGAAATAGTTGAGCAAATGCCTTTCATCCTCAAACTCAATCTTGATATTTTTGACCAAATTGCCGTAATGCCAGGAGTCCATTGCATTGAAAATTGGCTGCAAGGTCTTCTTCTGCCTGTACTCATCCAGCCCGCCTGAAACAGCAAGCCCATACCTTGTTCCCTCAAGCGCGCTTAGCACACCATCAACATCCCTCTTCTCCATCAAAACATCCAAATCCGCCATGTTCAATATGCCTGCAGGAACAATGAAAGGGGCAACCTTTTCCTGATTCAAAAACTTCGCAAGCATTATGGTTTTCAGGTTGTGCAAATCCCATTTCTCAAGGATTGTGATAATGGTTTCCTTCTTATCGGTTGGGGTGATGTTAATTACTTTCCTCGCGGCCTGGGCAAAGTTCTTTCCAATAACAACCTCTGCCAAATCCGCGCCCCTGAAATCCGGATAAAATGAGGACATTTCCTGGCCATAAAGGGTTCTCTCCAATACACCCAGCACATCCCCTGCCTTCTCGGCCTTCAGCATCTCCTCCAGAATTGACTTATCCAGCAACTCTGTTTTCAATGCCTTTGCCCTGGCATTTGCATATCCGTATTTCAATCTTCCACTCATCTAGTCACCGAACATTTTTGCATACAATTCCTTTCTCAATTCATCCTGGCTTTCTCCAAAGATTGCCTCAAATGAATTGTTTACTGAAATTTTTCCATCCTTGGTCTCGATTATTGCCCCGCCGGAAATCTCCGCCTCTTTCGAGCCAGATGAGAATTTCTTATCCTCTTTCCTCACCAAGACAACAGTTCCTTTTCCCAGTTCCTTCTCCCCCTCAGCAATTAATTTCTTCATTGCCTTTCCATAGGAGGAAGACTTTCTAAGGTTTAGCAATTCCTTCCACACTTCCTCAAGTGCTGCATTAACCGCTGTTTCCTTTGCCTTGGAATTCATCTGCCGTCCCTTTAACCTGGCTGATGCGATTATCTCATTTCTCTCATTTTCAACAATCCTTTCAGCATCTTTCTTCGCAGATTCAACTAATTCCTTTTTTTCTTTCCTGGCTTTATCGACTTCAGCATCTGCCTCAGCCGCGGCTTTCTCCAAGCCTTTTGCCTCTCTTTGGGCCTTAGCCCTAATTTCGTTTATTAGTTCTTTCAATGCCACTTTTATCTCTCCTTTACTTTAATTATCCAAAGGATGCCGAACTTATATCAGTTCGGCCCCCAGGATTAGTATTATTGCGATCACGAAACCGAAAATAACCAGGGTTTCAGGTATTGCAACAAAAAGCAAAACCCTTCCGAATTCCTCAGGTTTCTCGGCGATGACTCCCATTCCTGCAGAACCAATTCCTGCCTGTGCCAAACCTGTTCCTATTGCACCACCTGCAATAGCAAGGCCAGCTCCAAGAGCAATCAATCCAGCTGCCAATTCCAAAGCCATTTTTCTTACACCTCCATCAAATCAAATTTTCTTTATTTTCCTTAAACGGAACAAATTTCTGGCCCCCGCCCTGGTAAAATTTTGAGAAGAACTCAACAAAGTTAAGCCTTCCCCCCTGGACGAGAGATTCAAACATTCCTAAAACCAAATTAAATGAATGGGCGAGGACAAAAACCACAAAGAGAATTAATGTCATAACAATTCCCTCTGCCTCAAATGGATTAAGTGTTTGGTTTATCACCAATGCAATCGCCAAACTGCTCAGCCCAATTGCCAAAATCCTTGAATATGAAAGGATGTTTGAGACCAAACCCGGCAATTCAATAATTCCAACAATCCCCTCAGCCCTTACTATGAACACAAGGGAAACAAGAAATATCGCCCCGGCAATCCCCAAGCTCAATGTGTCTGCCTGCCCTGTGACAACCAGCAAAAGTGCGAGAATTCCGCCGATTTCAATTCCAATCCAGCCCAGTTTTCCAATTGCGTGTTTGTAATCCCCATGGGCCCTTGCCTTAAGGAAGCCCAAAAACAAACCCAAAGTAACCTGGAAAAGCCCGATTAAAATAGTGACAACCAAAAGGAGGGGAATCGCCTCTAACCTTATAATTCCGTGGAAAGTGATTCCCAGATAATCATGCGCCAAATGGCTGAAAATGCCCTCAAAACCCAATAATTCATCATAAATAACACCGAAAATAATTGTGGGAATTGAGGCATATGCCCATACCCATCCTAAAGCCCTCATAAGGCCCTTTGTTTTCCAGATAATAAGCCCTGCAAGCCCCAGTGAGAGAATTCCATATCCTGCATCCCCTAACATCATACCATAAAAAATCGGAAACATCAATGCAAACAAAAGCGTGGGGTCAAATTCATTGCTCCTTGGAATTGACATAAATTCCATCAATTCCTGGAAAGGCGCAATAAGCCAGTGGTTGTTCAATTTGGTTGGGGGCATTTCCTCGGTTTTAACCTCCGCAATCTCAATCCTGTTTTTGAATTTCGCATTCAGTTTCTGTTTCAAATCAGTAACTTCCTTTGCCGCAATCCATGCCTCTGCAACAAAGGTCTGTTCAGTCCTCCCCAACTGCGCCTGAATCTGGGCCCTCTTTGCCTCAAGCTCAAGCATCTCCCTCAAAGTCACAATTTTTGAATAATTCTCCTTGGAGAGTTTTTCCATCTCCTTCTCAATACCATTTAATTCCTTATCAACATCAGTCAATTCTTTTGCAATCCCTGAAAGCATTTGTGCAGGGGTTCCCTTACCCTTTGGCAGTTCCTGCCTTGCAAATCCAAACTTACCTAAAATTGTTTCCACTTCCCCCTGCTTCTCCTTTGCAACCCCCAAAAGAAGCAAACTTTCAAACTTGTTCAGTTCCTTTGAGTAAATGGAGTGTGTGGAGGTGATGTGCTCCAACCCTGTCCTCAATTCGGAAATCTTTTGGGTCTGGATTTTCCCAATAAAGAATGCGACACTTTCACTATCAAGTGATTCAAGTTTAATCTTAACAGATTTTAAGTCCTCGAGGAGGTTTTTGGTTGTTTCCAGATCGTTCTTCCTCTCCTCGAGTGAAACTTTCTTCTCAACCATTGGATGGATTTTCCCATCAACCTTAATTTTTGCGGTTTCTTTTAACAATTCGTTCAGTGCGAGCTGCTTAACGGATTTCACTTCCTGTTTGGAGAGATTTGATTCAATTCCCTTAAGCCTGACAAGTTCCTCAGAAACCCTTCCCAAAACTTCAGCAGGCTTATTCCCATCAAGCCTTGCATCAGTGGTTTTCTTAATTTCCAATCTGCCGTCCTTGTGGATGAAGTTAATGACTTCCTGCAGGTCTTTC
>JAFCCJ010000030.1 GCA_017610305.1 Candidatus Iainarchaeum sp.
GTTTCAACCTTCTCAATCTTGAACTTAACAGAGCATTTGCCCTCTTCCCGACCCCGGACAATAATCTTTGTTGTCATCCTGATGGATTCATCTTCAGCCACATTAGTCGCAAATGCCTTTTCGCATTTTTCAAATGAGGCAATTATGCAGTCTTCACTGTCACCACAGTCCTTTGACTCTGACAAATCATCTTTTGGGCCTAAAAGTTCATCCAAATTAATGCAACCTGAAAGAATTAGTAATGCTGCAATTAAACCGACTAAAATTGCCTTTTTCATGCCAAAGATAAGTTCGAAGTGGTATTTATTCCTTTTTATTAATCTGAAGAGAAGAACTGTCCTTTTTGGGACAAAAATATTATATAAAGCAGAATAAAATATTTTATTTAATTTTTTACAGGCATTTCTATGATTGTTTGATTGCTGGCTTTTAGTATTCTTTGTGCGATTTTTTTAATGAAGTAGCGGTCATGAGATACTGCAAGAATCGCTCCGTCATAATTGAGGAATGCTTTTTCAATGATTTCACGCGCGTCGATATCAAGATGGTTTGTTGGCTCATCCAAAAGGAGCAAATTCGGCTTTTCAATGAGAATTTTAAGAAGGTTAAGCCTTGATTTTTCACCCATAGATAGTTGGGAAATCGGCTTGTACACTTCTTCATCTGCAACAAATCCCATCATCGAAAGATGCTGACGGGTTTTTGCCATGTCTTTGAGCAGGTGATGTATTTCCTCGTAAAGCGTGGCGCTGCTTGCGAGGTCTTTTAGCTCCTGATCAACATAGCCTATTTTTGCACGTTTATCAAAAATCATTTCCCCTGAAATTGGTGGCACCCTCCCTTCAATTGTTTTAAAGAAGGTGCTTTTCCCAAGGCCGTTTTCACCTATAAGGACAATGCGTTCTTTGGGGCAAATATTAAGGTTGATATCGGAAATCAATGGTGTTGTGTATCCGACCGACAGGTCAACAATTTCCAGCACTATGTTTGAATTAATTGGGGGTGCCTCAAAGCGTGGTTCGAATTGCGATTCGTCCATGTCCGGCTTTTCGATTATTTCGCGTTTTTCCAGTTGCTTTTCCCGGTATTTTCCCTGTTTGACTTTTTGCGGGCTTTTTCCTAAGCGTGCAATTTTATCCTTTTCATTTGCAAGGTATTTGTTTTCAAGGGCATAGGCAGTTTTTTGGGCTTCGAAATTGGCTTTGCGTGTTTTCAGATGTGCTGAATAATTGCCGATATATTTGTTGAGTTTTCCTTTTTCTATTTTTATTATTGTGTCGCAAACGCGGTCAAGAAAATATCGGTCGTGCGTGACCATGACTACAATTCCGTTGAATGTTTTCAAATAATTTTCCAGGATATCAAGGCGCTTAAAATCCAGGTGATTTGTGGGTTCATCTAATAAAAGAAAGTCGGCATCAGAAGATAAAATCTTGGCAAGCGCAATAATAGTACGTTGCCCTGTGGAAAGCGATCCAACTGTCTGATCAAGCCAGGAATCCTGAATTTCAAGTTTTTTTAAAACTGGCTTGAGGTTATTTGTGGGTTTTGGAGGGCCGTGTTCTGTTTTTTTTGAAAGCAATTCTGAATAACGTTGGGTGAGTTTGGTCATCTCCAGGTTATTGATATTATAAGTTTCAGAGTCAGAGAGTTTGCGTTCAATTTCCTGCAGTTCCTGTTCAAATTTTCCCTGATGGTAAATTGTTGCGCTCTCTTCAAGTGTTTCCCGCACGGTTTTGTCCATACTTAGTTCAATATTTTGGGAAAAATAGGCGACTTTTCCAGTGTATTCGATTATCCCTGTGTAATCAATTTTTCCAAGGATTGCCTTTAGCAGGGTTGTTTTTCCAATCCCATTTCTGCCAATCAGCCCAACTTTTGAGCCGTTTGAAATTCCGATGCTTTCATCGTGCAGTATTTCCAGTTTGCCTATAGAAATTGAAAGTCTCTTTATTGTAAGTGCCATACATAAATATCTCGGGGTGACCCATTTAAAACATGCTTTGGTGCGGGATGATACAAATCTGGTTTTTTTAAATCGCCTTTAATCAGCGTTATCAGCATCTTTATTCAAACTGATGAATCTTCCCTCAAGCCTTTCCTGTACGCAACAAAATTAAGATAATCCCCTTTTGTTCGATATTCAACATCAAAATTACTTTCTAGCCATCTAATAATTTCCCCGGATTTTTCTGGCCCAAGAATTGATTTGTGAATCTGCCCAATCAGGCATTTGGCATTGGTTAATTTATTTTTTCCTGTTTTGAATAAGTCATATTCCGCCCCCTCAATATTAAATTTTATTAAATCAAAATCTTTGTCAAAAAAATCTATTTTTTTAATGTCGATCTCTCTTGACTTTCCACTTTCCTCGTGCAAAGAATGGGCATTTGGCTTACTCAAAAAAATCCTACCAGACCCATTCCTTCCCCCAATGGCAAAGTCATGAACTCCTGCATTGACCTTGTTTTCGCTAAGATTTTTTTTAAGTATCACACGGTTTTCCCTTACAGGTTCGACACATTCAATTCTCGCATCAGGAAATTCTGATGAAAAAAACAAAGAACTAAGGCCTATGTGGGAACCTAAATCAAGAATGCTGTCAATTTTTATTTTACGGTCTATGTGATACAGATTCCTGCCAAATATGGCATTAAATTCCAAAAGGTCAGAAATATTATCCCTCAAAAACACCTTTATCGGTCGACCGCCTATTCTAGTTGAAAGACGGAAATTCTTTATTGGGCCTGAAGCGTTTCTACCCAGATTTTCCCTAACCCTGTCTTTTGTCCACATTTTAAAGAAGTTAATTCTATCTCTTTTAGTTGCAAACTGCTCTTTAGTTTCGCCCCAGCCAACCACGAATGTTTTGGCTTTTCTTGGTAAAGTCCTCAAAGACACTAGTTTCATTTTTACGCCTCATTATTCAAACTGATAAATATCTCGCCAAAAAACTCTTCCTGCCACATATTGATTTTTTCCTTGGTAGTTAGAAACAGGCAGGGAATAAATGTGTCAACCACCTGAACAATGCTTTTCCCCTCAACTAAATTTGAGAATAAAAGCAGTCCCTGGGAATCGGCCTTCTCTTTTATGAGAGAATAGACCTCATCAACCCGTTCCCCAATATCAAATTCATTTATCGGAATCTGGAATTCCGGTTTTTCAACATCCCTAATCAGAACCCCTTTCTTTTTTTTGCTGGTCTGCAGCATCTTCTCAATACTGTCAACCAAATCATCCAGTGAAACCCTTCCTTCCTTTGCCTTTGAGGTGGTTTTCAGCTCAGGGAGCATGCCATCAATCAGTTTCATTTCATCCTCGCTCATTTTCCGCTTTGCAAGGAATTCCTCCTCATCTTCAATGGAGCCAATATTCAGAATACGCGACTTAAATTTAAGCAATATGGCTGAGGCAAGGATTGCGTTTGCGGGAAGCCTTAAATCGCTCCCCTCGAGGGCATTTATTTTCTGAAGGTATTTATCCGCGAGTTCCGAAATATCGATATTCCATGGGTCCATTTTCGCGGACTTGACCAAATCAATAAGAATTGTTTTCCATGCGGGCTGGTCAATTAAATCAACCAAATCCACATTTCCCTCGGTGAATTTATCGCTGATTCCTTCCTGCTCCATCTCATTTAGTTCCTTATTTTCCTCGTCCATAGGCTAATTATTATCTAATAGGTATATAAGTCTTTTTCCCAAGGGCTTTTTATGGCATAGTTGGGCAATGGAAAAGCTTAATAATCAGATTTTACTATAGACTAAGAGGAAATTGGTGTTTTAATGGATAGAATAAAGACAGGTATCCCCGGCCTTGATGAATTGGTTCAGGGCGGGATTCCAGAAGGGAGCAGTGTTTTGCTTTCCGGCGGAAGCGGGACTGGAAAGACTATTTTTGCCATGCAGTATATTTACCAGGGCGCAAAGGAATTTGAGGATCCTGGGCTTTTTGTAACCTTGGAGGGGAACCTCAAAAACATAACCTGGAATATGCAGAATTTTAATTGGGACATAAAATCCCTGCAGGACAAGAACCTGATAAAAATTTACAGGCTGAATCTGGACAGCATGAGGCACCAGAGGTCAGTTGATGAGCAGATTGACAAGGAACTGGAGATAATATCCCAAATGGTGCAGGAGATTGGTGCCAAGAGGTTAGTGGTGGATACCACCTCCGCATTTGGCGTGTGGGTAAGGGAAGAGGGAGCCTTAAGGGGCATTCTTTACCGCTTCACCAATGCATTGAAGGATTTGGACTGCACAACAGTGCTGACCTCAGAAACAATGGGTGGAAAGATGCAGTTTTCCGCCTTTGGGGTTGAGGAATTTGTTGCTGACGGGGTTATTGCGCTGTATTTCACGCCCCCTCATAGAAGTGTTTTTGTTAGGAAAATGAGGGGAACAAACCACTCAAAAACAGTGCATCCCTTCGATATATCTGATGCGGGGATTAAAATAAGCTCAAAGGACGAAATCATGTGGGAAGCGATTAAGTAACTAAATAAAATCTTTCTCATCTATTCTTTACTATGGAAAAGCCCGAATTCAAGAGCTCGTTTGTTTACCGTTATCCCCCATCAAAACTGATGCCTTCACTTAAGCCTGAGGAACTTTACAGGGATCTGAAAAATTCAGTGCCTGAAAAGCTGGCGCTGTATATCCACATCCCATTTTGCAAAAGCAACTGCATCTATTGCCACTACTTTAAAATAGTGAATCCGAGAAAGCCGGAAATTCAAGAATACCTTGCCGCATTAAAAAAAGAAATTGATTTCTATTCGGAAATTTTTGCCAAAACTGAAATCGAATCGGTTTTTTTTGGTGGGGGAACCCCGACCATCCTTGATGCAAATGATTTGGGGGGGCTGTTAGGGCATTGCATCCAAAAATTCAGAATTAAAAACTCCGCAGAAATATCTTTTGAGGCAAGCCCTGAAACACTTAGTGAAGAAAAACTGCGAAAATTAGCGGAGGCTGGTTTCAACAGGATAAGTTTAGGGGTGCAGAGTTTTGATGATGAGATAAATGCATTCAGCAGCAGGAAACACAGCAAAAAACAGGTACTGGATTCATTTAACTGGGCAAGGAGCGCCGGATTTGAGAACATTAACCTTGACCTGCTTTATGGTTTGCCTAAGCAGACAATGGAAACCTGGAGAAATTCATTGGATAGTGTGATGGGGCTTGACCCTGAATCAGTAACTGTGGCTGAATTGCAGGTAATGGATTCTGCATCTGTATCGAAGATTGATAAAAATTTCCTGCCTGGCAGAAAAGACAGAATCGAGATGTACTATTACGCTATTGAAAAGCTTGTGGAAACCGGGTTAAAGCAAACTTTCCCCTATCAATTTGTTAAGGGGGGGAAAGAATTCAGATTTTTGGAAAATTACTGGGAAAATGGGGAGTTTATTGGCATTGGCGCATCTTCGCTTTCTTTTGTCGCGGGATGGGACTACAACAATGCATTTCCGCTGGAGAACTACTTGAAATTAATGAAGGAGCATGGCCTTTCTGCCTCCACCGGCAAAAAGCTATCGAAAAAGGAGACGGCAATAAGGGAAATCGTGCTTGGTTTAAAGCTTGCAGGGGTTAACAGAACCCAAAATGGGGTAAATATGGGTTCAATTGAAAATAAATATGATATTAATTTCACCGAGAATTTCGGCAGGGTTTTGGAGGGGCTTAAGAAGAGAGGTTTAATGGAGGAAGAAAATGGCATAATCTTCCTATCTCGAAAGGGCCTTTCACAATATGATGAAATTGCCAAGGAATTCTTCTCAAAAGAGGTTAAAGAGAATCTTTTTTAACAATCCTATCTATTCCCTGTGCGGCAAGATTTTCAGGAATCTTTTTGTTTTCGAAAAAATAGCTGTTTCCCTTAAGCAAAAGTTCCACTGGCATGTCTTTGCTTTTAAGTTTGAAAAGATATCTTTCACACTCTCTTGAACAGGAACCCAAATCAATTTTTTTGCGCCCAAGCAGGCTTTCACAGTTCGCGGCAAGGCAGAGCCTTGATGTTGAAATAAATGCAAAGGGATAGTGGAGCGATGCCTTTAGTTTGGTTTTGCTAAAATCCGAGCCCACTCCCTGAAGGAGATTATCAAGTTCAATCCTAAAAATATTATTTTCGAGCAGGAAGTTCTGCATTTCCTCAGAATCTGCAATGCCTCTTGAGTAGTGTTCGAACATTCCCTCTGGTGCACCCTTTAGGAGTATTGTTCTCGGGCCCCTTTGCTGTTTGTTTATGAGCCGCCCCATAACAGGTTTTAAATTTAGATTATTTACCCTTCTCAAAAGTCCCCAATCATTAACTATGACTTCTGCTTCGGCATGATTCTTGCTAAGAATAGTCAGCAATTTGTCAATCCTTTTCATTCCTGAATCTGTTAGAAATGGGGTTAGCAATGAAAAGCCAAGGGAATTCTCATTTGCAAAGTCAACAACTCTCAAAAACTCCTTCTCTGCGGGAAGCAAAGTTTCGCAGAATTCCGCACCATAGTAAATCCTTGAATATCCATTCAAACTTTCCAACTGTTTGGGACCGGTCAGGTAAACCGCATTTTCGGGGCTCATATCAATTCCCTCCCAATATCCGGATACAGGCAGTTGATGTATTCGCAGCTCTTGTTGAATGAATCTCTGTAGCTGTTTAATGCCTGCTCCCTGAACTGCTTCTCTGATTTGGATTCTTCCAGGAGATTGATTGCATTTGCCACCACTTTAACATCATTAATCTTTTTTCCTATTGGAAATTCCCTCCCGACTATCTTAATGTTTTTCAGCCCGATTTTTTTGAGAAGTGAAAGAGAGCACAGGCCACAATCAACTGCAGAAGTGCCATGCCAGATTGAGATATGTGATGCGGCAGTAATTTTTTTCCTCTCATCAGCATTTGATACCACTTCTACTTCATACGGCATCCTGCAGGCAAGCTGAATTTTCAATCCACAGGAACTTTCCTCATCCAGAATATGGTGGAAAGTGCACATCCCGTCAATATTCGGGCAGATTCCATTGAAAATAAATGCTTCCAGTTCCACACCAAGTTTATCGGCTGATTCTTTAAGTAAGGCCATTTCCTCACCCCTAATCTGGCGGGGCAGGACAATTCTGGTTGCCCCTAAATTGTGATAGAACTCAAGGGCGGAAGAATTGAAAACAGTGCATGCGGTGCCTGTAACAATTTCCATATCGGGAAAATTCTTTGCGGCATATCTGAGAATATTTATGTCGTTTATTATGAAACCATTTGCCCCGGAATCTGCCGCCTTTTCCAACTGCTTTTTCACAATAGGCATTTGGTTTTGGGAATAGAACGAGGCATTGAAGGTTATGAATATTTTGCCCTTATTTGAAGCGGCCAGTTCTGCGGCTTCTGAGAATTCCCCGAAAGAGGAAAAATTTGCCTCTTTAGTGTGGCGGGCATTGGGGGCATTGACAAAGCTGTATTTTTTCAGCCATTCCTTTTCAACAACTCCTGAATAGAATTCGCTGGCGCCTGCGGTTAGCAATGGTTTTACCTCACTTAAAGAGGAAAGCGGGGCCATTATTCTGAAAGAGTGCATAAGAAATAGTTGTTGCAGGAAATTAAAAAGCCTTTCACCCAGCAACGTAAATCGAATCATAATAGCTGAAATCCGGATTCAAAATCTGGATTCGATGATTGCCCCTGTCCCCGACATATATCTTTCCATCAGGCCCAATAGCCATTCCATTGGGATAGGAAAATTCAATCTCGCCATTTCCATATCGGCCTATATTTTGCCAGCTTTTTGAAGCAATATCATAAGCGCCAATCTTTCCAAGTTCCATATCAGGCATAATTATTTTTCCGTCAGAAGTTATTGCTAAGCTGCCCTCGGCCTTTTCAAAGTCCTTTGGTGCATCGATTTCCTCAACATACTGAAGATCGCTGCCGAATACCTGAATCTTGTTATTATAGTCTGATTCCACGTCGATTACATATATGTTCCCCGCACCATCTATGCCAAGGCCATATGTCTTGACAAAATCATAATTAAGGCTTGAGAGGTACTGGAAATCAGGCCCAAAAACCTGAACCCTTGCATTTACCTTTTCAGAAACAAATATTCTTCCCTGTTTATCAACCAATACATCCCTTGGTTCATTGAATTCATTTATTCCATCCCCCTTCTTTCCGCCGATTGTTGCCACATTCTTTCCCTCTGAATCATAAACCTGCACCCGGTAATTTCCCGTATCTACAACATAAACCCTTCCTGAATTATCCAGTGCAATCCCCCTTGGATCATTAAACTGGTTGCTGCCAAACCCTTTTTCCCCGCCGAGGATATCGAGAATTTCCCCGTCTTCATTGAGTATTAGCACCCTGCTGCTATCGGAATCAGTTACATAAATATGGCCTTCGGAATTAACAGCAACATATCTGGGGTCAAATTCCGCAAGAATTGCCGCCTGAACTCCCTGTATTGTGTCTGAGTAAGAAAAGTCAGGGTTAAAAATCTGAAGCCTTACATTACCGGCATCTGCCACGTAAAGCTTGCCGTCATTGCCGACAGCAATCTTTCTCGGGTCATAAAGCTCATCATTGCCCTCGCCTCTTTTACCGGCAATTGTCCCAAGGTATTTAAGTGAGGAATTGAAAACCTGAACCCTATTATTGCCTGCATCAAGAACAAAGATTTTACCGTCCGGGGAAACTGCAACATCTGCAGGGCCATCAAACTGGTCATTGCCTGTTCCTCGCTCACCACCAATAGAAGTGATGTGCTTGAAATCAGGGGTAAAAATATCAACTCGGTGGTTTCCTGTGTTGGCCACATATTTTCTCCCCTCTGAATCTATGGTAACGCCTTTTGCAAAATTAATCTGCCCCTTTTCTTTTCCAAAGCTTCCAAGATTCTGCCTGAAACTAAAATCCGGGTTGAATACATAAAAAGTGGATTTCCCGCCAAAAAACCATATTGAATTATCCATATCCGCACTTATGTCCCCGCCATTATCTGTAAGATTTTCCCTGATTGAGGAAACAAAAACCCTGTTTGAATTATAAACCTGAATCCTTGCATTCCGTTTATCCAGTACAAGGATGTTTCCATTTGGCGCCACTGCAACCGAAATAGGTTCTATGAACTGATAATCCCCCAAACCGCCGGAAATATCATCCTTCAGCCCAATGTTTCCAAGGTATTCGAGATTTTTGTCATAAAAGAGCACCCTGTGCATTTCCTGGTCAACAACATAAATAGTTCCGTCATCGGCGACATCGACCCCAACAATGGAGAATGGCCTAAGGAGGAAAACCCGCCCATCATCACATTCGCCGCAGCTCCCTCCGCAATCAATATTTAACTCATCCCCGTCCTGCACACCGTTAACACAATGGTCAAGAAATGTTGGAAGGAGACTGAGGATGATAATAACAGCTAAAACAAGTATAACTACTGCCATTGCGGCAAAAATAAGGGTCTTTCTCTGCTTCTGCTGCTTAATGCTGCCCTCAACACTTTTCTTTATCTCGACTACGGCCTTATCCTTAACAGATTCCTTCTCTTGAGACATCTAAATACTAACAAATTACTTTTATATATTTGTTTCGGTTAGTGGGAAAGGAACTTTTCCGGCTCTGCAAGAGGGTCCAAAGCAAAATAATTTCCATTAACAAATTTCGCGGAAAACCTGCTCCCTGACATGCATTTTTTCAGGAATCTGCATTCCCTGCATTCTGGGGCGATAAATTCATTTGCACGCAGCCTTTTCATAAATATCGAGCTCCAGGCAGAATTGAAATTGGTTTCAGAAATTTTACCCAGATTCTCGTTGGAAAAATAGCTGGGTTTTATTGTTCCCCCAGAATTGACTGCAAGAGTGCTCCTGCCATCATCATTAAACCCACCTACTGCGACTTTCTCCACCTTTTCAGGAGTGTGGCAGCAAAAAGGCAGGGCATTTTCAATAAGATAATCATTTCCCTGCTCACGGAATTCAAATAATTTTTCAACAGCTTTGCCAATTTCTCCAGAGCTGATTGGATTTGAGTTTATCTTATTTGGAATTGGCCTCAAAAGAACCCACTCATTCACATTCAAATTTTCAATCAATTCCTTTCCCTTTTCAAGAACAGGAATGTTTTCATTAATCAAAATTGTTGAGCAGCGGACATAATTGTTCAGCTCAACCAGTTTTTTTATGTTTGAAATCCGCAAATCGAAAAAATCTGTTTTTGTGAATCTGAAATCGGTTTTTTTATCAAAGGCCGCAAGGGAAATCAGGAAGTTGTCCACCACTTTCGAGAGGGAATTAATTTTTTTATCATCAAGCAAACTCCCATTTGTGTTTAGCATCACATAAAGCCCGGAATCCTTTGCGATTTTGCACAATTCATCCAAATCATTCCTTAGTAAGGGCTCCCCTCCGGTGAAACGGATTTTTTCAATTCCCCCATCAGCAACTTTCTTAATTATTTCAACAACTGTTTTTTTTGATAATTCCTTATTCCTGGTTTCACTTTTTTTGTTGAAACAGTAGAAACAGTCCTCATTGCAGTTCTCAGTAAGCTCTATTTTCGCCTCTAATGGTTTAGTGAGCTCTACAGGATTCATAGAAAAAATATGCCAAAAACAGATTTAATAGGAGCTGTGGCTGGAATGGCTCAAATGGGAATGCTCATGTGCTGTAAGGTCAACAGCCTTTGCCTCCTTGGACTGTAAAGCAGCACCAAGTGCGGCACCTGTAACAATTGCCCCGAGAGAAAGGAGAGACTGTTTAGTTATTCTGCCATCCTCCTCAATAAGATAGGATGAAATCTTTTTTCTTAATTTTGGAATTACTGAGGACATAAATACCAAGGAAATAATATCTTTTCTTGTTTTTAAGGCTTTCCATTTTCAGTCCAAGCCTTTAAAACTCCGAAATCTTTGCCAAAAAGCATGCGCCTGAACACTGATTCAATCTGGGCCTTTTTTATTTTGCACATGAAATCAGAGGAAAGGTTTGGTAGGGGATTTCCTGTTTCACCATAGCTTTCCACAGGGCAGAGCCAGCAGAAATTGGTGAATGCGCAGTTGTTGCAGTTTATGCCCATTGAGCTTGAAATATTTACAAGGTTCATTGCCTCAGGAGATGTGAAAACCTCCTCATAGCTGTTATCAAACACATTTCCAAGCTGGAAGAGGGGAAATGCCTTTCCCTCATCGCAGGAATATATGTCGCCATTGGACGCATATGAAGCCTGCATTGTTGCAGCCCCGCATGGTTTTGAGTAACAGGTATGGTTTATCTGTTCCCCTGAAATCTTCCTGAGAATTACTGTCGAATGCATCTCCCTGAAATTCTTGCCCCCCTTGCTAATATCAATACTATAATCAAGTGTCTCATTCCAAAAGGAAATATACTCCTCAGCCGAATATCCGATTTTGCCCCAATTGCTTTTTCCCCTACCCACTTTCCTTAAAATAACCGGCGTAATATCGGAAAATTCGCGGGAAATATATTCATCAACAATTTCCTTTGCAAATGGAAGGGAGTGTTTTGTGATTGTGGGGAGTGCATGCAAATCACTGAACTTGAATTCATCCCTTAGCCTCTCGAGCCAGTAAACGACTTTCTCATATGAACTCCCGCCACTGAAAGGCCTGTTTTTGTCATGAATTTCCTTTGGGCCATCGAGAGAGGTACAAATATCTGTCCAATCATTTTTTTTGAAATATTTTACTATGTCATCATCCATCAAAGAAAGGTTGGAAACAAGGCGGAAATGAACATCCTTTCCCTTCCTCTTTTTCACATCATCAACAACAAATCTAATTCCATCAAAATTCTCCAGTGGTTCCCCACCCTGGAACTCTATAACAACCGATTTGGAGGGGGATTGATAAATGAAATCAACAACCTTTTTCGCGGTTTTTTTGTCCAAATCTTTTGTATTGGAATTCTCAGGAAGGCTTTCGGCATAGCAATAAGAACAGGACAAATTACATCTTTGTGTGGGATTGACTATGTGTAAAGTTATCCCCCTGGAGATATGGGAATAATTCCTGCGGATTTTATCGAGTATTTTTTCCTCATTATTTTTTGTGAGGATTATTCCTTTGGATTCCAGTTTTTGAAAAAGATCGGTTCCTTCCTTTAGCTCCCCTGATCTGAATCTGGCCTTCTCTTCCGCGTTCAGCAAAACCCAGGAATTTGGCTCGGCAGTTATCAGGAAATTTCCATTTTCAAAAGCAAACTCATTGAACCGCATAATTTGGAAGCTTTCACTCCTCATTCTGAATTACCTCCAAAAGAAAGTTCACAAATTCATGGGCCGCTTTTTCTGCATCAATGCCTTTATTTTTCGGAGTAAGCTCAAGCAGAACATAGTCTGCTTTGTAGCTTATTTTTGTTTTGCAAATTCTTGCGAATTTTTGCGCTGCCTGCTGTATGTATTTGTCGGGATAGAAGAAAAGATTTAGCTTTACCCTTGCAGTTTCCTTTGATTTGTCAATCTCAATTCCTCTCACAGAATCACTTTTTTCCCTTGTGACCCAAAAGGGCCTTTTCAATTAGCACCTTCCTCAGTTCCATGGTCCTCTGGCTTTCCACCATGCTTACAGAGTAATTAACCAATTCCTCGGTGAACTTTCTTCCCAGTTCCTCAGGATTTCTTCCTTCTTTAGGGCGTAATGTCACGACTATCTCCATTTCCGGATTTCCGTCGATAATTACATATGCTTTTTCCATAGAAACAAATGCGGCAGAATAGACAACCTGCAAAGGAAAGATTTTCGGGTTCACAGAAACAAGGACAATGTTTTCCTTCTCGTGAATTTCAAGATTGTCTATTGATTTCAAATCAGGGCACCTGTAATTATGGATTATTAGAAAGAAATAAAACCTGAACTAGGCAAGGGAAAGTACGAAAATCACCACATCGGTGCCAAGGAAAACTGTGAGAAGGACCCCGATAAACATAAATGGCGCAAAGGGCAGGGTTTCCTGGATAAGAAGGGTGCGGAAAGGGGCCGTTCCTTCCTTTTTCCACTTAAGGAGATTTGAAATATCCTCCTTTTTCAGGCCGCTTGAACTCACGTTTACCGCATAATCTATCTTTAGCTCACTTAGAACATTAAATAAGGTAGGGTGGAATAATTGCTTTTTCTCAAATCCCTTTTCCGATTTAACAACTCCCTCAAGGAGGACCATCCCCTCCTCCAATTCCTCAATTTTTACCCTTTTTCCGAAATTCATTATTCCCAGCCTAAGCACAAAGAACCGCAGCAGCAGAAAAGAAAGCACAAACAACACAAGGCCAAACCAAAATTCAATATTGAGCATTGCCTGCCAGTCAAGAATTAATCTCAGCACAGAAATTAATCCTGCAAAAATCAGGAATGAGCCAGGCACCAAAAGGTTTACAAGTTCAATCAAAATGAAAATTATTATCAGGGTGAGAAAGAAGTTTCCGGATATTGAAAAATAGGAATATAACATTTCAATAATCCATATAAGTGCAAAGAGCACAACTGTGAAACCAATCACCTTTTTTGGCTCAAAGGTATTTTGCAGGCTCATAATAATTGCCCCCTTATCGGAAGTAATTAGCAGAAAAATCAGTGAGAAAAGAAAAATTGGGGCAAAGGTGTTTACAATTATCGCGAAGGAGGCGAAGAAGCTAAAATAGCCTGCCGAATAAACCGTTAGCGGAACAAGAATTGCGTATGCGAGGAAGAGCTTTGCATCTCCCGCGCTCCACAAATTCGCAAGATAGAGGACAAAGCCAAAAAGGAATGCTGAGATTGCATTGAAGATGAAATCCGGAAGAACCAGAAATTGCGGATCAAGGAGGTTAACCAAAAGCGCGAGAATTATTGCCGGAAGAATAACTTTGTTTCCGATTTTCCCGAATTTTATGTCGGTGTAAGATGTTACAAAGCCGGTGATGAAAATTATAATTAGAATTATTGGATTCATCGGTTTCACAGCTATTCAATTGCGCCAAGCGGGTCGCAGTACTGGAAATGGTCGGCAGAAATTCCTCCCCAACTATTCTGGGCAAACTCATCATATAGGTTACTCGTGTTCCACCAGAAATCCACCCTATCACCATAAGAGCCCATGCAAATTTTTTCCTGCCCTATAAGCTCAAACATACGATGGATTGAGGCAGGTTTTTCGGAAAAGTCAAGCGGGACCTGGTAGCTTGGCGTGGTTATTGTGTTACCTGGGGAAATCAAATCATTGCGGTTTGATGTGCATGAACTTAGGATGTCGTAACTGTTGTCAGGAGTATAGAACATTGTCCTTAGGTATATGGTCCCCCCTGGATTCGCATATCCCCAATTGAAGCCATAAGAAGGCTGTGTTGTGCCAAGGATTGTGCATCCTGGATTAATCAGGTTGTCTCTTGCGTCTTTTCGATTGTAGAACAATGGCAAATTGGTAAAGTCGACGCATCCCTCATAGGTTGAGGAAATTCCGGTCCAGTATCCCATATGGTCCCCAAAATCCTGCACAGCGCCGGTGGTATCGGTAACGTAGTAAAAGCCATCAGCAACACCATTGGCCTCGTTTATTCTCATGGCGACAGGCGTGGCATAACTGGGGGTGAAATCCATACTAAAGGCCGTTCCACCCATGTTTTCTATTCCCAAAACATAGCTCCTGTTGGTTTTATTCAGGGTTTCAAAATCCCTGACCTCACTAACTGCGAGGGTGGATAGATAATCATCCCCTGTAGATTGGAGACTTCTCGCGAATTCTCCTCCTGAATCCCTCTCATTTCCAAGTATGTAAATCTCGTCTCCGCTATAGCCTACCCCATAACCCTCTCTGTTAAGGATTCCTGACTCATATCCTATCTCCCCATCAAACGGCAGGAAATAGAATGGGTTTGTGCTTGAGATATCGGAAAGCTTTGTAAGCCAGACAGTAATCACCGCATTTGGCCCGTTATCATAGAAAAACCAATCCTCCCCATCAGGGAATTCGAGGGTTATGTCAACTTGATATAACGCAGGGGTTGGAAGCTTGTCAACTGGCGCAGCATCATACATGAACCTGAATTTTGTATCATCTGTAAAATACTCATTAAAGCCGCCGGCACCAAGATAACCTAATGCGGGGAATATCTGAACATTTGTCACATAATAATTGAAATCATTCCTGAAATCAGTGGAGTATCCATCAGGCAATAGATAGGCATTGAAGTGCAGGTAATCGGCGGTTCCCGCATAATCACCGGAATTTGCAAGAGTTTGCACTTCTATCATTTTCTGGACTAATTCCATGCTAAACTGGGAGGCATCACAGTAAAAGTAATCGGGATTCCCCTCATCACACGCATCTATCGGAACATCATTCCAGCTCCAGCCAAGTTTTATTCTTGGAAGTGCATCTATGCCGGTCATCCCTGTCATTTCACTTTCCCCATAGCAGCCATTGTCCTCGCCTGCCTTTATCCTCACATGGAAGCTTTCTGTCTGGGTTTCATTGGTTAGCTGTAAAGGATCATATTGCGCATAAACATTGATAGGATCGCTTGCCGATGTGATGGCAAGAGTATCCCCGAAAAATATTGCAGTCCTTAATGTTGGGTCAATGCTAAGCTCGTAATACTTGTCTACTATTGACTTTTCAGGGTCATAATCAGGGGAAGTTGTCAGGTCTATTGCATAGTCTGGAAGTATATGGTAAACCTCCCCATCGGTAGCTATGGTGGCAACGGAATTTTGCGCAATCTCCAGTGGATTCCCATATATAATCTTCACAGGATTGAGTTCTGTTAAAAGGAAAAAGTGATTCTCATCATCAACTGTTTCCATGTTAAGGAATGCCACGCAATCAACATCATTTTTTGGCCAGGATTCATCATCTGGGCCGGGCAATTCAATTGGGTCATCTCCCCCGTCGTCATCGTCTCCTCCATCACCAGTATCCTCAAGCACATACTCCCAGCCAGAGGGATTATGAATTGCCACCTGGGCAGAAAGGTCCCTTGCAAGACCTGATTCGGCATCTATTGGGGTCTTTAGGTTAATTGTCATTGAATCAAGCCCAAATATGCTCTGGTCACACAAGGATTCGGCCTCATCAGGAATTATAATTGGGTCAATGCTTTCCGGAACCCCCACATAATATCTTTGGGGGGCATCAGGATTCAGGGAAAATACTGCCATCTGGCCTGCAGGAACTTTAAGCCCTAAAATATTAACATCGCCTATTGGAACTTTATCAATATTGAAAGGATATTCGTGGGTTTTTGTTTCTGTTTGGTTTGCTCTGGCTGTAAGGGTGAAAGGAATTGTGATTGTGGGTTCAATCTCCCCCTCAAAAACATAATCCTCTACAGTAATAACTGCATATTCCTCCCCGATAAGGGTGCGGTTTATTATATTAAAATCTATTATGCCCTTGTTGTCTGGGTCTGTCCTTATGTACTCATAGGAGATGCTATATAATTTTGTTTTGGAACCACTAGACTCAAGCCTTATCTGGTCAATTGTTTTGTTTATGGGATAGTGCGAACCCGCATTGTGCAGGCCCTGCCAGATTGGCAGATCCGGGTAAGGGGTAAATTTGTTTCCGGAATATCTGTAGCTTGTTTCTGTGTCAACCCAGCCATCACCCTTGCAATTTACAACACTGCTTTGTCCAATGTCATCAGTAATTGCCTCAAAACTCGGTTCAGAGCTGAACTCATATTCCCTCACGCTGACGCGGTGCTCATCCCCGTCGGTTGGCCTCCAGCAAGGGGTTGTTTTTTTATCCTTGTCCTTCCAGTGCTTGCCATCAGTCATCTCATAGTCAACCCAAAGGGTTTCAACAAAGCCTCCGGTGTTTATGACATCTATATCCAAAGGACCGTTGTGGGTATTGCCGACAGGTTCAAGATCACACTCGGTTAGTTCCGCAGTTCCACCCATATTGCAAAACGCAGTATAGTTTATCTGTCCTAAAGGAATACAACCGTCATTTATCAGGGTGCCGCTAATATCATTGCAAAGCTCATTGCAGGTTTCCCCATAAATTCCAGATGTCTGTCTTATTTCCGCATTTGCATAGTAATCGGTTCCGCAGTTCGGAGTTAGGGAACAAACAGAATCCATTTGGGTTTCACAAAATGCCACATTGCCATAACCAGAATCAACACAACCATTGTCTTCATGTATCAGAGTTGCACCAATTCCACTGCATAGCTCCTCGCAGGTCTCCCCGATGGCCCCATCAACCCTTATTATTTGCTTACATGCAGCAGCATATCCCTGCTCCTCTATTTCAGGTAGAAGTTGAACACCGCCAAAATTTTTTGTTATTGGCTTAATTATGTGGAGCTCCTCCTCATCAACATATATGTTGAATTTTGCGCTGTTTGCGGAGGTGAAGTCTAGCCAGGGCATTTCAGGATCCTCAACCCATGCAAAACAGTGGTTTGTGATTGTTCCGCCGGCAATCTTGTGGAAGATATCAAAGT
>JAFCCJ010000074.1 GCA_017610305.1 Candidatus Iainarchaeum sp.
CACAAGGTTGTATACAATATCTGCGTCCGTTACAAACTGCACTGTTTTTTCCAAGTCAGAAAGATCGGCCTCAATAAATTCCACATTCTGCCTTTTTAAGTCCCCATCTATAAATTCTCTTTTCCCGGTCCTGAGATTGTCAATAACAACTACTGAATTTTCAGGATTATCTGAAAGTCTTGATAACAAATGGGAACCTATAAATCCCGCGCCGCCACATAAAATAATTTTCATAAAATCAGCCATTTTTACTTTTGTATAAAAAAACTATTAAGGCACAACAAATTTAAAGATGCTGGAAGTGAATCGCTCATGATTATTTATCTTTCTTGGCAAGTACTATAATTGCCGTTCCTAGCGGGAAATCAATAAATTGCATGAAAAAGCCCTCAATTTTCAGGAAAAAGGCGAATACTGCGTTAAGCAGCCAGTTTGTGTTAATCACATTCCGGCTCTTATAGCCAACATTTGTTCCGAACAGTAAGATCCTTATCCGGAGCGGAAAAAAATAGAAAAGCCCCCTATAGCTGATTTTTATTACTTTAAACCCGGATTTTTCCAGGAGTTTCTGAAGTTCCGGCCTGCTGAATCTTTTTTTGTGCATCATGTATTCGTCCCTCCCTGTCCACAGAAAATCAAAGGCAGGGACGGTAAGCAATAGAAAACCATTCCTCTTCAGAATCCGGTTGAATTCCGATACCGCCTTTTTATTTTCATTAACATGCTCCAGAACATCAAGGCCTATGACCAAATCAAATTCATTCTTCCCAAAGGGCAGATCCCTTATGTCCCCTATTGAAACATTTTTCAATCCTTTTTTTTGGCAGAATGCAATGGCTTTTGGGGATATGTCTATTCCCTGTACGTCTCCGAATTCTTTCAGGAATTCAATTGAAGCCCCGGTTCCACAGCCGGCATCAAGAATCTTTAATTTATTTTTTGGGAGGAATTTCCTCAAGAGCATCAGGCTCTGTTCCTTTCTCCCCAAAAACCACCAGTTTTTCTTTTCAGCCTCAAACAGTTCCTTGTAAGCGGACTCTTTCATTGCACCACCTTTAACTATCCTTGGGAAATTAGCTTATTAAAAGTATTTGCCCCAAATATTGTTGGTTTTAATGGAAAGGAATCTAAAAATCTCATTAATTGTTCTGTTGCTGATTCAAATCCTTATTGGATTGGCAATCAGCTCGGCAAACCCCTTCATTGATGAGGGCCAATATATTTCATATGCATACTACACTTATGCAGGGGAAACCCCCTATCAGGATTTCTTCTCACTCCATGGACCGGGAACGATGTATCTCTGGAGTTTCTTTTTCTCGATTTTTGGGGATTCTGTTTTCACAGCAAGAATGGTTGTCCTGCTTGTTGAGCTGATGACAACAATTATTCTATTCATCCTTGCGCGGAAAATGTTCAATGACCAAACAGCATTCATTGCAACAGCTTTCTACGCATTCTTCATGCCGGTCCTCCATGGAATGCTGGCAATTATTGAGCCATTTATGACGCTATTCTCCCTGATTACAATTTATCTCCTCTACACCTACTTTTTCGAGAAAAAGCAAAATAAATTTCTGCTGGGGGCAGGACTTGCTTTGGGTTTGGGAATTTTATTCAGGCAGTCTGTAATTCTCCTTATACCTTTCCTCATGCTTTTCATTTTCATGTTCAACCAGGAAAAGAAATCCCTCAAAAAATTATGGAATGAATTAATTATTTTCATCGGAGGAATAACAATCTTTCCAATTCTTGCGGCACTATTTTTCGCGCTAAAGGGAGCGTTGAATGAATTCCTTTATGGGGTGCTTTTCTACAATCTCACAAAAGGCTTCATCTACAACAAACTGGAATCCGGCCAGGGGGCATTGGGGGTGATTAATGAGCTGCATGAATTTGTTGTTCTTGGTTTGGTTTTCGCTGCGGTGATTTTCCTATTCTGGAAAAACTACACACTCATGAAAAAGCGCTCGAAAGATTTCCTGAAATGGAATTTGCTACTGCTTTCGGTTGTCGCCCTCGTGTCCAACCTTTTTCCGATTTATGATGAGCTGCACCTGCTTCCTGTGCTCCCCCTCTTCGCGATAATTTTCGGGTTTTGGGGAGTAAAGGCATTTGAATATCTGAAACTGAAAAAAAGAGAATTAATTAATTATGCAGTAATTTTATTTTTTGTATTTTTTGTAATCGGAATTTCAATTTTCTCAATCAATTACTATTCCTCCCGCTTGCTTGTTGACGGGTTTGGGGAGATAAATGAGGTTGGGAGTTACATTCAAGCAAACACGGGTGAAAGTGAAACAATTTTCTCCTTCCCCTTCCACCCCTACACTTATTTCGTTTCCAAGCGCCCGCTTGCCACCCACTATCTTTACATAGCTCCCTGGACTGCAAGGGGGGAAGTGAAATCTGGAATGCTCAGCTCCCTGCAGGAAAACCAGCCCAAGTATGTAGTTTACCACAGGAACTTCTCATTGGAGGGGCTAATCCCTGAGCAGTATGCCCCCGAAATTTCGCAATGGATTGAGGAAAATTACGAAACTGAAAAAACCATTGGAAATGCGGATATTATGGTAAAGAAAATAAAACATTAATCAAAATACTAGCAATCCTGAGGGCAGTTTTCAGGAGTCTCTTCTATATCGCAAATTCCGTCCCCGCAAATATTGGCGCACTGGCCATATATAATCAATTCATCAGTTCCAGAATAATACCAGCCCTCGGATTTTGTTCCAATATGCTTGCAAGAAGGATTCCCTTTTGTTGGATCATGGCAGAGAAGTCCCCCTCCCTCAAGTCCGGCACGGGCCTCAAATGTTTCCAATCCCCCGCAGCATCCGCGGTAATACCCCTGAGCCACAGCTCCGGAAGTGAATTCCCCTTCTTCCGCACAACTAACAATGCCAAGTCCCTCCAATTCAAATTCATAATCCCCTTTATTCAAACCGGAAAACTTATAGGTTAATTCATGGGCGCACAAACATTCTGCACAAAGCGTGCATTCAATATAGGAATGCCAAAGAGTTATTTCATTCCACCAAATTTCATAATCTCCGTCATGAATGTCCTCGGCGCAGTTTATTGTAACATATGCCTTTACCTCTAGTGTTTCATCATCCAGCCAGTTAATTTCCTGCACACCCAAATTTTCTTCATCATAAGGGTCCACAGAGCCATCACAGTCGCCCGATGAACTCAGAAAAATTGCCGCAATAAGTAAACTTACAATTAAGATTCCCTTTTTCATTGTAAAACATAAGTCAATACTGCTATTTATTGCTTTTCTTTTGAGAATGGGCTGTTTTCGAGCATTGTACCATATTCCCTTTAAATGTTTAATTCACTAATTTTTAAGTTAATGATGGCTAATAACATCAAATTCTCGGTTTTAATTCCGGCGTTCAATGAAGAGAATGCCGTCCTCGGAATAGTGAGGGAACTGAAGGAAATTATGTCCGGGGTGAAAGATTACGAGATTATTGTGATTAATGACGGGAGCACCGACAACACTGGAAATGCGCTGAAAAAGGCTCCCGGAATTAAGGTAATTGAGCATGAAAGCAATAGGGGGTATGGCGCCTCGTTGAAAACCGGCCTAAGGCGTGCGCAGGGAGAATGGATAATAATTACAGATGCTGATGGCACTTATCCAAATAAGGAAATCCCAAAACTGCTGAAGTATATTGGAAAATTCGACATGGTTGTGGGAGCAAGAACAGGGAAGAATGTGGAAATTCCCTTTATGAGAAAACCGGCAAAATGGTTTTTGGGCCTGATGGCGAATTATGTTTCAGGCAAAAAAATCCCTGACCTTAATTCAGGGCTGAGGGTTTTCAGGAAAAAAGATGCAATGCAGTTTTACAGGATGTACCCAAATGGTTTCTCCCTAACCACAACAATCACTCTCGCCTATCTCATCAATGGAATGGGTGTAAAATATATTCCGATAAATTATTTCAAACGCGAGGGAAAATCAAAAATCCACCCCATTAAGGATACTGTGAATTTTGTATCCCTTATTATCCGAGTTGGAACTTATTTCAAGCCATTGAAGATTTTCATCCCGGTAAGTGCTTTACTTTTTATACTTTCAATTGCAATTTTCCTCTATAGTGTGTTTGTGCTGGGGAAAGTGATGGACATAACTGTCACAATCATTGCGCTTTCCGCCCTGCAGATAGTGCTCTTTGGCTTGCTTGCCGATACAATTGCAAAGAGGGCGTGAGATGAAAGTTCTCCTAATCAATCCGCCAAGTGAAAACCTTATCGGCACAAACCTTCCTGAAATGCTGGAAAAGGCAAGAGGCCACTCCCCTCCTCTAGGGATAATGTACATTGCCTCGATGCTTGAGAAAAAAGGGCACAAGGTTGAGATACTTGATTGCCAAGTGGAAGAGTTTGGGCATAAGGAAGTTGAAGATGAAATCCGGAGAAGGAAGCCCGACCTGGTTGGAATTTCCGCAATGACCTTCACACTCATCGATGCAATCCTCATCGCAAAAACCGTGAAAAGAATTGATCCCGGAATTAAAGTTGCGGTTGGGGGCTCCCACGTAAATATCTACCCTAATGAAACAATAAAACTGGAGGAAGTTGATTATGTTGTTTTGGGGGAGGCGGAATTCCTTTTCACTGAAATGGTTGATAACATTGACAAACCGGAAAAGCTGAAACAGACCAAAGGCCTGTTGTTCAAGGAAAATGGGAAAGTAATTTACACCGGCCCTGTTGGATTGATTGAGGATTTGGATTCACTGCCATTTCCCGCGCGCCATCTCACACCATATAAAAAATACAGTTCTGTCCTCTCAACCCGCAATTTGGTCACCACAATGATTTCCTCAAGGGGCTGCCCATATAAATGCCTTTTTTGCGACAGGCCAATCAGCCAAAAAGGTTTCAGAGCCCGTTCTGCGAAGAATGTTGTTGATGAAATGGAAAAATGCTATGAAATGGGGATTGATGAATTTTTGCTGTATGATGATACCTTTACAATTGACAGGCAAAGGGCGATTGACATCTGCAATGAAATTATGGCGAGGAAACTGGACATTGGCTGGGATATCAGGGCCAGAGTGAATACTGTTGATATGGAACTGCTTATGCGGCTTTCAAAGGCAGGGTGTGAAAGAATCCATTACGGTGTTGAATCCGGCAATCAGGAAATCCTGAACATATTGAGGAAAGGAATTACCCTTGAACAGGTGGAAAGCGCTTTCAGAATGACCAAGAATGCAGGGATTGAGATTCTCGCATATTTTATGATTGGCTCCCCCAGGGAGACAAGGGAGACCATAATGCAGTCAATTAATTTTGCGAAAAAACTGAACCCTGACTTTGTCCATTTCTCAGTAACAACCCCCTTCCCCGCAACTGACCTTTATGATATGGGGTTGAAAGAGGGCATTCTCCCAAATGATTACTGGAAGGCGTTTGCTGAAAACCCAACCCCTGATTTCAAACCTATGTTGTGGGAGGAAAACCTTTCCAAAGAGGAATTGATTGAACTTCTTAGGCTGGCCTACAAATCCTTTTATATGAATCCCACTTATATTCTTCAAAGAATTATGAAAATAAGATCTCCTGGCGAGTTTGCAAGAAAGGCAGGGGCAGGTTTAAAGGTTTTCAGGTTGTGAAAGGATGAAAGCATTGGAAAAGGCAAAAGGGGGAATGGCGATTTTCGCCGCCCGTGTTTTAGGGCAGAAAAGAAGCTTTTCCGTAAATTTAAAAATAACCCACAGGTGCAACAAAAACTGCAGCTACTGCAACATCACTGAATCCAAAGAAAAGGAACTCACTACTGAACAGCTAAAGCAAATGATTGATGAATTCAAGGAACTGGGTTTATTGAAGCTGAGCATTAATGGCGGGGAGCCTTTGCTGAGAAAGGATATTGGGGAAATTATAGATTATGCCAAGGATAAGGGAGTAATAACAATAATGGTTACTAATGGGGAACTACTGAAGCAAAGGATTAAGGATATAAAAAATGTGGATATCCTTACATTTTCCCTGGATGGCTCAGAGAAAACCCACGATACCTTGAGGGGAAAGGATTCTTTCAAGAAGGTGATGGCGGCATTCAAAATTGCGAGGAAGGAAAAACTGCAGCTGTTCACAATAACGGTCCTCACATCCAAAAACCTTGATGATGTTGATTTTGTTTTGGATTTCTGTAAAAAGGAGGGAGTCAATATGACCTTCCAGCCGCTCTATGATTATGAATATGCCGCAAAGGATTTGAATTCTCTTGTGCCAAACTCCGGAAAGTTCAGGGAAGCAGTCCAGAAAATAATTGACGCAAAGAAAAACGGCTATCCTGTCTTCAATTCTGACACTTATCTTAAGCGACTGTTTAAGTGGCCGGATAAAACCGAAATGAAATGTTATGCATCTACTTTTTACTGCAATGTAACCCCCTCAGGAATGATTTATCCCTGTTCAAATCTGATAGGGAAGAAGGGAGTGAAGGGGTATGATGGTGTTAAACTAGGCTTCAAGGAGGCATTCCTTAAATTGGATGACCCCAATTGCAGGCACTGCTGGACATCCTGCTACAACGAGTATAATGCTTTATTTGATTTGAACC
>JAFCCJ010000075.1 GCA_017610305.1 Candidatus Iainarchaeum sp.
GATCGTAGATATTTATATCTATGTAGTAGTTCCCATCAGTAACTGCCGAATAAACCCAGGAATATTTGCATCTTGTTGAGCTTGACCAGTCCAGTGTTTCGAAATCATCGCAGTAAAAGGGATAATCTTTTTTGTAGAGATTATTGATTTCAGTTGCTAAAAGCGGGTGGTTGAAAATCATGGTATTGTCAAGCATTCCATCAAGATTTTTGTTGCTTCCCCCGATAACCACGGCATTTGTGCCAGTATCAGAAGATGCTTGAGTCTTTACAACTGTGTTGTTCAGGTCACCGTTTATGTAAAGCTTTAAAGTAAGTGTTGATTCCTCCCAGGTGCCGCAAACATGGTTCCATGTGTTTGCAAGGCCAACTCCGACAGATGTTACCCTTGGCTCATAATCGCCGCCATCCTTAATGAAGAAAGCATATGTGTTTACTGCATTCTGCCTCAGGATAAAGACATTACTTTTTATCATCAGATCCACATATTGGCCATCATCGACCCCCCACCAATAGTGCCATGTGCAGACCGTTATTCCCTCGCCGCCAATCATAAAATTAGCGGAGTGCGGAACAGAGACATAATCGAAACTTGATCCTTCATTATCGTCAAAGCCCAGTGCGTTGTTGTACCTCCCCTCAGACTGCCAGCCGCTTTTTGCGTTGCAGTTCAGTGTTGTGCAGGCGAAGTTAATAAGGCTCCCTGTGTGGCCATTGCCTGAGCTGTCGGAGGCCGATGTGCCTGAAGATTCATCAAATTTCCACCAGCCCATAATGCCTGAGGGGAAGGGCTTGTTCATAGTATTCAGGTTAAGGTCATCAGCAATTATATTCTCAAAACTGTTTGGGGTTGATGAATAGTAGATGTCTGCATATAGTTGTGCTCCCTCAGCATCAGAGACATTGAAATCAATTGTGAAATTGCCGTCAATGAAGTATTTCAATTCTTCCCCCCCATTGGGGTCATTTACAACAACTGTTGGCGGGGAACCTAAAGTTGTAAATGTTACTGATGCGGTTGTTGAGGCATTCTCTCCATAATCCCTGCAGGCATAGTATCTGGTATTGCTGCCGGCTGTAACTGAACCAAAAGCACATGTTGACTGTATTCCACTTATTGCATCGCAATTATTGCCCATTGAGACATAGGCAACATTGCTTGTATGCCATTTGCAGCTAACGCTTGAAAGATTGTAATCGGCAATGCTTACAAGGAGGTTGGTGTCATTATTTGCGGTCGCATCTACATATGGTGCTGTTGTGTCCCCTGCGAGAGATACAAATGTAACAACAGGCGCGGTGTTATCGACATAGATATTTGTGTCGCTTGAAGCAGTTGTATTGTTGTCCTGCGAGTCTGAGATGTTAACATCAATGTAATAATTTCCGTCTGAAACTCCTAGGGAGTTCCAGTCATAAGTACAATTTGTTGAGTTGGTGAAGTCTGTGTCATCACAATAGAAAGTAAATACTTCACTTCCGATGCTTGCGGTTGGCTCTGTGGCGGCATATTTCCTTACCCTTATCCAGTCCCAGTACCCTTCATAAGCTTGGCCAGTAAATACGTTATCATATCTTGTGCCAATAACAATCGGTTCAGAGGAAACAGTATTAGAAATATTTGAAACATTTTGATAGCTAGCGCCTGTGCCATAATTTGTTACAGATATATCAGCTTGGGTTGAGGACTTAACCGATATTTTTGTAAAAAGGTTTGTGGAAGCTGGGGCGGTAGCTGACATCGCCACCCAACTTGCATTATTTTTATAATAATCGAGAGTAAGGTGATTAAGATATCCAAGATTATTGCTGCTTGACAAGTAGAATCCTGCAACTTGATGTCCGTTTGCACCCCTTGTAATATAGCGTGACTTGACTTCCAATATATTTCCGCTGCTGAATGTTAAATTTGAGGTTAATCTGCCGGTTGTGTTGGTTCCTTTCAGCTCACCGCCTGCCACACTCCAGCCTGTGCTGTTGGTTATTGTCCAATTTGAGGTGTTTACTGAACTACCGGGGAAATCATCGAAGAAAACAAATGTGTTTGCCCCATTAGTGACTGCAGAAGCATCTGAGTTTCCATAATACATATAAATTGTTGAAGTTCCTGAGCTTGAAACCTCTACCCAGATTGTGGAGGTCCCGCCCGTGTTCCATGTTTCTATCCAGTAATCAAATGAATTCTGCTCTGTTGCGGACGCATAGAACCTTAAATCTGCCCCGCCGGCTTTTGTTTTTGAATAGTCGAAGTTGCCAGTGGTTAACTCAACCTTTACTTGGTAGTTTGCGGACGGGGTTGAGGGGCTTAGAGTGATTGCCCTTTTATAAGCATTGCTGGAAATTAACTTTGACAAATTAAAATCGCTTACAATAAGATTTTCAAATTCATTGGGATTTGTTGAATAGTAAATGTCCACATACAATTCCCCGCCATCGGCATCTGAAACATTGAAATCGATTGAGTAGTTGCCGTCTCTTGTGTAGGATACTGTCTGGCCGCCTTTAGGCCTATTCAGGTTTACATCAGGGGAAGAGCCCTGGAGGGCAAAGCTAATTGAATTAATGTCAGTGGTATTTTCAGCATAATCCTTGCAGGCATAATATCTGGCATAATTTGCCCCAACTAATGAACCAAAGGAACAGGTGTATTGGATTCCTGATTTGGTGCAATCATTGGCCATTGAGGCATAGGCAACGTTTGTTGCATTCCATTTGCAGCTGGTTCCTGCCATGTTGAAATCTGAAACAGTTATTACCAAATCTGTTGCTTCATCGGCTGTTGTGTCCCGATAGGGGGATGTTGTGTCCCCTCCGAGGGAATCAACTGAAAGGAAAGTCGGTGCTGTGTTATCAATCTGGAACAAATTATCTGAGGAATCATATTTGTTTGCGTCCAATGGGTCCGCAATATTAACATCTACATAATAGTTCCCGTCTGCAATTCCTGAAACATCCCAAGTGTAGAAGCAATTGGTGGAATCGGCAAAGTTCATGTCCTGGCAGCTTGATTGGAACATGCTTTGTATTTCTGAATCTGAAAGGGCACGGTTGAAGATTGCTAATTCGTCGATTGTACCATTAGTATACGTATTATTTAACCAACCCTCTCCAACTGTTAGAGCCCAATCAGGGTAATCTCCAAGCCACTTGTTTGTTGGAGTGGTATTACAGTCCACTCCATCGTAATAAAGATGTATTGAACCCCCATCTTGAGCGATAGCATAGTGGTGCCAGTCAGTTCCAGGATTTATAGTACATTGACCTCCAGCATAATCAACTCCGCCAATCTTAAAATAAAAACCAAATTTGGCGGGATATGTTGTTGTCATGAATAAATTGTCCGGGTCAACCAGTGTTACCCCGTGTTTAATAGGGTCATACCTGCCCCAACTTGCGACTGAGCTCTTAAACCAGTAACTAATTGTGCC
>JAFCCJ010000031.1 GCA_017610305.1 Candidatus Iainarchaeum sp.
TTTACCTATTTGAAGCATGAAATTCAAGGTTTTGCTGTTTATTGCGATTATCTCAGTGGTTTTCCTGAGTGGCTGCACGACTTACCCAAAAGATTACCCCGAAGATTATGTTGATATTCCATGTCTAGATTGCAATAAAAGCATTAATAATGATGAATTTTGCAAACCAATATGCGAGGAAGTTTTCAATGACGCCGAAACACCCCTTATTAGTTATATGGAAATCCGATCTACAGGTTCGAAAGGAGCGCCATGGGAGGCGATGGATGTTAGCTGCCGTTGCGAGGGGAATCAGGAAGACCTGGATAAAATTACCAATTCAGCTAATAGAATTATGGCGGAAGGAAAAGAAATACATTTTGAATGTCAGGGATGCAACCCTTATAATCATTATTGCTTCTGGGGGAGCAGGATACAATGCAGGAAGCAGCAAAAAGGTTACTTAGCCAACTCGGACTTTTATTATTATGATGGTAAATCTGTTTGTGCCGGAGACTGTTATGAGGCAAACGATGAACAAAAAATCATAATAAGAGCAGTTACTGAAAAAAACCCTGATTTATGTAATCAAATTCAAACCTCAATACGGTATTTCGAGACTTCAAAAGAAAGTTGTTTTTTTGAATACGCCTGGTGGAGCGGAGATTTTTCGATTTGTGAAAATATTATTGAGGCTTCTCAAAAAGAAAAATGTTATGAAGATGCCCCGCAAAAGCACGAGGAACTTAAGATATTTATTGAAAATTAAAATAAGTTTTTTCCCTAACTGTATCAATCTCTTTTTGTAACTTGCCATATCTATACTTCTTTAATATATTAATAAGTTAATTAATTAATACTAATAAAGGGGAATTCAGTTGTATTCGGCATATTTGACGAAAAAGGGTCAGGAATGGTTTAAATTGTTTTTGGGAGATGGATTAAAGAGTGGTTTTTGATGATTTGCCTGGTTGCTTTGGTTGTTTTGGGGATTTTGGGCATATTTAGCGCATCGCACAGGGCATTGGCAAGGGAGGCCTTTGACTGTGTTTTCAGGCGACTTACGCTTAGGAAGTGCACCACTGGCTTTGACAAGAAGATGCGAATGAAAATCAGCGGAAAATTCATTAATACAAACCCTAAACTAAGCAGGTTCCTTTACAAGTATTTTGAGATTATTTCCTGGGCTTTTACCATCCTTATGTTTGCTTCACTCATCTACAGCGCGGCAGCACTTTACAACCTTTATGTTTATGGAACCTGTGATTTGGATAACCCCCAAAACTGTGTTTTTACCGAGGGACAGATGGTTGAGAACAAGCCAGTGGTTCTTGACTGCAGCTGCACCTTCCCAATAGATGAATGCACGCAAAGCCAAATTTATTCCTGCAGCGGCAGTGAGGACTTGTGTGACTGCCTTGAACCACATTGTACGGGCTGAGAAAGATGAATGTCGAAAAAATCAGGAAGGATTTTCCGATTCTTAAAAGGAAGGATGATGGGAAACAGCTTATTTACTTCGATAATGCGGCAACCTCGTTGAAGCCCGAGGCGGTGCTTGATGAAGTGGTTGATTACTACTCCCGCTACACCGCAAACATCCACAGGGGAGTTCATAAACTTTCCCAGGAGGCTTCTGAGAAATATGAGATGGCGCACAGGAAAGTGGCAAAATTCATAAACGCAAAGCATGATGAAATAATTTTCACACGCAATGCCACTGAATCATTTAACCTTTTGATGTACGGCCTTTACAATCAGAAATATTTCTCTGAAGGGGATGAAATAATTATCAGCGCAATGGAACACCATGCCAATATTGTTCCCTGGCAGTTTCTTGAGAAGAACGCAGGGGTGAAACTGGTTTATGCAGAACTCAATGAGGATTTCACGCTCAATATGGATGATTACCGGGAGAAAATTTCCCCGAAAACAAAACTTGTCTCAATGACACATATCTCAAACACAGTTGCCACAATCACCCCTATAAAGGAGATTGGGAAAATTGCGAAAGATGCAGGAGCGCTTTTTGCGGTTGATGCGGCGCAGAGCATCCCGCATATGAAATTGGATGTTAAGGATATTAACGCCGACTTTTTGGCGTTTTCCGGGCATAAAATGCTCGCCCCAACAGGAATCGGCGGCTTGTTCGGCAAAAAGGAATTGCTGGAAAGGCTTCCCCCATTCATGTTTGGGGGAGATATGATTCTTTCAGTTGAGAGGCACAGCTCCGAATGGAATGACCTGCCCCACAAGTTTGAGGCAGGGACCCCGCATATTGCAGGAGGGATTGGCTTGGGGGCTGCGGTTGATTATTTGAGTAAAATCGGGATGGATGAAATCAGGAGTCATGAAAAGGAAATTCTTGAGTATGCTTTGGACAGGGTTAACGGAATTGAGGGAATTACAGTTTACAACCCAATGGATGCGGAAAAGCAGGGGGGAATTGTTCTCTTTTCTGCCAAGGAAATTGAGGCACATGATTTGGCGCTTGCATTGGACGAATCCGCAAATGTGGCAATCCGCTCAGGAATGCACTGCGCAGAGCCTTTAGTGAGCTCCCTGAACCCTAAAGGGCTGGACAGGGCGAGTTTCTATTTGTATAACACAAAAGAGGAAGTTGATGTCTTCGCCGAGCAGCTGGAAAAGATTGTGAAGACTTTGGGCTGAAAGCTTATTTTTAACAATTTTGGAATTAACTTCCCTATGCCGATCCTTAAAAAGCCAAAATTAAAGCCCAGAGGCGAGAACACAGGGCCTGGCTCCAGAGGTTTTTTAGGAAGAATTCTCAGAAGGAAAAACCGCTTCGGGATATTGCCAATGGATGCCGATGGCCGGCGGATTGGATTGTTAAACGGTCCAGATCAATTTGCACAGATTCAAAAGGATTCGCAATTAGTTAAGGATGTTAGGGGCCGCCTAAAAGTAAGGCCAGGAGACAGATTGTTTATAACTCCGGGAATTGAGATTTACTCCAGTGAGAGATCTTTTCCCTTTAGGAATATTTTTATCAAGGTAAGCGGACCAGGAGAGGAATCAAAGAGCAGCTATTTTGAAATTGATAAACACACTAAACTTTTCAAGAAGCGGGACAAGGATAACAGGGATATTTTCCGCGAGATGGAAAAATTCATTGAGGAGCAAATTACAGAAGGGAAAATAAGGCTTAATACTATTGAAGAGCGAAATTTTGAAAAATACCTGCAAAAAAAAGGTGAAAAATAAAAACAGGAGGCGCTTATGCGCCATCCAATGGAACTTCTTCACCGCTTGCTGCGGGCTCTTTTAATTTCCCTGCGTCTTTTTTCAGGGCGTCAACCTTATCGGTTTTTTCCCAGGTGAAATCCGGGTCGTCTCTCCCGAAATGGCCGTAAGCCGCGGTTTTCCTGAAAATCGGCCTTCTCAGGTTGAGATGTTCAATTATTCCATGAGGCTTCAAAGGGAAGTGCTTTCTAACCAGTTCACTTAACTTGCCCTCATCTATCTTTGCGGTTCCGAAACAGTGAACCAAAACCGAAACAGGTTCTGCAATTCCGATTGCATATGCCAGTTGTATCTCACACTTATCAGCAAGGCCTGCGGCAACAATGTTCTTTGCAATATACCTTCCCATATAGGCGGCACTTCTATCCACCTTGGAAGGGTCCTTTCCTGAAAAGGCTCCGCCTCCATGGCTTCCATGCCCTCCATAGGTGTCCACAATTATCTTTCTTCCGGTAAGGCCGGAATCTGCAACTGGCCCTCCAACAACAAACTTCCCTGTAGGGTTTACATAATACTTGGTCTTGTCATCCAGCCACTTTCCGCAGACCGGCTTAATGACTTTCTCAATTATGTCCTTTTCGATTGTGCCATGGTCAACATCAGGGGAATGCTGGGTGGAAACGACAATTGCGTCTGCCCTCACAGGCTTTCCATGGTTGTATTCTATCGTCACCTGGCTTTTCCCATCAGGCCTTATATATTTTACTTCGCCCTTCTTCATCACTTCCGCAAGCTTCATTGTTAACTTATGCGCAAGAAGTATTGGCAGGGGCATAAATTCAGGTGTTTCATTTGTGGCATAGCCAAACATCATTCCCTGATCCCCAGCTCCCTGCTCATGGGAACCCTCTTCATCAACTCCCTGGGCGATGTCCGGGCTCTGCTCGGAAATGGATGTGATTATCCCACAACCCTCAGCATCAAAGCCGAAATCAGGGTTGTTGTAACCAATATCCCTTGTTGTGTCCTTGGCCACTTTCTGTATGTCGACATAGGTCTTTGTTGTAAGTTCCCCTGCGACAACGACAAACCCGGTTTTGGTGAGGCACTCTATTGCAACCCTTGCACCGGGGTCCTCGGCAATAACCGCATCAAGCACAGCATCGCTAATCTGGTCACACATTTTGTCCGGGTGGCCGGCAGTAACTGATTCTGAAGTGAAAAAATATTTACCATTATTCATTGAGATTCCTCCTTTTTTCAATTGAAACCATTATCTAAAAACAGGTGAACTGCTTTATAATAATATTGGTATAATAATCTTATTCGTATAGGAATATTAATTTGGGTGAATTTATGCTGCCTGGTCTGGATGAAATAAAGATGCGAAGAAAACAATTAGGCCTGACGCAAAGTGATCTGGCGGCAAAAACCAATGTTTCACAATCGCTGATTGCAAAGGTTGAGTCAAAGAACCTTGTGCCAAGTTATGACAAGGCGAAAAGGCTTCTTGATTTTTTGGATTCAATGCATGACAAGACAAGGTTAAAGGCGAGCGAAGTAATGAGCGGGAAGGTCTTCTCAATCACCCCGGAAAAAACCGTTAAAGAGGCGGTAAAGATGATGAAAAAGAATGCCGTGTCCCAGCTTCCTGTGATAAAGGACGGGAGGGCTGTTGGGACGATTTCTGAAAAGGCAATTCTTGAGGAGCTGCACTCAGAGGAGGAGGCAAGGGATCTGGGAAAATTAAAGATTGAGGAGATAATGAAGGAGGCAATGCCCGTAATAAATGAGGACGCCCCTTTTGACCTGATTTCCTCCCTTCTTGAGTACTCTCCAGGCGCATTGGTGGGGCGAAAGGGCAAAATAAGGGGCATTATTACCAAGGCTGATTTGCTGAATGTAATGCTCTCAAAAGGCTCTAAAGGGGCTAAATAAGCAAGTTTTAGGCAATAACAGAAGCTTTAAATACAACCTCCGCTGCAATTACTTATACACTATTAATGTGAACGAGTGAACTTTAATGATTTCTAAATGGATGCTTTCAGGTTTAGTGTTTATATTGCTCTTTGCCAGTGTAAACGCCGCAGTTTCTGACCTACCCTCTTACATTACCCTAAAAAATTCCCCTAAGGAGATTTCTTTTACAGTATCAAACGCAACAGGCCTCAAAAAGGCACTGGATGTCGAGGTATTTTCACCTGTCAATTATGAGATTACTGAAAAGGCACAGTGGGTTGATCCTGACTCATCCGAAACTGTGAAAATAAAATTTATCCCGCGAGGCGATTTGGTTGGGACAAGGTATGCGGGAAGAATTATTGTTACCCTTGGTTCGGAAAAAATTGAACAGAATGTTTCTTTCTTTTTTACATCGGAGGATTCCTGCCCTGTTAAGGCAGCGGTTTCCAAAATCGAGTCTGAGGAAGACGGAATCCATTCAATAAAACTTTTTATTTATTTCAAAAATGACTCTGTTGAAGCAAAGGAGATTACGGGGATTTCATTGGAAGGGATTCCGGGAGACTGGGGCCGTATTGAAGAGGGGACAATTAGCGTTCCTGCCCAGGGGCAGACAGAATTAACCATTACCCTTTCCCCGGGAAGTTCCTTCAGCGGAGAAGCAGAATTTGTTTACAGCTGCGGTGGATTTGAAAACAGGGAGGCTGTAAATCTTGAGCACGAGGGAAGTGCAAGCATAACAGGCATGTTTGGGGGCCTTGATTTGGATCTCTTCTCAGTCTGGCTGCTTGTTGATTTGTTCCTGTTCGTAATTGCGGCAGTTTTGCTTATAGCGTTCATAGCAAGGTTTATCAAAAGAGTAAAGTGAGGTGTGACAATGATGACAAAACAGTGGATTTTCGCAGTGCTTTTCGCAATTCTTTTTGCCACAATGGCAAATGCAGCAATTTCAGTCAGTGCAAACTATGATGAGGTCAATATTGAGGCTGCAGATAACATAGGCGTAATGCTGAGGATTGAAAACCTTTCCAGCAAGGACAGGGCATGTGTTGAACTCACCCCCTATCCAAGTGATGATAAACTGGATGCGAAAATTTATGGAAACGAATTCTGTTTAAATCCTAACGAATATACTTCAGTCACACTCTCAATAACATCTAGTGGACAAATTGAAGAAGGAAGCTACTTTATCGAGATAGAGGCCGACTCCAATAGCATTGTTATAATTAAAACAATAAATGTAAACATTGAGGAAGGCACAGGAATTGAGCTTGATGCTCCCTCAAGAGAAGAGATTTGTAAAACAGGCTATACAAAATCAATCTGGGTTAATGTGAGGAATCTTACCAATTCAAGGCAGGACATCACCCTTGCAGGGGAATCAGAATTGTTTTTGCCCTACTTTGACCCTATGGAAGTAAGGGTTGAGGCCAATGATGATAAAAAGGTTGAATTGAAAATAAACATCAACGATACCACCGAAATTGACTTTTATACCATCCCAATATTCGCAAGGACTGATGAGTTCTATGTTGAGAGGGATGTTGGAATTGATTTAATCGAGTGTGAGGTAAAGCCATTTGAGATTATTGCAAACACCTCATGCAAGGATTTGAATAAAAGCAAGGATGTTGAGATTTCATTTAAAATCCAGAGCCTGATTAATGAGGACCAGGTAATTGACCTTTCACTTGTAAGTGATTTGAAGGTGGATTTAAACCAGACAAGCCTTATCCTTAAGGCAAATGACTCCAACAGCAGCCACTTTGTTGTTACAGGGAGAAACAGGGACCTCAATGGCGAGCATAAGATGACCCTTTATGCGGCAGGCATGAAAGGCTATGAGGAAAAGGAATTCTGTGTTGAGATTGAGGGCTCACATGCAATTGAAATGATTGTCAATAACAACAACCTCGAGCAGAGGTCATGCAGCGCAACCGATAAGGAAATATTTGATGTTTTGATAAAGAACAACGGGGACTTTGATGAGGAAATTTTCCTCTCAATAGACAATTCCCATGACACAATAGGCGTTGATATTTCCGATGAAGAATTTGTCCTCGGGGCGCATTCAGAGAAAACCGTCTATGTGACCGTTAATCCGGCATATGACGCTCCTTTGGGCGCAAAGACAATTTACCTCAACCTTATAACCGGTGAATTGAAGGACTATGAATGGCTGAACACCGACCTAAACCAGGAGGTTGTGGTTAAGGTATATGATTTTTCCGAAGATGTCGAGGAAGACACCATAAAGATGGAACTTGAAAATGTTGATTACGACATCGATGACGATGAATTAACATTTGATGACGATGAGGGAGAGATAAGGCTCCAGCCAAGCAAGAAGTTCAGGCAGGGGCAACTTATTAATGCCAAACTGGACTTTGAGGATGAGGAAGAGAACAGATTCCAGCTTGAGTTTGACTACAATATCACAACCAGGGACATGGAATTTTACAGGTTCGGTTTCTGGATTGAGGACTTCGATAGAGTGATTGATGAAGACACAATCGAATTCATTGTGAATGGCATAACCTATACCCCGGATAGTTCTCAGTTGAATTTTAATACAACTGCAAATAAACTCACCTTCACCCCAACAACTCCTTTCGAGTTGGGCGAGGAGATGGAATTCAGGGTAGAGCTTGAATCCACATGGGGAGACGATTACTTCTATGAGGGAAAGATAAATGCGGGCGCAGATTTCTTTGTCACAAACAGGCCGGATAAGATTCTGTTAAGCCAGCCCCTTTATTTCGAAATCACCGAGCCTGAATATGAAAGGCAGGAAGGCGGAATAGAGGTATTGAGTTATCCGCAGGAAATTGACCTTAATGCAGGGAGCTCAAAACTCCTGACATTTACAATAAAGAATCCCACAAACACCGCGATGGAAAACCTAAAAGTTAAAATCTGGGGTTTGGGGAGCAGGGTTTATTTCCCTGAAACATACCTCTCAAATCTCGAGGCAAATGAGACAAGGGAAATTTCAGGAAGAATAGAGGCTGATGAAACAGCACCCGGAAAAAACTATAACCTCACACTCGAAATCACATCCGACAGATATGTTGTTGCAAAGGATGTGCTTTTGAGAATCACTCCGGCAGAGCCGGTTGTTGAGGATGAGGAGTTTTCAGGGCTTGTTGGACTCGCAATTGGAGTCGGACTTGGAACAGCGGCCCTCGGGCTACTTATTTTAATTCTTTTGGTAGTTACATACATTATCTTTTTACTACTGAAGAGTGCTAAAAATACCCCGAGGCGTGAAAATTGGACGAAGCGAAGGTTAAACCGAAGTTAAAAACAAAGATTCTGTTGGGGATTTTTCTAATCCTCTTCGTAGCGCTTGCAAATGCGCAGGCTATTTCAGGAACTTGTTCTTCAGTCACAAATCAGTGTGATTTGTCCATAAATAACATGGAATTGTGCAATGATTCCCCTGTTCAGCACACATATAATATTGCATTTGATGGAGAGGCAAATAACTGGTTTAATGTAATCCCTGATAAGGTTACCCTTTCCCCAAATGAATGCGCACAGTTGAATGTTTATACAATTGCCGATTGTTATGCAGAGCCTGGCAATTATGAGGCTGATTTGGTTATAAGCAATGGCTCAATCGAAAGGGTCACTTGTTTTGTTGAGGTCACACAGGGGCATGCTGTTGATGTTGAGATAACTCCTGAAACACAGGCAGCAACAGAATGTGAACTAAGGGAGTATGAAATTACGCTTACAAATAATTCCACAATCGAAAACCAGCAAAGCGAGAATGTCTATCTTAATATAGCGGGCCTTCCGGCAGACTGGCATAGTTTGGAGGCGGATGCGCTGATAGTTTCAAAGGGCACCCCTGAAATTGTTAACTTAACAGTTCAGGCCCCATGCGATGCCGATTTGGGAGAGTATGAATTTGAGGCAGTTGCCTCTTTGGAGAACCCCTCATTTTCAAGTTCTGATAACGCCTCATATCTCCTGAGCTCTGGGCAAGAGCCGGTGCTTACAATTAATGCAGAATATGATGCCTGTGTTGAGGAAACCATCCAGAATTCCATTTTGTTAATCAATGCAGGGAAGATGGAGGATGAGTTTAAGATTTCATTGGACGCACCCTCATGGATTAGCCTGAGCGAAAATGCCGTTATTCTGCCTCCTGAAGGAACAATCTCACTGGACTTGGTTTTTGATAAAACCCAGGATGAGCAGAAAAGTTATGACGCAAAAATAACCATTGAATCGACAAAATTTAATTATTCAAAGGAATTTGATTTCACTGTGGGCTTACAGGACTGCTACAATATTATACTTGAGAAAACTTCAGGGGACGAGATTGTCTGCACTGAGGAAACCCCAAAGTATATTTTCAAACTTACAAATGATAAGATATTGCCTGTTGATGCCAAATTTTCTATTGACGGCATTATTGGGGAACTCTCACTCGAGGAAGCCACAATAGCACCAAATTCCACATTCCAGCTGGACCTGGATCTTAACCCAACAGGCCTTGCAAATGAGGCCCAGATAATTGACAGGGATGTTTCTGTTGAGATTCTTATGGACTCAAGCGGAAGTATGATTGAGAAAATTAACGGTAAAAATAAGATTGAGGTTGCGCAGGAAGCTGTACTTTCATTTATAAATTCCATTGGCGAAGTTGATTTGGGCTTCAGGGTTTTCGGACAGGGAGAAGATTGTGAGCCTTCAGAACTTCTTGTTGAAATGAACGGCCTAAACACTGCAGGAATCACCGATGCACTTGCAGGAATGAAGCCAAGGGGCAAAACACCTATTGCGGAGAGTTTGCTCTCGAGCATTGATGATTTTTCAGGGAAAGAGAAATATGTAATCCTTGTCAGCGACGGAAAGGAAACCTGCGGCGGGGATTTAGATATGGCCGCGCAAAAGATGGGCGATGCAGGGATTGCGGTTTATGCAGTTGGTTTTGATATTGATGAGAAGGGAAAGATTGAACTCCAGGGAATTGCGGAGAAAACAAATGGGCAATACTTTGATGCGGGAAATGCAGAGGAACTTGCATCGGTCTTCCATAATATTGCGGCTGAACTTGACATAATCCCCTATCAAACAGGGAGGAAAACTTTCTACCTTAACATTTCATCCGATAATTTTTCAATCAGGGAAGCTTACACAATCGATATTGAGGACTGCTACAATGGTTTGCTGAAAACCTCTTCATTGAATCTTTGCAGAGGAATTCCCGCAGTTACTGAAATCAGAATAGAGAATTTAGGGAGTAAGGCGCAGGTTTTCAATCTTTCATATGCCCCTGATTGGGTGAGTGGGCAGGAGAATATTGAATTGGAGGGAGAAAATGGACAGGCATTTGAGATAACTGTCTCCCCTCCAACAGATGCCTCTGAAAGGGAAATTATTGTAAGGGCATCAACCCCTGAAACAAGTCTGGAAAGTGCCTCACCAATAAACTACCTTGGCCAGGCAAGTTGCTATGGCATTGATTTATTTACTGCGGATAATAAACTTGATGTAAGGGCATGCGAGGGAAAGAAATTCACCCTTACTGTTGAAAACAGGGGGAAGGTTGAACAAACAGTTTCATTAAGTTCTGACAAGAGCTATGTTTACCTGGACCCTAAAGAAATTACCCTTGCAGCAGGTGAAAGAAAGGACGTTTATTTCCTAATCTCCCCGCCTTATGACATAAGGGGAAAGGAAACAACTGTGACAATTAATGCGGAAACCGACAGGGGCTTCTCAACAGGAATAGAAATCCTGCTTGGTATTTTCGAGGAAGGGGTTCTTGAAACGGAGTTCAATATTGAAATCCAGGACCTCGATATTACTGAGGCCTTAGAGGGTTTGGATTATGACAGGGTTATAGAATTCGGGCTTTTCAATGATTCAAGCAGGCCGCTTGTTATTAAGGGCATCAAGGCATTTGACTTTAAGGCAGTGTTTGATTATGATACTCCAATAGTTGAAAGCAAAACTTCATTGCCTATGAAAATGTACCTTGAGCTTCCGGAGGATTTGGAAGCAGGAAGTTATCCTGTTGCTGTTGAATTCACAACCGATAAAGGGGTTTATGTCAGGGAAGTAGTTATTGATGTTGCCTTTGAGATGGATGTTGGTGGAGAGGAAACAGGCGATGGTACTGAGGGCGAAGGGCAGGAAGTTGTTGTTGGAACAGGCCTTGTAAGCCTTGGTTCAATGGTTGATGTGGCAATAATAATTCTGGTGTTAGTTGCAATTGCGCTTATTGTTTACTCGGTGGTTAAGACCATGGACAAGCCAAAGCCGAAATCATTCTCAGATGTATCTGGCGGGAAGAAGAAGTCCGCGGCTAAAAAGAAGAAGAAACCGGTTAAGAAAAATAAGAAGAAATAACTCATTTTTCCGGGGATTTGAAATAATTGGTTAAGTAAGGGCTGTTTATTAGGACCGCTTTTTCCTCATCATTGTTCACTGTTTCAGGATGGAGAAACAGCATTATTGAAGTATTGTCAAATACCACAAACCTTGAATTATTGTTATTTTCCTCGAATTTTACAGCTACTCCTTTGCCCTTAAGCTCTGCTAATTTGGCCATAAAAGCATCATTTTTACGCCTAATCCCTTCTTTACTGGAAGAAATTAATACGCTTTCACGGCAATTTTCCATCTCCCTGGCTATTTTTGAGTAAATATTCTCCCTCCCCTGGACCAACCAAACCGCTTCCCCTTCAGAACCTTTCATTTCCTTAAATGCCATCCTTTTCTCCAATAATCCCTTTAATTTGCCCAGTTCTGAGAGCTCATATTCCAGCTCCTTTTTCATCTTCCTTTCAAGGCCTGCGGCAACTTCTCCTATTGGGAGAACCTCATATTGTATGGGCTTCACCGCTTTTTTGAGGACAAACCCCTTCTTCTCAAGGCTTAGGAGGACATCATAAACCCTTGCCCTAGGAATTCCAGCCATATTGCTGATTGCGGAAATTTCTGCAACCCCTAACCTGCTCAAAGTTAGATAGGCCTTTGCCTCATATTCATTCAGGCCGAGTTTTTTAATCTGGTCCAATAGCTCAATCATTTAAATCGACAACTAAGATAGTGCAAAGAAGTATAAATAATTTTTGATTCAGTTTTTCTTAGTTTTTGCATTAAATATCAGGTAGATTTATATTCCAAACTAAGGTTTTATTCTTCATGCGCAAAGTTTCAAAATCAGATAAATCTATGGAAAATAGTAAGCAAAAGGATTCTTACGAAATGTTAAGCTTGCCTAAAACTATAGAAAAACTCAAACTGATAGATTTGGCGTCTACTGAATTAAAAAAAGATATGGAAAAACTGGTGAATAATAAGTTTGATATTTACACTCAGAACGAGACTGATTGGGTTAAGATATGGCCAAAGATTATAGGCCCGGAATTGTTTTCTGACTGTGTCATACCTATAAAGAAACAGACCAAAATAATTGGTGATCTGTTGCCCAATGTTAGAAAATTTCTAATAAAAAAGAACGATATGATTGTAAACTATGGGATAAAATGGGCGGGAAGGAATAAAGCAGACCTCAAAGAGTTGCTTGAGGAAGAATCCTGGATTGCGGAAAACACAACATATTCGGAAAGGGGTTACAGGCTTACCTTTGGCCTTAAAACCCGGGGGTGTGAATACTGGAGTGAAGATAAACTGAAAATGGGCTGCTTAAACTGCGGATACTTTGCAGGGGTTGCTTTTGAAACAGACATTACCTCAGAAGAATTAGTCAAACAGTTCAATCATGCAATAGACTATGCGGATTCAAATTATAAAATTAAATATGACACGATAGAGATCCTTAGTGACGGCTCTTTTTTAAATAATAACGAGGTTCCGCCAGATGCGAGGGAGAAGATATTCAAAATAATTTCAAAAAAGAAAAACGTAAAGAGAGTTCTTGTAGAAACACGTACCGAGTTCATAGATAAAAAGGAGGTAGAAAAACTCCTAAAAATACTGCGAAAAGACCAAGAACTGGAAATAGGTATTGGACTTGAAACCGCGGATAGATTCATTATAAATTTTTTGATTCACAAAGGATTTGAAAAAGATTCTTTTGAAAACGTGGTTAAACTGCTTCACGATTTAGAGAGAGTTAAACTTGTGGCTTATTGCCTTGTAAAACCCGCTTTTCTTACAGACAAGGAGGCCATAGAAGATACTGTAAAAACAGTAATATTCTTGGAAGGACTTAACAAAAAATACAATATGGATATTACACCAAAGCTCGAGCCAGTTGTTGTTGCAGAAGGCACACTACTAGAAATACTAAACCAAAAGAAAAAGAATGACCCAACTTATTACAAGCCACCTTCTTATTGGAGCATTATGGAAATACTTGCAAGATTGGCTGATAAAGGAATGTTAGACCTGCTGGTTATTGGTGCAAGGGAGGACATGGATGTATTTAAGGCAATACCTGCAATTGAGTATGATATAGGACAGCTAAGCAAAATAGACTTTCTTGTATATGGAGCTATCCAACAATTTAACAAACACAGGAAAATGACAAGGTTATTGGCAGACATAGAGCCTGCATTCAAAGATAGAAGTTTTAAGGAATGGATGAACAAAAACAAAATAAAAAAATCGGCAATACAAAAACTCCGTGAAAAATACTCTGCAGAAATAAAAGTAATTCAATCAGAGCCAAGATACTTAAAAAGGACAGAATTTTTTGAAAAGTTATTCGACTGCCTTGATAAAATAGAATATGGCAAGAAAACGCAGGACCTTGCCGCACATGGAAAAATAAGGGAATTAAATAAACATATTAAATCATTACTCAAAGAGAATCTTGGAAACATTACTGTTTACATAGGAAACCAAGAACTGCTTGATTATGGGTTAAAATTGCTTAGGATGAACATAAACATACATTCAAAAGAAATTAATGAGAAACATAGTATTTGGTTAGGGATTCCGACAAGCAGATATGTAGGCTTAGAGGAAGTATAAATAATTTGCGATTCAGTTTTCCATGGTTTTTACATTAAATATTTAAAGAATAAAGTCGTATATTATTACTGTATTGGGAGTTAAGGAGGCGAGTTATACTGCGTGCGAAGCATTTTTCGCCAGCCTTTTTTAAAAGGCTGAGTAGATCCCTGGCTTGCCTCTCTTACACTTATTTATCTTATTTTTCCACAAATCCCGATTGGAAAGCTTTTTAAACCAAAAAAACCTATTAATTAGCAATTATTATAGGATTATTTGAAATAAAATTAACAAACTTGAAAGGAGGTTGGAAAACATGGCAGACATTACAACAGAGGTTGGAAATCTTCTGGTGAAAAACTCAGCCAACTTAGTTCAGGCAGGAATTGATACACTTATGGTGGCAGCAATTTTTGCAATCCTATTCCTTATCGGAGTTTTCGTATCGGGATTAGTGAACAACATCATCAAGAAGGCACTCACTGTGGGGAATTTTGATAATTGGCTAAAAAGGAATAGCCTTCAAAATGCCCTTCTCGGAGTTAGTCCCTTGAAGATTATAACCACAATGGTCACTTTGTTTACTTTCGTGGTTGCATTTGGAATTGCTGCAGATCTTGCAAGCTCCCAGATTGCAGACATAGGGTTCTTAGTGGGCGTAATGGGAGGCTTACTTGCATATCTTGTGAGTTTAACAGAGGGTTTAATCATAGTGATTGTTGCACTCTATGCCGGAACATATATCGGTAACACAATCAAAAAGGCGCAAGGCATGATTTTCGCAAATCAGCTTGCGATAGGGCTGCAAATACTCATTGGCTATATAGCCTTGATTTTGGCTCTCGATAGGTTACTTCCCGGAATAGATTCAAGCATCTTTGAGGAAATCCTTCTATGGGTTGTTGGTGCTATCATCCTAGCATTTGCTTTGGGTGTTGGACTGGCACTGGGATTGGGATTGAAAGACTCAATTTCAAAAGCAGCTTCAAAGAACCAGGAAGCATTTGACAAGCTAATAGGAAAAATTGGGAAGTAAAATTCTTTCCAATTTTCTTTCTTTTTTTTTATTTCCGATAGATTTAAATTTAAGTTAAAACATACCTTTCTTGTGATTTAATGCCGCCAAAACCTCCACATGGACCAGGTCCGCATCCTGGACCTCCGCATGAAAGGAAAAAATTATTCGGGATTTTCACTGCGAGGAGTTTGATTTTCGGGCTGATACTCGGCACAATTATAACTGGCATTATGGGCCTTGTGCTCAATTACTTTGCGATTTCAATAAACGTAATTCTCCCTGTTCTTGCCCCAATTTGGGTGGGCTCAATAACCCTTTCTTATACCATCCTAAATCAGATGCATTGAAAGCTTTTAAATTGATTCTTGCCATAATTCTTAAGTGCGAGGGCAAAGCCCGAGCAAGGCCTATACGTGTGCCCAACAGGGTGCGAAGTATAGGCAGTCGTGTTAACGGAGATAGCCGTTAAGGCAGAGGTGGCGGAGTGGCCAAACGCACCAGGCTTGAGACCTGGAGTTCCTTCGGGGGCACGCGAGTTCGAATCTCGTCCTCTGCGATTTTATTTTTCAGATAACAGAGCATCCCGAAGTTTTCCGGGATTCTTTTTAAGCAATTCAATTTTCGCCGAGAGTAGTATAAAATAGGATTCTGTTAAAGGCGTCATTTCAATTTCCCGTACTTTTTTCAGGGCGTTACCATAGTCTTTCATTGCCGAGGCAATATTTTCTGTGCCCCCACTTAAAACCGCTGTATCTGCCACAATATTTTGGCTCTTAATCACAGAGATATATGGCGGTTTATGCTGGCTTTCCTGTTCAGATTTCCATAAGGCAATTTCCCCAATTTCTACCGCCTCCTTAAGGAATCCTTTTTCAGATAATTCAACTGCCAATCCCTTAAGATGCGGAAGATGCTCGGATTTAATTTCCTCATGATTTTTAATTTTGCTCAAAAGATTGCGCATTTCCACAATATTTGGATGGCTGTTTAATTTCTTCTCATGAACGCTTTTCAATGCCCCGATTTTGGGGGGTTTTCTTTGGCTTCCCACTCCCATTTAAATCACCTGCTAAAATAGTGCAAGATACAAACTATTAAAGGCTTAATCATTCTAAGATTTAGTATTGGGGGTTATTGAAATGGTTATGATTGCACCGTCGATTCTTTCAGCGAAAAAGGATGATTTATTTAATGAGGTAAAGGCTGTTTCTGAGGCAGGAGCTGACCTGATTCATCTGGACATAATGGATGGAAAATATGTTCCACATTCAACATTTACCGCAAAGGATATTGCCGCAATAAGGGATGCCACTGATCTTTCGTTTGACTGCCATTTGATGGTC
>JAFCCJ010000076.1 GCA_017610305.1 Candidatus Iainarchaeum sp.
CAAAACGCCCCCTTTTGCCCAATTTCTGTGTCAGGCTCAAATTTTAATCCTCAAAATACTCAATGTATTCCTGTGGTTAAAATTTTCGCCTTCCTTGAACTTGAACAAAATTGACCATTTTTCAAAGGTCTCAAAAAAATTGATAAATTCGTGAGAAGAAAATTTTTGGGGGTTTTTACGAAGGAGGAAAAATGAACCTTTATTCAGGAAAGTTACTAATCGTAAACCTAACGGAAATGAGCATTTCCACAGAACCTTTGCGTAAAGAATGGCTAAAGGAATATTGGGGTTGCTGGGGTCTGGCACTCCGTTATTACTGGGATCTGGTTTCCCCTGAGGTTGATCCCCTATCACCGGAAAATGCGATCGTCATTATGACAGGACCCTTTTGCGGAACACTGGTGCCTTTAACCTCCAGGTTCTGTTTGGTTTCAAAATCTCCACAAACAGGAACAGTCTTTGAAACCAATACAGGAGGTGCTTTCGGCCCGGAACTCAAATTTGCCGGATATGACGGAATTATCATTAAGGGCCGGGCGGATTCTCCCACTTATTTGAAGATCGAGGATGATCAGGTAAGTTTGGAAAACGGAGAAGCTTTATCCGGAAAAGGAATTTTTGAAACGGAAAATTACCTCAAAGAAGCAATAGGTTCTTCAGAGGCCAAAACCCTTGCCATTGGGCCGGCCGGCGAGAATCTCATTGTATATGCATGCGTCGGAACAGAGACATATCGCCAGATGGGAAGGGGGGGAGCAGGCGCCCTTTTCGGAAGTAAGAAATTAAAAGGCATCGTGTGTCGAGGTAAGGGGGGTGTCCGTGTGGCAGACATGCCGGCTTTTATTGAAAGAATAAACCATTATAAAGAAACAAATCTTCTTACTGAGGACAATCTTTGGGCTAAGACGGATGGAACACCTAATTTAATGGATGAAATAAGCGATATGGGGGGCCATCCCACCAGAAATTTTACTTATGGTATGAATGAGAATATTAAAGCTATTAATTCAGATGCCATAAAGGCGGCCAAATTGGCCGACAGAGCCTGTGTATCGTGCCCCATGGCGTGCGGCAAATTCACGAATATTAATGGTGCGGAAATGGAAGGACCCGAGTATGAAACCCTTTGCCTGGCAGGTTCCAATTGTGAGATAAACGATCTGGAACAGGTCAGCCGTTTCAATCGCCTTTGTGATGACCTGGGTTTGGATACCATATCCAGCGGCAATGTCGTGGGTCTTGCCATGGACCTTACGGAAAAAAGTCGCCATGTCTTCGGTCTGAGATTTGGAGAGCCTAAGGATTACCTAAAAATTGTCTCTGAAATCGCAACCCTTTCAACGCAACGGGGAAAAGATTTGGCCATGGGTTCAAAGAAGCTTGCCGAAAAATATGGGGCACAGGATCTTTCCACGGAAATCAAAGGCCTCGAGTTTCCTGCCTATGAACCCAGAGGCAATTATGGTATGGGACTGGCCTATGCAACCAGTGAACGCGGAGCCTGTCACATGAGGGCATTTACCATGTATGATGAAGATCCTTTTGATATCGAAGCATTGGCTCATTCTGTCGTAGGCGGCCAAAATTTTAATACAATCAAATGGTCCATGTGTTTCTGCGACTTTTGGGGAACCATGAAGCCTGAAATCATGGCAGATCTTTTAACTGCAGGTCTGGGGGAAGAGGTCAACACGGAACAACTGGACCAAGCAGGTGAAAGAATCTGGAACCTCACCCGCCTATTTAATCTTAAAGCCGGCTTCACCTCGGGTGATGATAACCTGCCTCAAAAAATAATGAATCAGCCCCTGGAAAAGGGACCTCATGCAGGAAAAGTCTTTAAAAAAGAGGACTTTGAAAATGCTAAGGCCATATATTATAAGTTGCGTGATTGGGATGAAAGGGGTATCCCTTCGCAGAAAAAGTTAGAAGAGTTGGGTTTGGATACACTTTAAGAGGAGAAGATATCATGGAAAATCGTTTATATGTCATTCCGGAACTGTGTACAGGATGCAATCGTTGCGCTTATGTCTGTTCAGCTATAAAGGAAGGAGAATTTAGACCTTCAAAGTCAAGAATTCATATCAACAATTTTTCTCTCAGGGGCTATTCCATTCCCAGTATTTGTTTTCAATGTTCGAAACCCGACTGTCTGGAAGCGTGCTCTGAAGAGGCAATTTATAAAGATGAAAACGGAGTGGTGCTTGTTGATCGTAAAAAATGCAATGGATGCGGAGAGTGTGTTACAGCCTGTCCTTATGGGATGATCGAACAGGATGATGAAAAACTTGCCTTCAAGTGTGATTATTGTGGTGGAGATCCCGCCTGTGTCAAAGAATGTGAACCAGGTGCTCTCGTTTATCCAGAGGCGGAAAAGAAAGTGCTCAAACTTAGAGGAGTTCAAATGAAACAGCGTATCGAATCCGGAAGCCCCGAAGAAAAACGGCACCAGCTTGGATTAAACCTCCTTGCAAAGGCAAGGGAAGATGATATAGGGTGAAATCAAGGAATTATATCAAAATAATGAAAACACATAGAATCGTCATCGCATGCCGTGTCATGGAACCTGAAATAGAGGCACTACGGCCCGCAGATAATAATGTTGAGGTTCGGTATCTTGATCAAGCACTCCACAGGACACCGGATCTTATGCCTCGACTCATTCAAGAGCAGATTGATGAGGCAGAAAAGATTGCCTCGCAAGTCGTTTTGGGTTACGGGCTTTGTTCCAATGGTATCGTTGGTATTAAGGCTCCGAAGCAAGGCTTATTGGTTCCGAAGGGCATGATTGTATAACTTTGTTTCTGGGTTCTAGAGCCGCCTACAATAAAGCTTTTCATGATAGACCTGGAACCTATTATCTGACCCCTGGATGGGTTGCGGAAAAGAAGGACCCCCTCGGCAATATGGAGGAAGAATGGGTGCCCAGGGTAGGCCGGGAAATAGCAGAATGGGCCTTGAAGGAAGAACTTAAAAACTATACGCATATTGTGCTAATCGACACGAAAGTTGCAGATCCGTCACCCTTACGGGCAAAAGCCCTGGAAAACGCGCATTTTCTGGGAAAACAATATGAGGAAATTTCTGGAAATCCCGACTATTTCCAGAAAATTCTTTTTGGGCCCTATCCTGGCGATGATTTTCTGCTTTTTCAGCAGGGAGAAATGGTGGCACAGAAACCATTCCTTTATTAATAACAAAAAAGATAACCGTTCAGCCACTAAGGCACAAAGGCACAAAAAAGAGATATAAATTTTAACCTTTATCAAAAAGTGAAGAATCTATAAGTGTTTGGTGTTTAGTAATTTGTGTTTTGAAAGAATTATATTATAATCTTTGTGTCTTCGTGTCTTTGTGGCTGAATTATT
>JAFCCJ010000077.1 GCA_017610305.1 Candidatus Iainarchaeum sp.
CTGCACTCATATATGGCAAGAAAATTACTGACATGGAAACAGGTTACAAATTATTTACAAGGGAGGTCGTGGATTCTATTAGGGGGGAATTGAAAGCCGACCATTTTGATATTGAGCCTGAAATTACCGCAAAAATAATTCTTAAGGGATTTGAGATTAAAGAAGTTCCCATCACCTACACCACAAGGCAGTTTGATGAGGGGAAAAAAATCACCTGGATGGACGGGATTCCTGCCCTGAAGGTTTTGCTCCTTGAGAAAATGAAACAGCCACACATTAAGATTCTTTTGCTCATTATTCTGGTTGCCCTTGCATTAAGGGTTATTGGTTTGGGCTGGGGTCTGCCCCAGGTTTACCATCCTGATGAATCAATTGTTGTGAGGATTGCCGCGTTGTTTGGAACCGGCGATTTCAATCCGCATTGGTTTACATATCCAACTTTCCAGATGTATGTGACTTTTTTCCTTTTCGGGTTTTATTATGTTGCAGGCGTTGTACTTGGACTCTTTGCATTCCCACCGACAAGGGAATTGATGGAGCAGATTTACTTTTCAGACCCGACTAATTTCTACTTAATTGCGAGAGGGCTTGTTGCGTTTTATGGGGTTGCCACAATCCCCCTAATTTATCAGGTCGGGAAGAAAATATTCAACCGGAGGGTTGGACTGATTGCTGCAGTGCTGCTCGCAATTACGCCTTTGCATGTGATTCATTCGCATTTTGCTTCGCTTGATATTGCAATTACTTTCTGGATTCTGCTTTCCCTTTATTTCGCGCTGAAGATTTTCGAATCCGATAATTTGAGGTGGTATCTGCTTTCAGGAATTGCCGCAGGTTTAGCCTTTGGAACCAAGTATCTTGCGGCCCCCGTAATCATTGGATTTATTGGGGTACATTTACTGAAGAATTTCATGGAAAAAAAAGGTGTTGTTGATGTTGGAAAAAGTTTGATTGATAAGAAACTGTTGATAGGACTGGTTTCTGTTTTTGTTGTATTCCTTGCAGTAAACCCATTTATAGTTCTCTCGCCAGGCGAATTCCTCGCAGGGGTGGAACGGGTCTTTGCTACCCAGTATGCGAAAATTTCCCCTATTGGAATGGACATTGGAAACATCTTTATCTTCTACATAACATATCTTTTGAATTACGCCCTCGGCATACCATTGTTGCTAATCACCCTTGCCGGCTTCCTTTATGCACTCACCACAAGAAAGAAAGAGGTTGCGGCCCTGCTGCTTTTCATTGTTGCTTATTCTCTTTTCATTAGCACATTTGATGTGCATTTTATGCGCTACCTGCTCCCAGTCATCCCTATTCTCCTCATTTTCACCGCGGCATTAATTATTCATATGTTTGAATGGAGCCTCAATAGCAAAAATAAAAAATTAATTGCCATTGTGGTTGTTTCCATGGTGTTTTTCTACACTCTAACCTACACCCTAGCGTTTGTGAATGTTATGATTGAAAAGGATGTGAGGACCGAAGCCAATGAATGGTTTGAGGCAAAAGTTTCGCCAGGGGCGAAAGTGGGGATTGTTATCTCCCCTGTCGGGATGATTGAGACTGATGATGCGCCGATTGATGGGGATAAGTATGAGGTGATCAGAAGCAAGTATCCAAAAGAGTTAATTGCGCAGGGAGTGGATTATTTGTTGGTGAGTAATTATGACTACAGGCAGTATTTCAGGCTGGAAGAGAAATTCCCGGAAGAAGCAAAGTTTTACGATGATTTGCTGAATGACAAGACTAATTACAAAAAAATTGCGGAATTTGAAAACAGGGCGGAGTTTTTCGGGATTGATTTCGATCAGGGCTTTTCGCCGCACAGCATGAACACAGTGAATCCAAAAATAACTATTTTTGAGAAGGTATCTGGGTAGTCCCCTTCATCTTTCGCAGATTGAAGAAAATCAAACCAAGCAAGGCGCTGAAAAGGTTCACTATCACAATTCCGAGGGAGAAACTTACCGCAAGTTCAGCAGGAACTAATTTGAATCCAAGGAAGAAAATTGCTGTTGCATCCCTTGTCCCCAAACCTGAAAAGGAAATTGGGAGGATTTCCACGAGGAAAATTATTGGAAGTATGAGGGAAAGGAATTCAAATGAAACTTCCATCCCAAATGCAAGGGCAATGAAATAAACCTGCACAAAGTTCAAGACCCACGAAATCAAGAGAAGGATTATTGCCTTAATAAGAATAATTTTTTTGTTTTTGTAGACTTTCAGCCCCTCGAAGAATTCATTGTAACTGCCTTTCAGCCGGTCTTTGTATTCCTCAGGAACAAAACGGTTGAAAAAGGGCCTTGCAATCGTTGCAAGCAATTTCTTTTTTGTAAGAAGGTAAACAACCGCAACAAATACCAGAAAAAGCGCAGCAACCAAAAAAAGCATTGATTCCTGCAGATTGAAATAAAATGAGAAAATTATCAGCCCAACAAATCCTGTGAGAAAAAGGAAGAAAATATCAAGAATTCTTTCCACCATCACTGAAGCAAGGCTTTTTCCTGTGGAAAGGCCTGTGTCCTGTTTCAGATAACGTGCCCTGTAAAAATCCCCGACCTTTCCCGGAGAAAGAAAACCAAGGAAGAAACCAACCAGCCAGAGTTTTGCCGTGTCAACAAAACTGATTTTTACATCAAATGCTTCCAGCAAAATCTTCCATTTCAATGCTTTAACTACAAGCAGAATTACAACAAAAACCAGGGCAATAGCAAAATAAAATAAATTAACGCCAATAAGCACTGACCAAATCTTCTCAACACCAATGCCCAGCACTATTGCAATAAAGAGGATAATTCCAATCAGGAACAGGTATTTGGTGAATTTGTTTTTTCCCATTTGAACACATATGGTAAATTTTGTATTTAAAGGGCTCCCCTTAGCTTCAGAAGGTTCAGAAACATCTTAATATTGGTCCATCCTAATCTCATTTTTGAATCTTCCTCGTGGTGCCATTCTACAGGAATCACGCCGAAACCGAATCCCTTCTTCTTTGCCCTGGCGATTATTTCAACATCAAAAACCCAGTCAGTTGAGACCATCTCATTTGCGATTTCCTTCCCTTCCTTTGCGCGCATTCCCTTGAATCCGCACAGACAGTCCCAGTAATTTATGGGAAAAAGGATGTTTACAATTAAATTGAACATTTTCCCGGCAATCTGCCTTCTTAAAGGCTGGGAGTTTGTGATTTTAGATTCCTTACCCAATCTATTCCCGACAACAATTGGGGTTTTTTTCAGCGCGGCAAGCATTTTGGGGAGCTGGTTTGTTCCTGTTGAGCCATCGGCATCCATAAAAACAAGGTAATCCCCTGTTGCGGCT
>JAFCCJ010000078.1 GCA_017610305.1 Candidatus Iainarchaeum sp.
TCGATTCCAAAGAATCGGCCGTCGTGTACCCGCAGATAGGCGGGTAGTTTGGGGCAGGGAGGATTTGAACCCCCGTCACACGCTGTTTTGCATCTGAGGACATTAATTTAGGATGAGCCCTCAGTTGTCCCAAAGCGCGAATACTGGACCAGGCTATACTACTGCCCCAAAAAGCAGCAGAAACTAATTAATTGGGTTGTTAATGGTTTAAAAAGGTGATTTTGAGGCTGAAATACCTTTAAATTATCGGTTCAATAATTAAGTATGGAATTCAAGAAACTGGCTAATTACTTCCAGAAAATTGAGAATGCCTCTTCCAGGCTGGATATGACTAATATATTGGCAGAATTGTTTGCTGAGGCTGATGCAAAGGAGATTGGGAAAATCATCTATTTATCGCAGGGGGAATTGAGTGCGGCATATGTTGGCCTGGAATCAGGAATGGGGGAGAGTTTGATTGCGGAAGGGGTTGCAAAGGCAAATGGTTACTCCAAAGAGGATGTTGAGAAGGGTTACAAGGACTTGGGGGATTTGGGGCTGGTTGCTGAGAAACTGGCCGGAAATAAAAAACAGCGGGCGCTTTTCAGTTCTAAGCTGGATGTTGAAAAGGTTTTTGCGAATTTTTATAAAATTGCGAATGTTGAGGGGGGAGGTTCGCAGCAGCTTAAAATCAAATTGTTTGCTGAGCTTTTGAATTCCGCTTCCCCAGTTGAGGCAAAGTTTATTGCGAGGATTCCTGCAGGGAATATGCGGTTGGGTATTGGCGACCCCACAATTATGGATGCATTTGCGATTAATTTGAGTGATGAATTGAGAAAGAATAAGAAAGTTATTGTTGAGTTGGAATCTGAATTGAAGGAAAAGAAAGAGGAGAAGAGAAAAACAGAACTGGACAGGAAAATTAAATTCCGTGTGAGGGCAATGATTGAGGAGAAGTATAACATTCATTCGGATTTAGGGGAGATTGCAAGTATTCTGAAAGGAAAGGGATTGAAGGGTTTGGAGAATGTTGAAATTACTCCGGGAATTCCAATTCGCCCAACTCTTGCAGAAAGGCTGGAAAGCACGGAGAAAATTGTTGAGAAAATCGGGAAATGTTTGGTTGAGGCCAAGTATGATGGTTTTAGGTTTCAGGTGCATAAGAAGGGAGAGGAGGTTACTATTTTTTCCCGCCAGTCAGAGAATATGACGCATATGTTCCCGGAAATTGTTGAGGGGGCGAAAAAACAGATTAATTCCAAAAGCGCGATTATTGAGGGGGAAGCCCTTGCCCTTGATGAGCATACTGGGCAGTATTTCCCTTTTCAGGTTACAATCCAAAGGAAAAGGAAGTATGATATCGATGAAAAGGCAAAGGAGTTTCCGCTTAAATTATTTGCGTTTGATGTGATGATGGTTGACGGGAAGAATTTAATGGATACTGCTTTCGAGAAGAGAAGGGCTGCATTGAAAAAGTTGATTAAGAAAGGGGATGTGATTGAGTTAACTGATGGAATTGTTTCTGATAATCCAAAGGAGATTGACGAGTATTTTGAAACCAGCATTGAGAAAGGGTTAGAGGGAATAATTGCAAAGGATTTGAAGGCGAAGTATATTGCGGGGGCAAGGAAGTTTGCATGGATTAAACTGAAGAGAAGTTATAAGGGGGAATTGAGTGATTCAGTTGATGTTGTGATTGTTGGTTACTTTAAGGGAAGGGGGAAAAGGGTGCAGTTTGGTTTGGGCGGCTTGTTAACTGCAGTTTATGATGAAGATGAGGATAAGTTCAAATCAATTGCTAAAGTTGGGACAGGGATTAGCGAGGATAAAATGGTTGAACTGGAGAAGATGCTGAGCAAAATTTCCTCTTCGAAAAAACCTGCACGCGTTGACTCAGGAATCGAGCCAGATATTTGGGTTGAGCCTAAATATGTGATTGAGGTTAGGGCTGATGAAATTACGAGAAGCCCTACACATACTGCTGGAAAGAAAAATGATGAAGGTTATGCGCTGAGATTTCCCCGAATGATTTCCGACAGGACTAAAAAACCTGAGGAAGCAACCTCTGTAAAGGAAATTCTGAAAATGTACAAAATGCAAAAACATGTGCAGGTTGAAGACTGATTCCAGCAACCGAAAGATTTAAATACAACTTGTTACATATATCTAACATGGTGTTAGAAATTATTAACAATATGTTTGAAATGAATAACACGGAGGTGAAAATATGAAGAGTGCATTTTGGTATCTGGGCTTTTTGTCCCTTTTGAGCCTGCTGTTCTTTGTCGAGTGGAAGATAGGATTTCTGGGGTTCCTTGGATTCATCTCTTTCTTTTCAATATACAAAATGAGTGATGAGATGCTTGAGGCAAACATCGGCAGGGCGTCAAGGAACGCTTTCCTTTTTGCCATGTTTTTTGGATCTCTATCCTTGGCTTACCTATACCTGACAAACAATTTGGAGCTGCTTAAGGCTGCATTTGTGGTGCTGTTCGGGGGAGGCCTTTTAGTATGCTTGATTTCCTTGTTCTACTATCAGAAAGTGGGTAAGTGACATGAAAACTAAAATCAAGGAGCTAAGGGCAAGGCACAATATGACACAGGAGAGCCTTGCGAAAAAGGCAAATGTGAGAAGGGAGACGATCGTATTTCTCGAGAAGGGGAAATACAACCCGTCCCTCAAACTTGCCCACGAGGTTGCAAAGGCACTGAAGACAACTATTGATGAGTTGTTTATCTTCTAGATTGATTAGTTGTCTTCTCCCCTATTTCTTTTCGGCGCTACTCTTTTCATCCTCTAATTTTTTTCGCCTTTTTTTCGCATCCGGAAGGAGTCTTTCAACAGTTTTCTTCAATACTTTTCTTGCCCTAAATGGATTATATGGACTCATAAATCATTCCTCCAATAGAGTATTATATTACTTCATATATTATTTTATCGGTTTTTCAATGCAAAAATGGCTTATTACACTGGAGAGGGTCAGCCTTTTTCTGCTAACCTTGGGGTTAGTTGCTTTTGTTATGCTTAACCTTCAATTCTTCATTGAGGATTGGAAAAGTTTCTATATCGGGGCGGGAAATGTGGAGATGTTTATCTACCTTATGCTGACCCTATTCATTGTCTCATTTGTGTTCAGAAAACTTCTCGTTTGGGAAGTGCATACTCTCTTCTCACCAAAAAGAAGGAGGCGTAGATAGAATGGAGTTTTCCGCATTTAAGCTTGTTATTTATAGCGTTATTGCTGTGGTCCTTATCTGGATGCTTTTTGCATATATTCTCCCTAACGTTTTTCCAGAACCGACGGCACGGGATAAAATGAACAATGGCCTGGATTCTGC
>JAFCCJ010000032.1 GCA_017610305.1 Candidatus Iainarchaeum sp.
GTAGGGATGAATTTAATGGTTGCCTAAGTATCCGCATATCGGGCAGATTGGGGGGATAATCTCGCACCGGAAACGCACTTCAGGAACCATTTAAAAGGCAAAAAGATACTATTTTATAGTAATTAAATCAATATTACTTTAGGTGAAATTAATGGCTTCAGCTACTATGGAGAGGGTTTATAAGGAATTGAAATCCCTGCGAAAGGACATTGATGCGGTTAAGCATGCCCTTATTCCTGAGGAAAAGCTTTCCGCGAAGGAAGTTAAGGAAATGGGTAAAATCAGGAAAGAGATGGAATCCGGAAAGGAAAAGGATTTTGGGGAAATATTTGACAATTAAGTGGTTCTGATTGTTTAAGATAAGGTTCAGTGCTAAAGCGGAAAGATTTTTGATTAAATGCGAAAAGAAAATCAAGGAACGCTTTAGAAAACTGTTTCTGGTTTTGGAATTCACTCCCCTGCCTGTGAGGCTGTTTGACCTGAGAAAGGTGGCAGGAGAGGAGGACAGCTATCGTATCAGGGTTTCGAAATACAGGGTTTTATATCACATCTACTGGGAAGAGAAACTAATTAGAGTGATTAAAATCGAAAGGCGCAAAGGCAGGACCTATAAAAAATTATAGTTCGTTGATTGCGAAAAGTATCCGCATACCGGGCAGCTGATGTTGAATAATTCCGCACCGGAAACCTACTTCCAAAACCATTTAAAAGCACGGAAAAGATACTATTTTATAGTAATTAAACCAATATTACTTCAGGTGAAGGAAATGAATTTTGATGTTGTTCTGGAGAAGCAGGAGGAGGGCGGTTACACCGCTTATGTTCCCTCATTGCCGGGGTGTATTTCCGAGGGGAATAACAAGGCAGAAACCATGAAAAACATCAGGGAATCTATTTCACTTTATTTGGAGGAGACAAGGAAAAGCAAACTGAAAAAACTGCTCAGCAATTTTTCCATTGTCAAGACCGAAGTTAAATCTCATGCCTAAGCTTCCGGTTGTTTCCACAGCAGATGTTATAAAAGTTGCCTCTAAAGTTGGTTATGAATTCACAAGGCAGACAGGAAGCCATTTAATTCTAAAAAATGAGAACGAGAAAATACTGGTTATTCCAAACCACAAAAGACTGAAGAAAGGGACTTTGCTGCAGATTATAAAAGCAATGGGAATAACAAGGAATGAATTTATTCAATTGCTTTAGCCACCCGCATACCGGGCAGCTTGGGCAGAATAATTTTATTTCTTTATAGAAGCAAACCAGTCGATTGTTTTCTGCAGGCCTACATCAAGGACTATTTTTGGTTCCCAGCCCAGCAATTCCTTTGCTTTTGAGATGTTTGGTTTCCTTTTTAGGGGGTCATCCTCAGGGAGGGGCTTATTCTCGATTTTAGAATCAATTCCTGTGAGTTCAATCACTTTATTGGCGAACTCAGCAATTGTCATCTCATTTGGGTTTCCCAAATTAACAGGCTCATTTGTGGAGGAATTCATAAGTGCGGTTAGGCCCTCAACCATATCTGAAACATAGCAAAAGGACCTTGTTTGCTCCCCGTTTCCGTAAACAGTTAGTGGCTTTTTGTTCAGTGCCTGGAAAATCAAATTAGGGACCACTCTCCCGTCATCATACCTCATCCTAGGCCCATAAGTGTTGAAAATTCTCGCGATTTTTGTGTCAAGGTTGAATTTTCTCCTGTAGGCCATAACAAGGGCTTCGCCAAACCTTTTTGCCTCATCATAACATGAACGCACACCTATAGGATTTACATTTCCCCAGTAGCTTTCAACCTGCGGATGCTCCAAAGGGTCGCCGTAAATTTCCGAGGTTGATGCCTGCAAAAAAGAGGCGTTTTTATTTTTAGCCAAATCAAGGCAGTTCTTTGTTCCCATTGCACCAACCATCAATGTTTTGATTGGCTTTTTTTGATAGTCAATAGGTGAGGCAGGAGAGGCCAAATTGAAAACCTGCGCAACATCATCCCTCAAGGAAAATGGCTCTGTAATGTCCTGCTGCATAAACACAAAATTTCCATTATTCATTAAAGGCTCAATATTTTTCTTGTCCCCTGTGGAAAGGTCATCGATGCAGATTACCTTTTCCCCTTTCTTAAGCAGGAATTCGCACAAATGACTCCCTATAAACCCGGCACCGCCGGCAACAACAACAGTTTTCATTAATCCACCAAACCCTTGCCCTCTAATTCCTTCTCCGCCTTCTCAAACAGGTCAATTGCCTTCTCATTCGCACTCCATTCAACAAGTTCCTTCATCCCCTGCCCGAAATTCACTTTTGGGGAGAAGCCCAGTTCACTTTTAATTTTTGAAATATCGGAAAAACAGTGCCTTACATCCCCCTTGCGGAACTTGCCCATAATTTTTGGCTTAATATCCTTCCCTAAAAGTTTGTTGATAGTTTCAGCAACATTCAGGATTGTTGTATGGCTCCCTGAACCGACATTGTAAATCTTTCCTTGCGCGTTTTTGGAATCCATTGCAAGGACACAGGCATCAACAATATCCCCAATCCAGACAAAGTCCCTGGACTGCAGGCCATCCTCATAAACAATTGGTGATTGGTCATTTTTCATTCTGCTTAAAAAGATTGCCGCAACCCCTGTGTAAGGGTTGGAAAGGGACTGCCTTGGGCCATAAACATTGAAGAATCTGAGAGAAGTGGAATTAATCCCATAGGCATCACCGATTTCCATAACCATTTCCTCCTGGTCCCTTTTTGTTGTTGCATAAATGGAATTAACTCTCAATGGCTTTTCCTCAGAGGTTGGAATTGGTTCAATAACAGCATCACAATTCCTGCATTTTAGCTCCCATTCGCCCTTTGCCATCTGTTCCTCGCTTCTCAACTCCCCTACAACAGTTCCGCACTTGCCGCATTTGTATGCTCCCTCACCATACTCGCTCATTGAGCCTGCAACAACTATTTTCTTCACTGAATTTTCCTCATTAACAATAAGGTCGAGAAGTTTTGCAGTTCCAAAGGTGTTGGTTTCTACATAATTATTAATCTCATACATCGATTGGCCTACCCCGACACGCGCAGCAAGGTGGAAAATAACTTCAACATCTTTAATTGCTTTTTTAAGGTCTTCCGTTTTTCTCACATCGCCCTTCATAAATTCGGCTTTCGAATTAAAATAAGGGGGAAGTTTCCCGTCAACATGAACCTGCCTCTCCAAATTATCAAGAACCCTTACTTCATTCCCGTCAGAAATTAACTTATCAACCAAATGCGAGCCAATAAACCCTGCCCCGCCTGTAACCAGAATCTTTTTAGTCATGGTTGTATTCCTCTCGTGCCTTCCCAAGAGATTCAAATGAGCCTATATCAAACCATTTCTCCCTAAAGGCCTTTCCATAAACAGATTTCTTCTGGGAAAGCATTTTAATAAAATCACCTGAATTGTCCATTCCGGAATTTCGCTTCAAAACCGCCTTAATGTCCTCTAAATCCTCTTTTCCGAACATGTAGCAGCCTGTGCTTGCGAGGGTACTTTTCGGGTTTTCTGGCTTTTCCTCAAAACCAATCATTTTCCCGTTTTCATCAATCTCAACAATTCCGTAATTCTGCGCAAGCTCCTTATCCCCCACATCATAAAGGGCAACAGCTGTCGAACCCTTTTCCCTGTAAAAATCAACCAATTCTACAAGGGAATACTCGAACAAATTATCCCCCGCAACAACCAAAACATCCTCATCAATCTTTTCCTCATTAACAACATAGGCAATGTCCCCAATCGCCCCTAACCTATCTTCATTAGTTTCGGTGTGGTCATTGACAACCTTAATCTTGCCGTCCATTCCCAATTCCTCTATATACCTGTCAATGGTGTCGAAGAATTTTGAGTTTGTGACTATGTAAATTTTGTCAACATCCTTTACGGCGAAAATCTTTTCCAGAATATATTCAATTATTGTTTTTCCCTTAACTTCCAGCATTGGCTTAGGCTTGTTTTTTGTAAGGGGATACAATCTTGTACCATAACCTGCCGCGAGAATTATTGCCTTCATAGTTTCACCTTCCGATTCCTGTGTATTTGAACCCCAAGTCAAGGGCCTTTTGCTTGTTCAGAATATTCCTTCCGTCAACTATTGCATGGGAATTCATCACTTCCTTTGCCTTCTCCAAATCCATTTCCTTGAACTCATTCCACTCTGTTGCAATAATCATAAGGTCTGCCCCCTTAAGGGCATCATACATTGTGCCGCCATAAGAAATTTCAGGCAGGATTTTTTTTGCCTCTTCCTTAGCAACAGGGTCGAAAGCATTTACCTTTGCCCCCCTCTCCAGAAGCAATTTAACAATTTCAATGCTGCTTGCATCCCTCATATCATCGGTATTTGGCTTGAATGCAAGCCCAAGCAGGGCAATATTCTTTCCTTTCAAATCCCCCAGCATTTCCTCCGCCTTTTCAACAGGAATTATTTTCTGCCTTTTGTTTACCTCATCAGCGGCGCGAACAATATTCATCTCCAAACCGTTTTCCTTTGCAGTGTGCATTATCGCTTTAACGTCTTTTGGGAAACAACTTCCCCCATAACCGCAGCCCGCATTGAGAAAATGTTTTCCTATCCTTTTGTCCAAACCCATCCCATGTGAAACGGTCTCAACATCGGCCCCAACCTTCCCGCATAAATTCGCAATCTCATTAATGAACGAGATTTTTGTGGCGAGAAATGCGTTGGATGCATATTTTATGATCTCAGCGCTTTCAACATCCGTAACCAGAATTTCAGATTTTAATGGTTCATAAAGGCCCTTCACAACTTCCGCCGCCTTCTCTGAACTGGCACCAATAACAACCCTGTCAGGCTCCATAAAATCCCTTATCGCAGAACCTTCCCGCAAAAACTCCGGGTTTGAGACAACATCAAATTCCCCGGAATAATTCTTGGAAATTATCTCCATAACCTTTCCCCCACTTCCAACAGGGACGGTGGATTTGTTGATAATAACCTTGTAGGAATCCATTGCCTTTCCGATATCCTCAGCAACCTGATAGACATATTTCATTTCTGCCTCCCCATTGTCACTCATCGGAGTCCCTACTGCAATAAAAATGGTCTCAGAATCCTTAATCGCTTCAGCCAGATTTGTGGTGAAATTGAGCCTTCCTTCCTTGGAATTCCTTTCCACAAGTTCGGCGAGTCCTGGCTCAAAAATGGGAATTTCCCCCTTTTTCAGCCGGTTTATCTTAGTCTCATCAATATCCACGCAAATTACGTCATTCCCTAAATCAGCCAGGCAGCATCCTGCAACCAATCCCACATATCCGGTTCCAACTACACATACCTTCATAAAATCGCCATTTTTTAAAAAAATTATAGAATTTGGTGTTATACTATAAAGAGGGAATAAGAAAAGGTTTAAATAAACCAAACCCTCATACATAGTATGAGGAAGTAATACTTTTGGATTGTTGATTATGGTTAGGGAAAGGATAACAATTACAATAAAGGAAGACCTGTTGTCCCAGGTGGACAGGTTAGTTGATGGATTAACCATACGGAGCAGGAGCCAGGCTGTTGAATACCTGCTCACCAAGTTCCTTTCTGATTTCAGGCTGAAGAATGCGTTAATTCTCGCGGGAGGGGAGAAGAAGGACATCCTGTTCGGGAAGAAAATCAAATTCCTTGAACCGCTTAATGGGAAACCTTTACTTCAACATGTTCTTGATGAAATAGGGGGATTCAATGTAAATAATTTCTTAATTTATGTCGATAATTTTGGTGACAGGATTGTTGAGGAATTAAATTCAAAAAATTCGGCTTACAAAATAAATTTCCTAAAGGGGGAGAAGCCCTCGGGAACAATTGCCCCCCTGCAAAACGCCAGGGAGCAGTTGAATGACACTTTCCTCCTTGCATACGGGGATACGCTTTGTGATTTAAACATAAATGAAATGCTCGCATTTCACAGAAAAAACAAATGCATTGCAACAATCGCCCTGACCACAGTTTCCAACCCAAAGGATTATGGGGTTGTGAGCATGGAGGGAAATAGGGTTAAGGAATTTATCCAGAAACCGAAAAAGGATGTTCCCAGTTATTTGGTTAGTGCAGGCTATTTCCTCCTTGAACCGGAAATTTTCAAGCATATTTCAAGGAATATGCACTCCCTTGAGAAGGATTTGTTCCCAAAACTTGCGAAAAAGAATTTGCTAAATGGTTATGTCTTTCAGGGAAGATATGTGAATGTGAATTCAAAATCAGATTTGGAAAGGGCAAGGGTTTTCCATTAATCTTTCGCATTTTCCTTAACCAGTTGCGAGGCGCGGAGCAAGGAATCAAATGTCCCTGCATCGGTCCAGTAGCCCTTTATGAAGCCAGCCCCCATTTTCCCTTTCTCGATAAAATGGTTGTTGACATCGGTAATCTCATACTCCCCTCTAGCAGAGGGTTTCAGATTTTTTATAACATCAAAAACCTCAGATGTGTAAAGGTAAAGCCCCACAACCGCATAATTGCTTTTCGGGTTTTTTGGCTTTTCCTCAATCCCTATCACCTTGTCCCCGTCAAGTTCTGCCACACCAAACCTTTCAGGGTCTTCCACCTCTTTCAGGAAAATCTTTGCGTCGAATTTGCCTTTCTCAAAATCCTTAATCTCCTCACTTAAATCATCCTCAATTATATTGTCCCCGAGAATAACCGCAATCCTTTCATTGTCGGAAAAGTCCTCGGCAAGCGAAAGCGCCTGCGCAATTCCCCCTGCCTCATCCTGCAGTTCATAGGTGAACCTTGCCCCTAATTCTTTCCCGGAACCGAGCAGATTGAGGAAGTCCCCGGCATGGCCCTTTCCTGAAACAATAAGGATATCCTTAATTCCGGCCTGCACCATTTTTTCAATCGGGTAATAAATCATCGGTTTGTTGTAAACCGGGAGCAAATGCTTATTAGTTATTTTCGTAAGCGGATGAAGCCTCTGGCCACTCCCTCCTGCAAGAATTATCCCTTTCATAATCACACCTTTCTCCAAAAGCTATTTAACAAGTGGCTCCCACCACCAATCATTCTCCCTATACCAGTTAACTGTTTCCTTCAAGCCCTGCTCAAAATTCATTTCCGGCTTCCATCCAAGTTCCCCTAATTTCGAGGAATCTATGCTGTATCTCTTATCATGCCCTTTCCTATCTTCAACATATTCAATCATTTCCTCGCCCTTTCCCAAATCCTTAAGAAGCATATTTGTCAAATCAATGTTCTGGACCTCATTTCCCCCGCCAATGTTGTAAATTTCTCCGTCCTTTCCCTTCTCGGCAACCAAATCAATTCCTGCGCAATTGTCCTTAACATAAATCCAGTCCCTTACATTTGTCCCATCACCATAAACAGGAACTTTTTTCCCCTGCAACAAGTTGGTCACAAACAAAGGAATTAATTTTTCCGGGAATTGGTTGGGGCCGTAATTGTTGCTGCTCCTGGTGATAACAACAGGGAGCCCGTAAGTTGTAAAGTAGGAATAGGCAAGCATTTCAGCCCCTGCCTTTGAGGCAGAGTAAGGGTTTCTCGCGGTGAGCTTATCTGTTTCCTTAAATGAGCCCTTTTCAATTGTCCCATAAACCTCATCAGTGGAAATTTGGAGGAATTTTTTAACATCATTCTTCCTCGCAGCCTCGAGCAAGACTCCTGTTCCGAAAATATCGGTTTTGATGAAAGCGAAAGGGTCATTTATGGAGCGGTCCACATGGGTTTCGGCAGCAAAATTAATGATAGTATCTGTCCCAGACATCAGCTCATTAACAACCTTTTCATCAGCAATATCCCCCTTAACAAATTTATAATTCGGGTTCTTTTCAACCTCTTTCAAATTCTCCAACCTACCGCAATAAGTGAGCTTATCCAGATTTGTAATTTTGTAATCAGAATGCTTTTCCAGCATATATTTGATGAAATTGCTCCCTATGAAGCCCGCTCCCCCAGTAACCAATAGATTCATTTCAGTGACCTCTTTTCCCTTTTCCCCAATCATAGCCGATCATTTTGGAATCAAAGGGTTCCCTGTGCTCATCAGGCTCATCATAATTGTATTTTTCTGTGGGAGTATTAACCAGATAAATCGGCTCATCATCATTGGCTGGAGTCATTCCATGGTAGACATAAGGTGGAATAACCAAAAGAATTGGATTTTTCTCCCCCAGCTCAAATTCATTAATCTCCTTGTAAGTGGGAGAATCTTCCCTCCCATCATAAAGCACAACCTTTCCATTGCCCTTTACTATAACAAACCTGTCCCACTGCTTTTTGTGATAGTGAAATCCCTTCACAACCCCTGGATTGCAGACAGAAAGATAGACCTGGCCAAATTGTTTGAAAAAGGAATCATCGTTCCGCATCATTTCCATCAAATAGCCACGGTCGTCGTTAATTATCTTCAGTTTCTTAATTTCCACTCCATCAATCATGTGAATCCATCAATAGCTGCTGGAAAAAGTTTAAAATGACAGCGCTTGATTCAGGAACTGAATGTAAGGGTTCCTGTGCCATTGCTGACCTGAACAATCAAATTATCAGTAGTTTGAGTTAAATTTTCTATTAAAATATCGTAAGAAGTGTCAGGGGAGAGATTGCTGACAGTGTTTGTGAGTGCGGTTTCAGAAACATATTCATACTGTAATTGTTCAGGTGTGCAGGTGATTGTTCCTCCTTCAATGGAGATTTCGCAGGCAGATGCATCCACCAAAATCCCAGTTACTTCCGCACCAAAGGGATATTTCAGTCCAGTGCCTGAGTTATATAATGCCACTATATGCTCACCAGTTAATGCTCGGTTCCAGATTCCTACTTCGTCAATAATGCCATTCAGATGATAATTCCTCTGGGGGATATTCCCAATATACAATGAATCTTCATTGGTGCCAACTGCCCCTGAGGCAGAAACTCCTGCATTGTTCACGCCATTTAAGAAATAGTCTATTGTGCTGCCATCATACCTCACTACTAAATGTGACCAGCTTTCTAAAGGTACTGCCCCGCCACCGCTGTTGTCAATTCTATTACCCCCTATGCCGCCCCAAAAGCCAAATCTTCTGTTGCTTTGCATAACTTGCATAGCATAGTAATCATACGGCCCCTTACCAAGTACCATAGGGGAGGGATTGGTGGGCTCTCTATAATAGACCCATACCATAAGAGTGAATCCATCAGGGTTATCTAGATTAAGGCTTGCATCATGTGACACACTAATAATATCATCAGCACCGTCGAAATCATATGCGCCCAAACCATCAAAGCCTATATCGCTGCCCCAGCTTGCTCCGTTAACTGTTCCATCATTATCCCCATAATCATCAGTTGCATCATCATCAAAACTCCAATAAGAGACAAGGCCATCCTCCAAACCTGCTACCGGGCAGGAGTCCAATTGCCATAGTCCTGAGCAGCAGTAACCTGAGGTTTGCAGGGTTCCTTCACAGCTGCACCTTGTTATTGCCCCCTGGACGCAGGTTGGGCAGGTTGCATCCTCCCCATCGCAGTCTTCATCGCTTCCGCTTTCGCAGGTTTCTGTTGAGGGTAGTACAGCATCACAGCCCACCCACTCGCCTCCAACACAGGTTTCAGTTCCAAAAGTGCATTCCCCAACATCTGTTGTTCCACATTGCTGGGGCTCATCACCCTCATTGCATGCAGGACAAATTAAATCCGAACCATCGCAGTCCTCATCTATTCCATTCCCGCAGATTTCTGTTTCAGGAAATTGTGTTTGAATACAATTTCCCCATACTCCTCCTGAGCAGGTTTGTTCTCCTACTGCACATATTCCCGGCACCCCACTTGAACAAGATCTAGTGCCATCTTCGCAGGGAGGCAGGGCACCAAAAGTGACTTCATATCCGTTTGGGTTTGCTTCACCAAATTCATCAATAACATAAAGATATGCGGTATCAACCCCTCCAAAAGTTCCCTGGTTTGCAGTGAATTGGATTGAGGAATTATCCCAGGCGAAAGGGATTTGCATCTCGCATTTCTGCCTTGCACCCCATGTCGAAGTGTCACATATCTCAACCCTTGCCCAGGAATTATCCATGTAAATCTCATCAAAGTAAGTAGCTCCAATTGCACGGCCGCTTGTATAATCTTCCCCAATAACAAGCCTTCTCAAAAACCGTGAGTCTCCGGGACCGATTGTCATGTAATTTTGTCGATTAGTAATCTCAATCATTGGGCCATCAACTCCATTTGTACGCGAGTGCCATATTTCAAGAGAACCATCTGCTATTCCGGGAGTTGATTGATCCATTTGAAATTTAACCTGATACCAAATTTTATCATCAACTGAAGAATAATATATGGAATCAGTATCATATGCAGCTGGCTTATCAACCTGATAATAATCACTTCTGCCTCCATCTTGATACATCCAATTCACAGACTTAACTAACACATAACCCCATGAGTCAGTATCTGCATCAATAACCCGCCAGAATTTTAACTGTCTTTGAGGATAATACTCGTTTCCAGTCGCAGGAATTCCTTCATCAAAAAATGCCCAAAACGATATAAATAATTTATCCGAATCATCAGTAATTGTTGGTGAAACTAATCTTGCATAATTAATAGCATCACTACCCCTACTCAGATTATGTTTTGAAGTTAATTGCCCTACGCTTCCGGGAACATTATTCTCACTAGAGTATGTGACCTCATTTGGATCCCTAGATAATTCAGTCCAACCTTTAGTATTTGTACTTCCAATACGGGTTCCCTCATCTCCCTCTTCAAAATCATCCCAAAAGAAGGGTGCTGGGTTTTCCTTTGTTCCAAACCCGCTTCCGGAAATTGTAACAGGGTCGCCATGGGAAAATGTTTCTGTAGCTGAGGAAATTGCAGGAGCGGCATAGGCAAAGCCAACCAGCAAAAACAATAAAACCAAACACAAAATTATCCTTTTCATTTGCCAGAAATAAGTGCAAACTAGTATTTAATGTTTTTTTTTGGTTTTTTAGCAAAACTGAGATTTAAAGGCTTTTTGCAGATAAAATTTTGCAATGACTGAAATTAAATCTGCATTCATTCTCGCCGGGGGAAAGGGCGAAAGGCTGAGGCCTCTTACAATAGATACACCAAAACCCCTACTCCCTGTAAAGGGCAAACCGATTCTTGAATGGGCGATTGAAAGATTGGCCGATTACGGAGTGGAGAATATTGTTTTGGGGACTGGTTTCCTGAATGAGAAAATCCACGAGGAACTGGGAAATGGTGAAAAATACGGAATTAAGATTAACTACAGCATTGAGAAGGAATTTTTGGGAACTGGCGGGGCGTTAAAATTCGCCCAGGCCTTTTTCGACGGGCGCTTTATTATGCTGAACGGGGACAATTTGATGGACATTGATTACAGGACGATGAATGAATTGCATGAAAGGAATTCCGCAACAGGAACCATTGCCCTTGTCGAGGTGGATGAGGTTGAGCAATATGGGGTCGCTGAACTGGAGGGAGAGAAGATTCTGACATTTATTGAGAAGCCGAAGAAAGAGGAGGCTCCCTCAAATTTGATTAACGCCGGAGCTTACATCCTGGAAAAAGAGGCAATTGATTTAATGCCTTCGGGTTTCTGTTTGATAGAGAAAACAATGTTTCCAGCTCTTGCTGAACAGGGGAAATTATTCGGTTTCCGCCATAATGGAAAATGGTTTCCGACAGACACTATTGAAAGATATGAAAAGGCACAAAAGGAGTGGTAATATGGACCTAAAATCAAAGATACGTTCAGTTCCTGATTTCCCAAAGGAGGGAATTCTATTTTATGATGTGACAACGTTGATGAAAGATGCCGAGGCATTAAAATATGCGGCGGATCAATTTGTAGAACACTACAAAAATTCCGGTAAAAAGTTCGACAAGGTTGTTTCAATGGAATCCCGCGGGTTTATTTTTGGCGCAATCATTGCCAAGGAGTTGGGTGCGGGTTTTGTTCCCATAAGAAAGCCTGGAAAGCTGCCTGCGAAGACAATTTCCCAGGAATTTGAGAAGGAGTATGGGAAGGACTCATTCGAGGTCCATGAGGATGCGATTAGTGAAGGGGAAAGTGTCCTAATATGTGATGACCTGCTTGCAATTGGGGGCACTTGTGAGGCCACAATAAAGCTGGTTGAGAAATTAGGCGGGAAGGTTAATGGAATTTGCTTCCTGATTGAACTGGATTTCCTGAAAGGCAGGGAGAAATTGCAGGGGCATGAGATTTTCAGCCTCCTCCACTATGATGAGTGATTCTGATGCGGGTTGAGGGAAAGCATTATCACACAGTATGGCTTGACGGAAAGAATGTGAAAATGATTAACCAGCCAATGCTCCCTTTTCGTTTTGAGATTGTGACTATGAAAACCCATATTGAAACCGCCGAAGCGATAAAAGAAATGGTTGTTCGGGGAGCTGGTGCAATAGGCGCGGCTGCCGGTTATGGGGTTGCACAGGCTGCATTGGATGCGCCAAAGGAAAGTTTCAAGAGAAATATTGGGGAGGCAGTAGAGCACATAAAAAACACTCGCCCCACTGCACAGGATTTGTTCCATTTTACTGACGCCGTTTCAAAGGCGGCTTTGGGAGTGGAAGATGTTGAGGAAGGGAGAAGAAAGGCTGTTGAAACCGCAACCGCAATGGCAATGGACCAGGCAACAATGGGGGAAAAGATTGGTGAGTTTGGGGATGAGCTGATTAAGGATGGCGCGAAAATACTTACACACTGCAATGCAGGATGGTTGGCGTTTGTGGACTGGGGTTCTGCCCTTGCACCGGTTTACAAGGCGAAAAGGAATGGGAAGAATGTTTTTGTCTGGGTCGATGAGACAAGGCCAAGGTTACAGGGAGCAAGGCTTACCGCATGGGAGCTGGCAAATGAGCAAATCCCGCATTCAATAATCGTGGATAATGCTGCTGGTTATTATATGCAAAATGGGGAAGTTGATTTATGTATTGTCGGCGCAGACAGGGTTGCTTCCAATGGAGATATTGCAAACAAAATCGGCACCTATGAAAAGGCGGTTGTTGCAAAGGAAAATGGGATTCCATTTTACGTTGCGGTTCCTCTCAGCACAATCGACCTTTCAATAAAATCAGGGAAGGAGATTCCAATTGAGGAAAGGAGTGAGGAGGAGGTGTTGTATGCGCGCGGGGAATCCGAAAAGGAAAGAAGTTTGATTGAACGTTTGAGAATTGCCAACTGGAAAAGTACCGCGAAAAACCCCGCATTTGATGTCACGCCTGCGAAATATATTGCCGGGATTATCACCTCTAAAGGGATTATTAAGCCGAATAAGGAAGAGATTGCAGGGCTTTTTTGATAAGATATTTATATCTGATTGCATCTATGTTTTCTATGGCTCATAGTTCAAAACCAAGAAAAAACAGCAAGCAAAAAAAAGTTGGAGGGCGTAAAGCACCCATAGATCCAGTTAATGCTATTGTAAAAGCTGCGGAAGGACTCAAGAGGGATGGGCATATGGTTAATGCCTCGAACATATCATTAATAACAGGTCTGCCTGCGAAGAATGTTGAAGCTGTTTTAAAATCTTCAGGAAGACCTTCAATTATTATTCCTAATCCTAGAGAAAAATTAATTCTAAATGAAATGAGACAAATCTTAACCGACGCATTACATAGCCCTGATCTTGAGGGAATTCGTAAGAAAAGCAAGGACATTTACGCATACAGATATGGCTTAGCTGATGGCCAAAGACATACTTTGAAAGAAACCGCCAAAAAATTTGGTGTTACTCATGGCTGGGTGCGAGCGATTGGAACTAAAATAAACAAGAAAATGCGGCAGCTGCCTGAAATTCAGAGATTGCGTATAGACTCTAAAAACTAATCCTTCACATTGTGGAAATAATTACCTCAAACAGAATCCACAAAAAGAAAATTAACGGGTAAAGGGGATTGTTTAGGTTTATGTCCACAATTCCCGCCCCGTTCATAACTGAGAAAATCAGGGTAAAGCCCAGCATCAGCAAAAAGGCAAGCAGTGATTTTCTCAGCAAACCCATTTTATCACGCAAGGAAAAGATTGAAGGCAAAGAACGCGATTATCAGCTCCAGGTTGTTCACAACCATCATCCATTTTTTCAAAGCAGGAACTGTTTCCGCGAATTTTAAAACCGCGAGCTTTGCTATGTAATGGATCGCGAGGAATGCAGGAACAATAATTATAAATCCAGTCACCTTTTCAAAATCTGAAACTGCGAAAAGGACAAGGGCAATTACAATAGTGGTGCGCAGCAATTTCTTCCCCTCAAAGAAATAATACATCATTGCAAGGAAACCAAATGAGAAAAACAGGTTTCCGAAGATTAAGTCAATGAACCAACCTAGGTTCAGAGTCATCAAATTGTAAATAGTTTCCATCAGCATTCCTTACACCTGTAATAATTGCTGTTTAGGAGGAATAAGGGAGTTATGTGACATATGTCACTGGTTAAAATCAGCCTGAAAACGAAATAGGATAGCCGTTGCTGACAGTTCCGTCAGAATCTATAACAAAGAGATAAAGATTTGTTCCACTTGTGAATGCCCCTTGATTTGCTGTGAATTGGATTGTGCCATTGCTCCATGCTGAAGGGATTTGGATTTCGCGGTGGGTTGAGGCAGACCAATTTGGATTGTTGCTGATTTCAACCCTTGCCTGGGTGTTGTCTATGTAAATTCCATCAAAATCATGGTGGAATAAAAACCCAGGAACAGGGGCTAAACCAACCAACCCCCGCCTTAAATATTTGCCAAAAATAACCCCTCTCCAATGCGTTGTGCTTGGGGGCAGATTTGAATCCATACTTTGGTCTAAGATAACATCGAAAGTATTTCCAATGCCGCCGTCCTGGAACCACTCTTTTAAAATTCCATTTCTGGAACCGAAAGGATTGGACTCAACATAATATCCCTCAAACCTGTGCCAGCTATCCAATGCATATGTGCTCTCGTTCCACCATCTTCCGGCAGCCATCCAATCACTAGGCCCGTTTCCTCCTTTTACTGCAGTAACTGGGCTTCCGGGAGTAGTTCCAATAAAACTATGGCCAACAGCTGGCCCATCCCCTACCCCATCATTCGGCGTATATGTAATCCGTAAATATTTTTCATTATCAGTTACAATGCCCCCGGGATTTGAGCGTTTGAACCAAAATGTTAAATAAACCGGGGAAAATGTGGCCTGATGTTCGTAAGAGAATGCGCAGCCATATCCCATATCACCAAAACTGCATCTCATGTGTTTATCGCTCCCCTGCATCGAATTATCAGAACTATACAGCGGGGGACTAAAGGGGGGATTTGGCTGATAATCCCAATTTGAAATTACGTCCCCAGAATTATTTTCCGGCTGGTCAAAATCATCCCATTTTATTGGTGCTGCCTGTGCTTTGGAGCCGAAATTAATTCCTGAGATTGTTATTTGGGAATTATCAGAAATTGTTGACGGGGCTGAGCTTATTTGTGGATTTCCTTCTGGCGGGTCCCCAATAGACTCAACATTGAAAGTTATTTCCCCGGAAGAATTGGATTGCAGGGATTGGGTTGCTGATTGGCCGTTATCTAAATTAAGGATTAAAATATCGTAATCCTGAGAAGGGAGTAAATCCTGCACAATGTTTTGGACCTCAACATCAGTATTGTATTCATAGTTGAATTGCTGGTCTACTTCCCCAATTGTACCTCGCATCAGAATTCTCGGTATTGCTTCTCCGGTGATTCCGCCGCACATTAAGCTGTTGCTGGAATTTATCAGTGAAATTACTGGTGCTCCCAATAATGTTTCAATAGTTGTTTGGTCGCATCTCTCTAGAGGAGTACATGACGTGGTTTGATAAGTGCCGGAGCAGCAGTAGCCACTTTCATAAGGAGTTCCTCCGCAATTGCATCTATCAGTTATTGTTCCTTCAGAACATGTCGGGCACATGATATCCTCCCCATCGCAATCCTGGTCTATTCCGTCACCGCAGATTTCCGGTTCTGGTGTGCAGACAAGGCATTCCGAAGTGCCATCACAATCAGGATCATCACAGTCAATCAAATTGTCACAATCCTCGTCTGTTCCGTTGTCACAGATTTCTGTTGTTGGTGTGCAAGGCACTATTCCTAAATCAGGCGCACCAATAAGGGTATCGTCTGCTCTTGGATAGGCACCTATATCTTCGCCATTTCTCCCTATTGCTTTTGCAGGAGAGTCTGCGGTTAAGTG
>JAFCCJ010000079.1 GCA_017610305.1 Candidatus Iainarchaeum sp.
ATCATCATAGAATATGCTGTCATTTGAACTTTGCCCGATATTACTCTCTGAATCCTGGAATCTTACATAAATTGTTTTGGTTCCGTAACTTGCTGTTGAGCATCCAACCGCACCATTTGCACTCAGGTCAAAGCCGTTCTTTGATAATGCGGCAGCTTCCCAGCTTGTCCAGTCACTGTTGTTGCAGCTAAAGCTCATATTGGCAACGCCTGAATAATCATCTGAATAGGTCATTGTGAGGTTTACGGATGTGCTTTCAGTCCCTATTGCATCGTCATTTATGATAATTGTTCCAATAGGCCCTGTGTTGTCAACGAAGTTGGATAGTGTAAGGAGCCCTGGGGCGGAGAGCGAGACTGTGTTTCCATGCTCATCAGATATGCGTATGTCAATGTAATATCTTCCTTCAGGAACGCCTGTGATATTCCAGTCATAACCGCAGTCGGTCTGGTTCATATAATTGAAATCAGAGCATGGCTGGGGGAATGCAAATTTAGCCTCCCTTTCAACCTCTCCAGGGGTTAATGCGCGGTTGTAGAGCTTGATTTCATCCATGCTCATATTGGTTGTTCTTTGGTAGGCGACATAAACTGAATGAGACACGCTGGTGCCGAATGCGGTAATGTAATTGTTTTCCAGGCAATAATTATTTGAATACCATATGGTGGGACCTGAGGCGCCAAGAACTCCATTTACATACAATCTCTTGCTGTTTACGCTTGTGTCGCAGGTTGCCACCAGCTGGGTCCAGGTGTTAAGTGGGAGAGAATTACTGCCCATATTCAAACTAAGGCCTGAGCTTGATGTATAATAAAAGCTGCCATCAGCATGCCTAAATATTACGTTGTTGTTGGTTGTGCCCAGTATATCCTGATAATTGGTAGACGCGTCCTTTGGATAGACCCAAGCCGAGAAGGTCAGTTTTCTATTAGTGAGTGATGTAAGCGGTATTGAGCCAAGAAATTCAAGTCCCTCCATTATGTTGAGGTCGATTGCATTACCGAATTTACCTGAAATCCATTGCGGGTTTGGGGAGGCATTGCCATAGTAATATCCTCCTGATGCGACATTATACAATGCACCAACCAGCGCATGCTCCTTGAATCCGCTTTTGTCATATGCCCAGTAACCGCTTGTCTCATCAAGTGGCCAGTAACCCACCAAATTCGGGTTTGCAAGGGAATTCAAATCAAAGCCGGTTACTATTGAGTTTTCATATAGTCCGCTGGCTGTTGAATAATAAATATCTGCGGTTAGGTTGTCGCTGAAATTATTGAAATCCAGATCATTGACATTGAAATCCAGGAGATAGTTGCTCATATATCTTGCGTTTATGGTCTCATCTCCTGAAAGGACATTGAAGCTTACTGTTGGCGCAACCGAAGATTTAATTCTTGCATAGGCAGTCTTGGTTGCCTCTGTGTTGCTGAAATCATCTGTGCTGTAGTACTCAACTTTCCAGTCTCCTTCCTGTGTAAATATAATGTTGCTGTCATAATCCTGCCATGCTTCGGGCATTGTTTCCCCTGTTGTTGGATCTGTATCAATCCGGTATTTGGTTGTTGCACAGTCGGTGTTGCTAGTGGTGTAATCTTCCTCGGTGCCGAAATAATACTTTGGCTGGGTTTTAATGAGTTTCTTTATGCTTACATTATCAAAGCTGCTTACCATATTCAGACCGGCATTGTTGCTTGACTGGAAAATACCGAAATAACCCGCATTAGCATTTTTTCCTATTCCCTCACCTCTTGTCCAGCTGATTCCATCATCAGAGAGATATGTGTAGTCCATTGTATTAGTCTGGTCAATGGATGTTATTCTCAGCCATTTTGGAACGGCTGAAACTCCGGTTGGCTGGAGCCAGCCATTTGGTAAATTACTATTAATATATTGGTGCGTAATAGTATACTCATTTCCACCCGTCCCTGCACCCCCGACATCATAAGGTGAACTTGTCTTTCCATAGATTATGCCACTCTCCGCATAAGTATCACCCGCAAAAAGGCCTGCGAAATAGGCCTGATTTGTCAGATTAGTGATTGGCGATGCCACTCCAGTAAGGCTCACCAGTTTTGCGCTCAATACCCAGTCTCCTCCTGTACCAACATGCCAGAGGAGCTTACGGTTTATCCAAGAGATTTGTTTGCAGCTTCCTATGCATGTTAATTTAATCTGGCCATTGCTTTCAACAATCTGGTCGGCATAGGTGTTCGTGTAATTCTGAAAAACCCTATTCCGCGAAATCCCTTTTTGGAGGGTTTTGAGGCTGTTGTCATTGAAGTTATCTCCGAAAAAGAAAATATCCTGATAGTCATTTGGCGGGGAATCTGCATTTGGGTTTCCATAGAAAACGAAATAATTGTTGTCTGACACTGCTGTTGTGAATGTGGTGCCGTCGCTTGCACAATGTCCGGTTAGCCTACCATATTTGGGCACACCGTTGCGACAGTCAGGGCATCCTCCATAGCTGGTAGAGCATGAATCCCCTCCTAAAGAAGCTGCGCAGGTTTTGCATGAGAAGGTGTATCCGTCCTCCAAACAGTGGGAAGTTCCAAAGTTTGCATTCCAACCATAAAGAGATTCAGCACCCAAAAGTTTAGTTCCTGCATCGCATGTGATAGTTAGAGTGTCGCCTTGGGCGGAGGCATTGACAGTTTTATAATTATCTGCAGGGGCACCAGTTGCTGCAGAAATTGAATTTTTCATTTTAAACTGGACAAGTGTGTTTGCAGTGTTGCAGCCTAGCACTTCCCTATCCACCTCTGCTCCTTGGTACACTATTCTCAAATCTGAACAGTCAGATTTCATCTTTCCTGCTGAAATTAAGGAGGCTGTATCAAATCCGTCAACATCCAGTGTGTAAGTATTGTCGAGGCTTGTATTCCCGACATTTTGGATGGATATCGCCTGCCTGTAGGCATAATCAGAATTAAACCATTTAGGCTCGGTTGCACAAACTAGATTTGCATTGAAATTGATCTCCTGCCATAATCCATTTATGTCTGTAGCGGTTGCTGGACCAACAGCCGCCACCTTGAAGTTGATTGTTGCTGTGGCGGATGCATTAAGCCCGCCGTCCCTGCAGGAATAGTAGTGGGTGTAAGTTGAATCATCCAGATCCCCAAATGCGCAGGTGTACTGGACCCCTGATTTGGT
>JAFCCJ010000002.1 GCA_017610305.1 Candidatus Iainarchaeum sp.
TTGGTGGTAAGAACTCCTTTTGGAATCTTTACATCCCTCTTTCTTTTGATGTTCCTGTCAACAACTGCCGCAAGCTCAAAATCAATTCCTGTGCGTTTTTTCAGAAATGCCCTTTTCTCAAGAAGGACTTTTGCGACCCCTGTCCCTACAGTTCCCAGGCCAATAAGGCCAACTTTGATTTTTTTCATTTTAACCAAGCCAATTGTCATGCAAACGTTTTTAATAAATAGGCAAGGCACCACTAAACCCGCAAAACAAGATTTAAAATAACTTTCCCGCTACATCTGAAAGGTGATTTAATGTCAATGAAAATGATAGCTCCTATAGTAGGCGGTTTGATTGCGGCAGTCATTGGTGTTATAATTGTGATATTCGGAATTGTTGCGATTTTCTTCTTTGCAATAATTGGTGCGCTTGTTGGCGCAGTAACCGGATTCATCCTTTCAATTACCCCTTTCTTGGGAGGGTTGGTTGTTGAAGGGTTTGCACAAGTGGGTGTTGGGAATGCAAATCTCGCAGCAATTGGAGCAATGCTCGGGTTTATTGCAGGTTTCTTTAAATCAGTGGTAAAGCACGAGAAAAGTTCAGATGGAAAAGGGGACTGGGGCTGCTGAAACGCCCTTTTATTCTTTCTTCAATTCATTCAATAAGTTCTTTTTTGAGGATTATTTTATTTGTTAGTCCATAATTGTGTTTTTCTATTACGCCCTTATCCTCGAGTTTTTTTATTGCCCTATGAACCTGCACTTTGGTCAAACCTGATTCCTTTGCGAGTTGTGATTGGGTTAATTCATAATTGAATTTTTTCAGGGTTTCAATCAGGGCCTTTTCATCAGGGAGGAGCAGACTGTCCACAGTCTGTTTTTTTATGCTCTTTATTTCCTTCTCCCTTACTAAACTCAAAATTGTTATTCCTGCTAACAATGCTATTATGCCGCTCCCCAAAAAGGTCAGCAAAAGAGGGGAAGTGATGAGTTGTATTGGGTCGAATGGAGGCCTCATAAAGGGCATTCCGCGGGAACCATCTCCCTTCTGCAAATTGTTCAAATCCCCAATACCATTCTGAAGCGATTCATTATGAAGTCCCCCACCAGGCATCCAAATTGAAGCATAAATTAGAAATAAGCTCATAATAATTGCAAAGCCCCCATATAGGAAACATAAAATCATTACAGTAACATATCTCTTTTTCGCTTTAAAAATAGTTTCAGTTGGTTTCATGTTTCATCACGTTTCAATGACCATTATAAACAAAATACTATTGTTTCAAGTGGTTACAAGTAATACTATTAATTGTTGCGAAGTCATTTAATACTATGCAAAGGTGTTTCAATTGAAAAAAAGTGTTTTGGAACTAAGAGATATTTGGAAAATCTACAAAATGGGTTCTGTTGAGGTTCCGGCATTGAAAGGAGTAAACATGAATATTCGGGAAGGGGAATTTGTTGCTGTTGTTGGCTCATCAGGCTCGGGAAAATCCACTGCACTGAACATGATGGGGGCACTGGACGAACCAACCAAAGGAAATATTCTGCTTGATGGGATTGATATTACGCAGTTCCCTGAATCAAAACTTGCAAGGATAAGGGGGAGAAAGATAGGTTTTGTGTTCCAGGTTTTCAACCTTTACCCTACCTTAAGTATTTTTGAAAATATTGCGCTCCCTATGAGAATTCACGAATTTGATGGGAAAGAAATTAAGAGCAAGGTAATGGATTTGATATATAGGGTTGGTTTGGAGCACAGGGTCGGCCACATCCCTTCAGAACTTTCTGGGGGGGAAAGGCAGAGGGTGGCAATTGCAAGGGCGCTTTCGGCATCACCCTCAATGGTTCTGGCAGATGAGCCAACAGGAAACCTTGACACCAAAACCGGCAAGGAAATAATGAAACTTTTCACGGACCTTCACAAAAAAGAGGGCAAAACAATTGTTGTTGTTACCCACGAGCAGGATATTGCGGAATATGCCGAAAGGGTCATTACATTAAAGGATGGAGAAATTGTTTCAATGGAAAAAAATAAAACTGGAGGGATTTAATGAGTAAAAAAATAATTTCAACAATATGTCTAGTAATAATGGCATTAACTTTATTGCCAACAGTTAGCGCAGCAACAGATTATGGTTTCCTTACGGAAATCACTTCCACAAGTTTTCTGCCTTCAACAATTCATGCAGGGAATGTTGTGAGTCTGGCAATCGATGTCAGAAACAGGGGAACGGTTATATCAATTAAAGACTTGACTGCCACCCTTGATATCGGAAATCAATTTGAGGCGGTAGAGTTAACCGACAAGATTGAACTCATTGAATCAGAGGCAACAAAAACAATTGTGTTTAAATTCAGAGTTAGGGGGGATACTCTCCCCGGTTATTATCCGGCTTCCCTGACTTTAACCTATTTACGGGATGGTGATGAGGTTGTTGAAAAACAGACGGTTACTGTCGCAGTTACAAAAACAGAAAAAAATATTGATGTGGTAATTGAGCCCAGGATAATAAACCCTGGAAAGCAGACTGAATTAATTTTTACATTGGAAAATATTGGTGGAACGCCGATATCAAACATCTCCTTCTCATGGGAAGAGGAAGATGATTTAGTGCTTCCTTTAGGTTCTGACAATAAGAGATATATATCTCTCTTGGGAGCTAATGAATCAAAAGAGATTTCATATACTGTGGCAGCAGACCCCAATATCTCCCCTGGAATTTATCCCTTGGAGGTAAGCATGGTCTTCACAGATGTCAATGGGACTGAAACACAAACTTCGCGAGTGGGATTGCTGATTGGCGGCAAAACCGATTTTGAGGTAAGTGCGGAGATTCTGGACAGTGGCCAGCTTTCATTAAGCATTGCAAACATCGGCTCAAACAATGCAGATGCTGTTGTTGTGAGGATTCCGCAACAGGCGGGGGTTAACATCAGCGGAAGCAATGTTGAGATTCTGGGGAATTTGAATAAGGGCGATTTCACCCTTGCAAATTTCAATATGGGGCAAACAAGAACCACTGAGAATACAAACCAGGGAATGGGTGTTAGGTTTCCGGGCAGCAGGATGGTTTCAACATCAAATGGGGAATCATCTGATGATAAGCTTCAGCCATCAAATAACGGCCTCACTTCCAGCAAACTCTTAATTGAAATAGATTACACCGACACAACAGGAGAAAGGCAAAGTGTTGAGAAAACTGTCCAGCTTAATTCAGGTGCAGGCACATACGCGACAGGCGGAACTATTAATGGGGCACATGCCGAAGGGGCCGGCATTTTATCATTAGTTCCCTGGGTTTTGCTGGTGTTGATTGTTGGGGCCGCGGTTGCATTCAACATTCTAAAGGTAAAAAGAGACTGGAAAAAGTTGGGTGTAGTTCTGGCAGGAATTGCGGCACTTTTTATTGTGGCGATTTTCCTGCTGCAATCAGATTTGTTTGTTGTTTTGATTGCGGCAGCTGCATCAATAGCCGGGCTTGCATGGTTTTTCCTTAAAACCAAGGACAAGTGATAAAAATTGAAACTAAAGGATTCCTTCCAGCTATCCCTAAACAATATTTTCCACAGGAAGTTGAGAGCATGGTTAACGCTGCTGGGCATAATCATAGGTGTTGCGGCAGTGGTTTCCATTGTTTCAATAGGGGAGGGGGCCTCCGCAAGCGTATCTGAAAATTTCTCCAGTTTTGGGGCAGACGTAATAACAATCACCCCTGGTTTCAGCAGCGCAGGCTCTTTTAGGGGTCCGGGAAGTGGGGGGCATGCCTCTTCTTTCAGCAATACTCCTGCAACTTCCACAGAAGAACCTGAACTCGGGAAACTGGATTTAGTTATAATTAAGGGCAATCCAAATGTGCAGCATACCAATGAAATTGTATCAGGGAGAGGTGATTTAGTTTTTCTGGCAGAACAAATTACTGCCAGCATTCAGGGAGTTAACCCAACCACCTGGCCGGAAACTGATAACCTTGAACTTGAATCAGGAAGGCTGTTGGGTGCGAGCGATTCTTCGGTGGTGGTTATTGGAAATACAATTGCAAACGGGGTATTCAAGCAACCGATAACTGTTGGGAGGAGAATTACACTTGAGGATGTGCCATTTACTGTTGTCGGCATATTGGAGGAGGGAATAAGTGGTTCAACTGTCTTTATGCCATATAGGAGTGCATGGGATGTGACCGATGTGGAAAAAAATACATATTCCTCAATAAAGGCAAAAGTGAAGAATGAGGAAATTACTGAAGAAACTGTGGCAGAACTTACAGAGGCCTTAATGCTTTCCAGGAAGGTTACTGAAAGGGACCAGGATTTTACTGTGAGTTCATTCCTAGCTTTGCAGGAACAGATAAATGAGGTTCTCGGAACATTGACCTTATTTTTGGCCGCAATTGCCGCAGTTTCCCTAATTGTTGGTGCTGTTGGAATTGCAAACAGCATGTTTACTTCAGTTCTGGAGAAAACCAAGGAGATAGGAATTATGAAGGCTTTGGGATCAACTGATGGGGAAATAATGGAACTTTTTGTGATTGAATCAGGGTTGTTTGGTTTTATTGGTGGGGGGCTTGGCGTAATTTTGGGGGTGGGCGGTTATCTTTTGCTGTCAATTTTTGTCGGATTAAATACGTTTGTGTCAATTGAACTAATGGCAATTGCAATGGTACTTTCAACAGTAATTGGCGTGGTTTCCGGTTTACTGCCTGCAAGGGCTGCATCGAAATTAAAGCCGATAGAAGCCCTGAGATATGAATAAAGTCCGGTTTTCTTTCGCAGGACAAGGTTTTAATATAAATATTCGCTGTAAAAACAAGTATGCCTAGCCCCTTTATATTCGAGTTATACAAAATCTTTGAAGTTTAGGAAAAGGAATGTATAAATAGCAGTTTAATATACATTTAGAATATGAAAACCAGATTCATGATTCTTGCCATTGCAGCCATGCTGGCGTTAACTGGCTGTATTGATGGGGACAGAATTGTTGGGGAAGTAGAACTTGAAGGTACAATTCTTTGCAAGAGCTGGGAAAAAACACATGAAAGTTATTGTGCACAAGGGAGTGATTACTTCACCCTGGACACTGGAGATGGGGAAAAAGTCCTGAAATTTTCAGAGAATTTGTATAATTATTGCAGTCAAAATGTCAGGATTTCAGCAAATGAATTGTTAAGGACTATTGAATGTCCTGAGGATTCTGTTTCCCAATGCGCAGTTCAGCCTGGGCAAGAAGGATTTGTATGCACTATTTACGATGTGCTTGAAATTTCCCCAGGAATTGGCTAAAAATACAGGAGGAATATTGTTTTTACATGGGGCAAGGTTTTAATATAAGTTTTTGCTAATTATAACGGTTAAAATGTATGATGAAGGCAAAGATAAGTATGATTCTCCCAGTATGGGTGGGGATGATATTGAATTTGAGGATGAGAGCCCTTTAGGGCAGGCATCTGAGATTGGCGGACAGATTGCCGATAAGGCTGTTCCTCTACTTAAGAAATTCTGGCCCCTGATTCTTATTGCAATTATTGTTCTTGTTGTGGGGTTTTTCCTGTATTCATTCTTCATAGGCGATATGAGGAATGTCACTATTTCGGTGGTAGATACTGAAGGGGATGAGATTTCAACAAGCATTGCTACAATAACTGATTCAGGCGGGAATTCTGTCGGGGAAATTAAGAACGGTAGCGGAACAATTTCACTAAGGCAGGGCAATACTTACGATGCAGAAGCCGGTGCACCAACATACAAAACAGAGATCGGAAAATCATTCACTGTTTCAGGTAACGAAGACTGGGAAATTGCGCTGGAAAAAGACCTTGATTTGGAACTGGAACTACAAGGAGCCGAACCAACAAGCTTTGCGACAGGCGAAACCAAAGTAATTCCGGTTACTGTAATTAACAACACATCGAGGGAGCAAAACATAAGGTTGGTTGTGGATGGGGCACTTGGCAAGGCCACCTCTTCGATAGAGCTTGTGCGCGAGAATAATGAAACTGTTACTGTGGTTCCTGTCGGGAGCCTTGATGCGGCAATTAATTTAACAATTGACTCAAAGGCAGATGCAGATGATGATATTGATGGCGCCATAAGGATTAAAGGCCTGGACAATTCAAATGCTAAGATAAAAATCAGTGGCGCGGAAATTATTGAGTTTGATAGCGGGGATTTTGACACGGATGCTAGGATTAATTTCTCGACTGTGGATGCTGGAACCAGAAATGTTGAAAAGGAATTCAAGATTGAAAATAAATCAAGAGATTTTACAATAACCGATATCTCCTTCAGCCTTAACATATCAAACGATATGACAAACAACACCAAGGAGGAAATAAGGAGCTGGTTTAGTTTCTCCCCGGAAAGCATTGAGCAATTGGCGCCCGGAACCGAAAGAACCGTTAAAGTTCTCCTCAATATTCCTGTGAAAGTGACCATTGCCGAAAATCAGGACACTGAATCGGTCGACGGGGAGCTAGTGGTGAATTCAGGAATTGGCACAAGGGCGCTGAACATAAACCTTAAAGTCAGGCCTGTGAGGGTTAATCTCGATCTAACAGGCCTTGATTCAAGCTATAAGATAAACAAGGTGGAGGGCAGTTATCCAACAAAAATTGACACTCTAATCGTGAACAACAAGAGTGAAGTTAGTGTTGAACTTATTAGCCTCATCCCTAATTGCGATGGCACATCCCACCAATGGATTGACTTATCAAGCGATGAATTTGATTTGGGTCCGGGAGACAAGAAGACTATCAAGATGATAATTGATGTGCCTCCGACAGAGGAAAATGACACAAAGTTATGTAACATAATAATGCAGTACTTTGATCCTGTAAGAACCGGAGTAAGGATTCCGGAAACACACGATTTCACTATAGAAATAGGCGGATAAACTTTCATTTCTGCTTTTCTTTTTTTAAAGTGCCCTTTGCATTTAGTTTAGCGGTTACTTTCTCCAAACGCGTCTGGGCTTCCAGGGACATTTTTTTGAATTCAACCTCGTTTAATCTTCTCTTGTAAAAATCAATCTCAATCTTTTTCAGCAACGCTTTCATGGTTGCTTGCTCTTCCTTTAATTCATCAATTGTTTCCGCCTTTTTCTTTCTTAAAACCATTACCCATATCATGAATGTGAAAAGGGCAAGAACCACAAACATTGCAATTATTATTAAAATCATGTCTATGCCTCCTCCTTCTCCTGTTTTCCCATTGGGGCCTGGACCGACTATTGTGCCCTCAGGAAGGATTTCCACAGAAACATAATCATTCTCGAGATTAAGGCCTTCAACCGCAAACTCCAGATCATGCCTTCCCTCCCCCAAAGAGAGCAGGTCAAACTCCGCAACATATGCGTCCTCCTCCGCATTCCACACAAATTCGACAGAGATATCATTCACTGTTCCGCTGTAACTGCCCCCCTCAAGCTTTCCATTTTCGTTGTAGTAGAAATTTACCTCAATCTCGTTTTCTAACTCATCCAGGGCCACCATATCCATTGGATACTGATTGTCCAAATGCACCTTGTTTGAAACCTCAAGTTCAAGAATTTGATATACTGTAACATCCCTTCCTGAAACAGTGGCTGTTGCAAGGGCAATATATGTCATCTTTCCCCCTTCCTCCATTGAGGGGGTCTTTTCCACGCATTCATATGCCGCCTTTTCCCCTTCATCACTCACTTTCTGGCATTCCCTCCTGTTTTCCAAATCCCGGGTATCTGTAATCTGAACAGATTCATTCTCCACATCATCGCCCTTTTGCAGTTCTATCACAAAGGCATAATCCATATCGTGGAAAAGCCTTGTGTAGGAGGAAAGGCCCTTTGTTTTTACTCTCAGTGAATCGTGCTCCTTCTCAACCATTATGTCCTTTCTGATGCTGTTTGCCTCGTTGTTGAATTCGTCCCTGATATTATACATCTCAAATTCCAGCCTGCCAAAGCCTTCCCGCAGGAACTGCTCATTCAGCTCAATCTTATAATTAAGTTCGGCAACAAGCGAGCCGTCCTCCTCTGTTAAATTCAGCCTGCCGCTGTCCATCCCAATCCTGTACCCAGGGTCCACAAGATTCTCAAGGGGGACTTTTGAACCGTCGGGATAGGATACATCGATTCTTATCTTTTCTATTGTTGAACCAAGGTAGTAGGGTCCTGGGGGAATGAATTCTGCATCCGCCATAAGCTCAAGAGAGACAAAGTTGACCGGAATTTCCTCCTGGCTGTCAATCCCCATCCCTCCGATGTCTGCCCTTGCAAATACATTTATCCGCAATCCACTAATTTCCTGGCTTGTTTCTATTTGCCCTTCATAATTTCCAGCATCATTCAGCGTAAGCTCAATGTCCATTACGCCGCCGCCTGTGCCCCAGCTGCCGACAACCATCTTGTGCTGCGCCCCTTCGGGAAAGGTTATTTCCACCTCAACTTCAATTGTATCCCCTTTCTCAAACCTTACGCCCCTTTCGGGCTTAATGAATTCTATCCCAATTTCGGAATCCTGGGCAAAGGCACAGCTGAGCAATAAAAGCAGGCATAGCAGGGCTAGTATGTATTTGGGGTTCATTAACGTAAAGAATAGCTTTTCTGATTTATATATTTTTGCAATATGAGTTAACTTCGCATAATAACTGCTTAAGGCCTGATTACTGGCTAAATGTTTATTACCTTGTCAAAGCAAGAGGCAATAGCTGCTTTATGGGCGGTGTCCCCTTCGCCGGAATCAACTGCGATAAAGGCTACACAGAAATTATTCCTACCTCCTTGGGAAATTATAGAGTGAATAAACTTTTCAATGGTTTTTTGATCATGATAGGTAGAAAGTGCGGCAAGGGAATCTAGTATCACAAACAGATTTTTAGATTCGGCCTTTTCGATATTAATTGCAAACTCGCTCAGATTTTTAACATCAACTATTTGGCCCTGTTCATTTACCGTATTTGAATCTATGAAGGTAACGCCACTAACATCCCCGCCGGCCTCTCCCATCAATTCCTTAACCTTGCTACCAGACTTATTTACCGCAAAATAAAGTATTTTTTTCCCTTTTTTATGGGAATATTCAGTGAGGCCAAAGCTTGCTTTTGCATATGATTCAACAGTAGTCAGGAGTAAAATGCTGCAGGGGCTATCCAAATTTCCTAACTCCGTTTCAAGCCTTTCTAATGTTTCAGAATACACGGCAGATATTTTTTCCTTATCTTCGCCGATTTTTTCGGCAATGCTGACCAATTCATCAGCAACCGCGGCATGGCGCAGCTCATCCTCCGCAATCTTTTTAATCGGCCGGGAGATATCCTCACGAGTTATTTTCTCAAGATTTGCGAAGTAGAAATCATGTGCCTGATTTTCCATAGCGCTTATTTCCTTAAATCTATCCAATAATGTTTTCTTTGATTCCGACACTATTGCACCAGCTCCCTTGTCAATTTAGAAAATATTTTCTGGTGTTTCTGAGTTTCACTTAAAAGAAATTTAAGCCTTGATAGAATTTCTTCCTTGGTTCTTGGCTCAATATCGGAGTTCATAACTTGGTTAAGGGCGAGGGAGATGTTAATAGCTACATCGACCTCCTCAATTGCGATGGCATCTGTAAGAAATCTTAACAATTTATTGTTATCCATTACAATAGAAACGATGTTAGTTTTTATAATTCTTTTCAATTAGGATTGCGCTCATTGATAGGATATCTGTTAAAACAACGCATTTAGCCTTAAATATATCCTGTATTAAGAATTTCTTATGTCTGAGGCTCTGAACGAGATTTTTCTTAAAATGGTCGAATTCCAGAAAAACCATATTTGGCCAATTCTATTTATGATGCGGATAATTACGGGTTTTTTCCTGTTTCATGCCCTTAGGCTTGAGGTTGACCCCACAATGGATTTTGCCCTCGAATCTAAGGATGATTTCCAACGCAAGAAAAGCCAGGGGCAAACCTGGATTGTGAATAAGATAAATTTTAATATTAGAAAGTACACAGATAACTAATATGTTTGGACTTGGGCCCGGGAAAATAGAAATTAAGGTTAATAAAACCGACTTCAAGCCAGGGGAAACCATTGAAGGGACCTTAACACTAATTGTAAAAAAGCAGGTTAAGGCAAGGGCAGTTAAGATTGCACTTATCGGGGAACGGCGCTCGATGGTAAGTGGAGGAATCCAGATGGGAAGCGGGCCCTCAACAATGCATAACCGAAGCAAAACCTACAGGATTTGCAACATAGTGCAGGAACTTGACGGGGAAAAGGAATACCCCGCAACACAGCTGCCCAATGTTTATCCATTTAAAATTAAGATTCCTGAGGATGTTATGGGAAAGGAATATGGGAATGATGGTGCCGGACAGATTTTGGGCGCAATGCAGGCTTTCAAAAATTTTGGCTCAAGAACAATATGGTTCCTCCATGCAAAACTCGATGTCCCGATGGGAATGGACGTTAATAAAAATCTCAAGTTAAACATTACGAAATAGAAAGCCTCGAGAGGGATTTGAACCCTCGACCCCCTGCTTACGAGGCAGGTGCTCTAGCCAGGCTGAGCTACCGAGGCGCTGATAACTTAAAGAACTAGGATGTTAATTAAATTTCCCTAATGCCTATTTCTTCTTATTATAAGCCTAGAATTTGCGCCAGGGAGTTTAGAGATTTTGAATTCCTTAATTGGGCTGCCCTCTTGGGTTTTTTTTGATGCCTTTAAAAGCAGTGAACGCACAGCGGTTGTGGCTACTCCAAAATCAACCTCCCAATGTTGTCTTTTTTTGGCTTCCTTTGCCAGCTCATGAACAAGATCCTGCCCATAACCTTTTCCCCTTTCATCTCCTTTCAAATAGACTCCGGCATAAACAAATTTCTGTCTCCCTTTATCTTCTCTGAAACCAATATATCCTATAACTTCATTATTCTTTATTATTGCTATAGACCCTCCTTTTTTTAGTTCAGCCATTGTTTTCGTTTGTTTTTCTCCGATCTCATTAGCCGCAAGACTTCGAAGATTAACCAACTGCGATAAATTGGATTCATTAAGATTTTCAGACAAATTGAATTCAATTTTCTCCGCCATTATGATTCCTCAGCTGAAAAATTAAATTTCCTTTATCGTCGTTTTTCCGAGATGGAGTTTCCAGAGGAGTTCTGGGAGTGTGTCTATTTTCACCCTTTTTTGTTCCATTGAGTTTCTCTCCCGCAGGGTTACTGTGCCGTCTTTCATTGTGTCATAATCAACTGTAATCACATAGGGAACACCAATCTCATCCACGCGGGCATACCTTTTCCCAATACTCCCCTTCTCATCATAATAAGAATCAAACTCATAGCTGTTCAGCAATTGGTAGAGTTCCTCTGCCTTTTCCTTTATCCCGTCCTTTTTTACAAGCGGAAAAACCGCAACTAAATAGGGCGCAATCCTTGGATTTAAATCAAGGAAACTCCTTTCCTCAGGCCCCCGCTTTTCCTTTTTGAATGCATTGTCAAGGAGAACATAAAAAGTTCGGTCAATTCCTGCCGAGATTTCAAAAACATGAGGCATGAATTTCTTCCCGTTTTCTACAACGGAAAGGTCCTGTTTGCTTCCGGCAGAATGGCCTTTCAAATCATAATCGGTCCTGTAATTGTTTGCGATTAATTCAATCCAGCCCAAATCGGTTTCAATCTCAAAGTCCCAGGTTTCCTTTGCGTAAAAGGCCCTTTCATCATCATCCAATTCCCTGAACCTGATTTTTTCGGTTGGGATCCCGTATCTTTCATATAATTGCTGCACCCTTGCAAGGTAATATGCAACCAACTTTCCTGAGACGATTTTCTTTTTCACCGCATCACTGCATTTCACTTTTGAAACTTTTCCGTCTTTCAGAAGCATGAGATTTAATTTGTAATCCTTAACATCATCAAACTTCTCAAAATCATTTATCTTATCAGGGTCGAAGAAGATTTCTATTTCCATCTGCCCAAGCTCACGTTCCCTCAGCAAAGTGTTTCTTGGGGCAATCTCATTCCTGAAAGAGGCACCGGCCTGCGCAATTCCCAGAGGCAGGGTTTGCCTTGAGGTCTTGTAAACCCGCGCGAAATCCAGGAAAATACTCTGGCAGGTTTCAGGACGCAGGTAGGATGTTAAATCACCAGTTGCACCAATATTAACTTTCATCATCATATTGAATGTTTTTACCTTATCCAGTTGGTCAGATTTGCATTTCGGGCATTTCACATTGTGTTTTTTAATAAGTGAATCCAGTTCAGGGGTTGACATGCTTTCAGGAACTATGCCCTTTGTGACATCGGCAATAATCTTATCGGCCCTGTTAAGGGATTTGCATTTATTGCACTGCACAATAGGGTCATTGAAGCTGTCCAGATGGCCGGAAGCCTTAAACACCGCTTCAGGCAATATCTGGGCGCCGTAAATCTCAACAAAATGCTCCTTTTCCACCAATTCATTGCGCCAGAATTCAACAATCTTTCTCCTTATGGTTTCCCCATCAGGCCCGAAATCCCAGAATCCGGAAGGGGAATTGGGGTAAATCTCTGCCGCAGGATAGAACAGGCCCCGTCTTAGGGCGAGATTTATGATTTCTTCTTTCGGCATTTATGCACCTAATTAACTAGTTTTGATAGTATTTATAAACAATTCTTCGGTTAATAAATAACGTGATTTCATGGACAAAATAGCCGCTTTAAGGAGAAAACTGATAAAATCCACCAAAGAGAAGGTTAAGGAGCATTATTCGGGCAAGGACGTCCATTTGATAAAATCCATCAATTTGATGGATGATTTGGACTCTGTTTTCAATTTACTGGCTGAACAGCTAATTGAGTGGTATGGGGTCCATTTCCCTGAATTGAATTCAGTTGCAAAGGACAATGAGCAATATTTGAAACTGGCATATGAACTCGGGGGCAGGAAGGAATTTACCGAGAAAAAAGTGGCAGAATGGGTAAAGGGCAAGGATGATCTGAAAAGGATTGTTGAAGCCGCCAAGAAATCCAATGGTGCCGCGGTTGAGGATTCTGATTTGGGGGAAATTAAACTCCTTGCATTGAATGCGTTGAATTTGAAGGAAGAAAGAACTTATTTAGGGAAGTATATTGAGAAGGGGATGAATAAAGCACTCCCGAATTTTACAGCACTTGCAGGGCCATTTATCGGTGCAAGGCTTCTTGCAAAGGCAGGGTCCTCAAAAAAACTTGCATTTATGCCTGCCTCAACCATCCAGGTTTTGGGGGCTGAGAAGGCATTATTTTTGCATTTGAAAAAGGGCTCAAAAGGTCCAAAATATGGTTTCCTTTACTCCCACCCACTTGTAAAGCAGGTAAAGCCATGGAACAGGGGAAAGGTGGCAAGGAGTTTGGCCGCAAAACTTTCGATTGCGGTAAAAGGCGATTATTTTGGAAAGAAGAATATTTCTGATGGGCTGAAGAAGGATTTGGAGAAAAGGCTTAAGGATATTGAGAAAAATAACGGCCCTAAAAAATCCGGAAAACCAGATAAAAGGCCGGATAGGAAATTTAAACCCGGGCAAGATATGAAATTTAAGCCAAGGCCAAATAATAAATTTAGAAATAAACCAAAGAAGAGATAAAATGTCCCAGCTTAAGGAAATTTTTCCAGGAGTTTACGAATTCGGAAAATTCATCCTCACTAAAAATCTTACTCCTGGGAAAAAGGTTTATGGCGAGGAACATATTTCTATCGAGGGAATTGAATACCGGGTTTGGGATCCCTTCAGGAGCAAGTTGGGTGCTGCCATAAAAAAAGGCCTTAGGGAAATGCCGATTAAGGAAGGAAGCATTGTCCTTTACTTGGGAGCTGCGGAAGGGACAACCATTTCACATGTTTCAGATATTGTGGGAAAAGAGGGTGTTGTTTTTGGCGTTGATATCAGCGCACGGGCCATGCAAAAATTCATTTACCTTTGCGAGGACAGGGAGAACATTGTTCCGATACTGGCTGATGGGAATCTGCCACACAGCTACAAAGAGGCAATGAGCGGTTACAGACCTGATGTGATTTTCCAGGATGTTTCACAGAAAAACCAGGCCCAGATTTTCCTGAAAAACAGCAGAATGCACCTTAAGATGGATGGATGGGGAATGCTGACCGTTAAGGCGCGTTCAATAAGCGCACAGGGGAGTGCGAAAGATTTATATGCTGGAGAAACTAAACAATTAGAAAACGAATTTGATTTAAAAGAGGTAATTTCATTGGAACCATTTGAGAAGGAACATGCAATGGCTGTTGGAAGGAGGAAATGACATGAATGCAAAGGCATTCGCACCTGCACACCTTACCGGGTTTTTTAAGATTTATTCTGATGGCTCAACAGGGGCCGGAGTTAATTTGGATGAAGGGGTTACCACTAGAGTTACTGTTAGGGATGGTCGATGGACCAATATTTTCATTAATGGAAAGGTTGTTGAGGCCCCTGCTTCGCTACATGTGGTGAAAAGGTTCAAGAAGCATCTTCCTGAAAATGTTAAAATCAGCGTAAGGCACAAAAGCCCGCTTCCCTTTGGTTATGGCCTGGGCTTGAGCGGTGCCGCCGCATATTCACTTGCCCTTGCATTAAATGAGGCCCTTGAAATGGATTTGACTGAAAGGGTCTGCAGGATGATTGCGCATGAAGCCGAAATTAAGGCAGAAACCGGTTTGGGGGATGTGATTGCACAGCAATATGCCGGTTTGCTTGTGGGGAAAAAACCCTACCCTTCCCAGTATGCAATGGAAATTCCGATTAAGGAGAAATATGTTGTCCTTGGATTTTTTGATGAGCTTGATACTGCCAAAATAATCAAAAGTGATTCCTGGAAGAAGAAGATTAATGAAGTTGGGGGTAAATGCATGGAGGAATTTCTGGAAAAGAAAACAGCCGCCAATTTTATGCATTTAAGCAGGTTTTTCACCAACCAGGTTGGGCTGGCCAATGAAAAGGTGAGAGAAATGATGGATATTATGCCAAATACTGCACAGGCAATGCTTGGGCAGACTATTTTTACAATAACTGATGAGCCCAGGACAACAAGAAGGGAATTCTCAAGGTATACTTCCAGGGTCAGGGTCTGTGAGCTTGCTGAAGAGGGAGCCCATCTCCTATGAAAATTCCCAAAAAACATCCCCGCTCTAAATCACTAATTGAAAGGCATAAAATCGAGGAAGGGATGAAAAAGGGGATTGTAACCCCGACAGGAATGATTGCACAAGGTCGGGGAGAGGCATTTGATTATTTGCTTGGGGAGAGGACAATTGCCCCTGCACAAAAAGCAATTAAAGCAGCTGCTGCTCTGCTTCTGCTTGCAAAATTCCCTGTTATTTCTGTGAATGGAAATACAACTGTTTTATGCGGGAATGAAACTGTTGCACTTGCGAAATCACTTGGTTGTGAGATTGAGGTCAACCTTTTCTATCGTTCACAAAAAAGAGAAAAATTAATTGAGAAAGAGTTTCAAAGATCGGGTGTTGGGATTTTGGGAGTTAATCCAAAAAAGAAACTTAAGGGAATTTCTTCAAAAAGGGCAATGGTTGATGCAAAGGGTATTTGGAAATCTGATTGTGTTCTTGTAATGCTTGAGGATGGGGACCGGACTGAAGTATTGAGAAAGAACGGGAAAAAGGTTGTTGCAATTGATTTAAACCCTTTAAGCAGGACCGCTAAAAAGGGGAATATTACGATTATTGATAATTGCACCCGCGCCGTTCCTTTGCTCACAAAAGAAATCAGGAAATTGAAAAAAAAGAATGATTCGGAATTGAGAAGGATTATTAAGGGGTTTAACAATAATAAAAACCTTAGGCAATGCGTGAATTGCATCAAGAAAGGTGTTTGATTAATGAGTGAATTGAGAAGGCAATTGATCCATGTTGTTGCGGGGAGCACAGTTATTTGGTGTGTGCTTTTTTTGGGGAGAATTAATGCCCTGCTGCTTGCCTCACTTATTTTTTTGCTTGGGCTGATAATTTCAATCCTGTTAAAGTGGGGCTATAAGATTCCGATTGCGTCAGATTTGGTGAAGGTTGCGGGAAGGGATAAGGAGAAGCAATTTCCCGCAATTGGTGCGCTTATGTTCTTCTCAGGGATTATTTTAACCATGGCCTTTTTCCAGGATATGGGGGTAATACTTGGTGCTTTGATTGTTGCCGTTTATGGTGATGGCGCTTCCACTTTAATTGGAAAAGCAATCGGCAGCATAAAAACCATCGGCGGCCTTACTCTGGAGGGAACTGTTGGGGGGATGATTGTTTCCTATCTTTTATTGACGGGAATATTTAATTTAGTTCCGGCACTGGGGGCGGCAATCTTCGGAATGCTCTCAGAAATGCTCCCAATTGACGATAATCTGAGCATACCAATTGTTACCGCAATTGTGCTTTCAATACTAATATAAGGTTTTGCGGGGAATTTTCTGTATTAACGGACGGGTAGCCTAGTCTGGATAGGGCAACTGCCTCCTACCTTCTTTGTGATTAATGAGAAGGGTGTAAGCAGTAGGTCGGCGGTTCGAATCCGCCCCCGTCCGCTTTCTCTTTTTTGACCAAAAACCACTAAATGGCAAACAGCGATTCCCTATCCGTACAATCAACGAAATCTATTTAAACTCTAAAGCTGTAAATTATTGCATGGATCAATTGCAGACCACTATTGCTGGCGAGATAGCCCTTTCCAAAGACCCCGGCGGGAGCATGAAAAAGTGGAGGGAGATTTTCGCAGTTAACCAGACTGAATTGGCAAAATATTTGAAGGTCAGCAGTTCGACCATTTCTGATTATGAGGGCGGGAGAAGGAGAAGCCCCGGAATTGGTGTTGTGAGAAGATTGGTTGAATCGCTTTTGGAGCTTGATAAGAAAAAGGGCGGAAAGATAAGGAAGCAATTGGAAAAAGATTTCAAGCCAAAAGAAGATGTGTTTGATATTCATGAGTTTGGGAAAGCGATGAATGGTAAAATTTTCGCGGAAAAGATTAGTGGCAAATGTGTTGCAAATCCGGGGAAATTAAAGGAGGCGACTATTTTTGGCTATTCAATAATTGATTCTTTGAAGGTGATTCTCGAGGTTCCGGTTCACGAGTATATGCAGATGTATGGGAAAACTCCGGAGAGAGCATTAATTTTCAAGCAGGTTGAGACAGGGAGAAGCCCAATGATTGCGGTTAAGGTCGGGAGATTTTCCACCGACATGAAGCCATCAATTGTTGTTTTACATGGCCTTGACAAGGTAGACCCAATTGCGGTTAAGATTGCTGAGAGCGAGAAAATTCCACTGCTGTTAACCAATAAGACGATTAATGAGATACTTGATGCTTTGAGAAAGTATGAATCTTAAAATCTATTTAACCCTGACACAATGGGTGTGCCTTATCTTTTCCTTTCCTGTCTTGTCCACGCCAATAAGGGTGTAGGAACTTACAACTTTTGTGTTGAATTTTTTCGCGATTTTTTCTGCCGCATTTTTTGCTGCCCTCTTGCTCCCAATCAGAAAATCGGCCCCTGTTTTTTGCGGGATTGCCTTAACCACTATCGCAAGGCCGTCACTCTTATGCCTCTCCCCCAGAATCTGCGCAAGCATTGCCTCAAATTCGTCGGCCTTTTCCTCTTTCATTTCCCCATCAAACCTCATCTGGATTATTGCCTCATAATAATCCCCGCTCAGTTTGGCACAGTCCGCGCATTGGGTGTCCTTGAATTTTATTTTAATTTCCTTTTCAAGCCTTATTGGCTCGCCCCCTAATTCGCCGGAAATAATTACTTTTGCATTTGTATGCTCCTCCTCAGGGTCAAGGATTACGGTGATTTTTTCATCGGTGATTTCCTTTATCTTGACTTTTTTACCGACCCATTCCTCAATATTCTCCACAGAATTTTCTTTCCAGACCCCTTTAAGATTGATTTTTTCGCACTTCACGCATCGCTCCAATTCTATTTCCTCATCTATTTGAACCAGGTCATGGTCCTTGAGGAAGCATTCCATGCAGAATCCCTTTACAAAGGGCCCCTTTTCAGAGCCACATTTGGGACAGAATCTGGTGTTCATTTCACCACTGCCTTTTTCTCATACTCGAGGTAAACAACGGGGTTGAGGACATAATGATAGGTTGCAATTGCCGCAACTATCAGCCTCATCGCAACAAAAAGCAAAAGAAATCCTAAATTCTCCTGGAGGAAGGCAAGGGCGAAATTAATTATGGTAAAGAAGAATGGAATTAAGGCCGCCTTTGAAACCGTGCCAAGATTTCTGCGGCTTGATTTAAAGGAGTTTAAAATTGTTGAAATAATTCCCTCCTTTTCCAGCATTGCCACAGGATAAAGGAAGTAAAAAATAACTATTGTGGCAAATGTCAGCGCGCCGATAATCAGGAGAATTACCGATATAATAAGATAATTATTTGAAAGCAAGGCAAAATTAAATAAAACTGCCAACGGGCCCATAACCGCAATAAAAACAGCCAAATCCAGCAAAGTAACTGATAGGAGAATATGGAAACGCCCGAATGATTTTTTTATTGCACCAGTAAAGGAAATTTTCCTCTTTGCAAAGTAATCGTCCACCATTGGGGGGTACATTCCGTTAATGAGTATGTCGAGAAGGAATGCGAAAACAAGCAGGATTATGTTAAGTGCCATCAGGATAAGGATTGACATCGCGGTTTCGGGTGAAATTGGCTTAAGGGCAATTCCTGTAATGTCAATTGAGTAGAGCTGCAGATAGAGTTGCGCAATTAGCAGCATAGACGCCCCATAAACAACCGCAATCAGAATCTTTGGCAGGAACAGTTTCGGTTTTTTGAGGAGTAGTTTGAATGATTCTGCCAGGACGGTTATGAATCTGCTCATAGTTCTATTTCCTCGCCTAATTTTGGTGCGGTTGCGTCAAATCCAAGTTCCTCAATCTCTTTCACAAAAATCTGTGAAATTTCCTCATCCCCGTGCACACAGAGCACCTTTTCAGGGGAGAGTTTTTTAATCGTGTCCAGCAGTTCGTCCTGTGATGCATGAGCCGAGAAATCATACTTCTCAAGTTCCATTTTGGGCGTGACCAAATTTCCCTTAATTGCAATTTTGCCTGTTTCGAGGAGGATTCTCCCCGGAGTTTCCTTCACCTGATAGCCTGTAAGCATAATTTTTGAATTCTTGTCCTTGTAAAGTTCAGGGAGATAGGCATAGACAGGCCCGCCCTGCAGCATTCCTGCAGTGGTGACAATAACACTTGGCTCTTTCAATGCCTTTTTCCTTACACCCATATTCTTCACCCAGATAACCTTGTCTAGGGCCTTTTTCAAAAATCCCGGGTCCTTCTGGAATTTTGGGTATTTCAAATAGGTTCTGGCAACCTTTTGCCCCATTCCATCAAAATAAATGTCGGCGCTGATATTGTACTCATGCAGAATGTCAATAATCTCCTGGCTTCTCCCAACAGCAAAGGCAGGGATTAGTGCATGACCCCCTGCATCAATTGTGTCCTGCACATGCTCGGCGAAAATCTTCTCAGATTCCCTCCTGTCAGGGTGGTTTCTATCCCCATAAGTTGACTCAATCATCAGATAATCGACCTTTCCCAGTTTTAAATCGGCGCCCTCATGCAGCCTTGTCTCTTCCGCCTTAAAATCCCCGGTGTAAACCAGTGTTTTGTCCTTTAGAGTAAGTTTTGTTATTGCCGAACCAAGGATATGCCCTGCATCAAAGAATTCCATCGAGGAATTCTCAGTAAGGTCTATGTTCTTCCTGTAATTCATGCCAAAAGTGTGCTTCTCGGTCTTTTTTATCTCTTCCTCAGTGAAATTTGGCTCCAATCCCTCCAACCCCGCTATTTTTAGGGTGTCAAACCACAGAATTTTGGCCAGTTCAAGGGTTGGTGGGGTCATGTATGTAAGGCAGTTTGCGGTTGCAAATAAGTGTGGGAGGTTTCCTGAGTGGTCAAGGTGCGCATGGGAGACAATTGCCGCATTTAAGTTAGTGTCCACTGGAAGGGGGTATTCAGGCTGGTGGGGCGTTAATTTTATCCCATTATCCAGCATTATCTTGTCCCCTGCATCGACGAGGAAGCAGCTTCTGCCCACTTCCCTTGCAGCACCCAAAAATTTAACTTTCACCATAGGCTCACCAATTAATTCAAACCCAGAAGGTTTATATATTAAAGTAGTATAAAATACCGACTGAAACCGCCAATCAACAAAAAATTGGCAAATTTTAGAACTGAAAAAATACTGCGACAAATTTTTTCATTTTTTCCGGGAAAGTTTTTTAAAGAGAATATTATTACATTAATTCTGCGTTAAGAAATTCGAAAAAATTGGATTCCCAATCTTTTTTTCAGTAATTTTATCAGACGCAACTTTTACTCCCAGCCATAAGGCCGGGAAATGTTTGCAGAATTCGGAGGTGGTTGTAATGATGCAGCAGTTGAAACAGATAAAGAAAGTGATAGGGGATAAGGTTAGGCCTAAGGGAGGAAATGACCCGAAAAGTTTTGAATTTGTGGACTTTACTGATTACGGCAGGTTTATGATTGATAAAATCAGCCGATACAGCGGGGAAGTTGATGATGCGATTGCGCGGGATTTGCAATCAGGGAAGATAAAGCTTGTGAGGGACAAATACGGGATGGAGAGGATTGTGGGGAATGGGAAAAGGAACAAATAGTAATTAACGACAAAGAAGGGCCCCGCCACCGAAGAAAACTACAGAGGATAAAACGCTAGTGGGGAGAAGGGCTATGCCTGTGAGGATGAAAATTTCGCCTATAATTTTTACCGTGTCCCTGTCCATCATTTTACCTGCCTCTGTTAATATTATGTAAAAACTTCTTTTTAATAGTTTTTATCTTCAGGTAAACGTCAATTGCAAAATCCCCTAATAGGCTGAATAAAATTGAGGCTACAACGATATCTGGTGCGGAAGCAATAGTTTTTGAGAAGAAAAGGTCAGGGGTTGCTATTAAGGAATAGACTGAAACCGCAAAAAAGCCGAACAAAACACCGTAAAAAAGGTTTTTGGCTATTTCTTCCTTATAGTTGTTTAGTAGCCTTATGGAAAAAATTACCCCGAATGCGAAGAAAGCTGGCAGGGGGATGTATATTGAATCGAAAGAGGGGTAGACTGAAAACAAGGTTTGGACAATGAATATTGAAATTATGGCATAGCCTATTGTTAATGCGAATAACCTTTCAAGGAATATTTTTACATTTTTCAGGATCCCTCCTTTAAAGTAGAAAAGACAGGTTTTTGAGAAGAAAATATTGCTAAATCTTGAATCAAATATGCTAGTTATTTTGTATATAATATAACCAAATATGAACGAGGATAAAAACAACGCTACGAGCAGCAGAATATGAGGACTAACTTCCTTAAGAAAGGAATAGAAAAACACGTCCTCTTCAAGGAACTTTATTGTTAAATCAAGATAACGAAGAACTTCATTAATTAGAAACTCAGTGGGGATTGTTATCAATATCAGCCCCAAAAGAATCGTAACAATAATAATAATCGGACGATACTTCGCAAACCCGTTTTTTTCATTCTTTGAATTAGTAACCATTTCCCAAAATAAGGCGCTTACTGCTATATAAAATTATCTCTAACTATACTCTCATTCAGAAGCCTCTTGGCATGTTTGGCGACATTTTTTCTGGCTTTTTCCGAAAGCATCTCAACATCATTTTTAGTCAAAGTGCTTTTTTGAGCTAATCTTTCAGTTTCCTTGAAATCTTCCTCAAGATAAAGTTCAACAGATTCTTTCAGGTTTTTCAGCGCGCTTTTTTTGGTTCTTCCTTGGGAAGCGACTCCCAATTCAGGGCAATGGGAAACAAACCATTTTCCCTCTTTTGTTATAACTGCTGAAAATTTCATTTCCATTATTTCACCTGATAAATCTATTGCTTTACCACTATAAAAACATATACTAGCAATAACTTGCGGCAATTTCCAGTTCATTTTTTTCGTCCTCCTTCCCAATTAATTTCCCCATAACTCGCCATACGTCTTCCACAAAATAGGAATCATTTTCCTCTTTCACCAATTCCCTTTCCAGCAGGCTGGCGAGCGGGCGGTAAATTTCCGCGGAATCCATGCCTGCCCTGTGCGCAATTGAGAATAATTTCAGTTTCCCATTTTCTGTTAAGCATTTCAGGATTTTCGCTTCCTCAATCGTGATTTCCCCCTCTTCCGCCAGCCTGAAAAGCGCAGCGCTAACGATGTTTAACCTAAATTCACTCATGAAATTTTCCCCCTCAAAATTAAATGGACGTGTCCCCCTGTGAAGGGGGACACTGGGCAGGCTCACCACTTGGCCAAATGGTCTAGATGTTCCGCCTGATAGTATCCTGTTCCGGGCATTAATATAGCTGCGGTTGATAAGAAATAAACCAAATGGTTGATTTTAACCCAAAAGCGAGAAATCAACCAAAAAGTTGATTTTTAAAGGATTTTGGTCCTTCTGTATATATTCTATGGTGGGGACCATAATACTGCCTAAAATAGGGCAGCCGAAAACTACGCGCGATGCGGTAATTTCCATTCTCTCACAGGAATGGCCACTTTCTGCAAAACAGATTTATAACAAGCTCCAGAGGGAGAACGGGTTTGCTGTTTCTTATCAGGCTGTGCATAAAATTTTGAAGGATTTAGAGAACGAAAACATAATCTGCAGGAATAATTTGGCATATTCAATAAACCCTGAATGGGTTGAACGCGTCGGTAATTTCGCGAAAATGATGCAGGAAAGTTTCGCATCCTTTTCCAATGGTTCGGACAGCAACAATTTCTCCCTTGATTCCATTTACAATCTGGATAGTTTCATAGTTGAAATGGCTGAAAAGATAATGTCCCCTGAAAGGCAAACCTTGTGCATATACTGGTGCCATTTTTGGATTCCCCTCTTCCAGAAGGAAACCTATAAGAGACTGAAGCGCATGATTGAGGCCAGCAATTCCTATGGAATAAGCAAATCATCAACCATTTTGGACCAATGGTGCGAAAAATTCTGGACCGGTAACAAGGTCAGGATGAAATGCGGAATTGACCTCGATTCACCTGATTTCATAATTTACGGGGATTTTGTTATTCAGGTCTATTATCCTAAAGAGATTGTAAAGGAACTTGACAAAATCTATTCCTCCTGCAGCAAAATCTCGGATTTTGACATGAGCTCAATGTTCGAGAATGTGTTCGAAAAAAAGACCAAAATCCCAATTACCATAAACAGGAATCCTGAACTGGCGGAACAGTTGAGGGGGAAAATGCTGGGATATTTTAAGGGTGGGAAGAATGGCAAGTAGTTTGAGTTTGCTGAAGTTGAATGTGAATAATTCCTCCACACAGGAGAAGATAGTATCAATTCTCAGTGAACGGTGGCCCCTTACAGCTAAGGAAATCTACAATACTTTAATCAGGGAGTTCGGGATGGAAGTTTCATACCAAGCAGTTCATAAAATATTAACTGATTTGGAAGAAAACCGAGTTATAGAAAAAAGCGCAAAAAACTATGAATTGAGTGACCAATGGATTAAGAGGGGAAAGGGGTTCTTTACCGAAATCGACAAGAGATATTCCGATTCCTTCGGAAAATACGAAATAGACCCTAATTTTGAGGGCACAATTACACTTGAATTCAAAGATTACAGTTTATTTTGCGTAACAATAGCAAGAATCATGGCGAGCAAGGCGCTTGTCGGAAACGGTCCAAATATCGTTATTACGCTTATGAAATATGGGTGGTGGCCATTTAAATTCAAATTCAAGGATTTGGAGTTGCTAGCAACAATGACGAAGAATAACCCAAAAGCTTATGCAATCCTCACTAACGATACTCCTTTTGGACGCTGGATACTAAAACAGTATGTAAGGGTTGGAGGAATAGCTGCCCCTATTGGGACTGAAATAGGTTTGAAAGAGGATATGCTAATTCAGGGGGATTCTATTGCAGAAATAAAATTTTCAGATGAGTCATTGAAAATAATCAAAGAATCTTATGGTGAGCTACATGGATTGGACGATTTGTACAGGAAATTTGGCCTGAGAAAACAGCCACCCGAAATGCACGCAACAGTTAAAATAACAAAAAATCCGGCACTATCTGAATTGCTGAGGAAGCAGATAATTGATAGGTATTTTAAGGGGGTGATAAAATGACACTCAACATCACAATCCCACAACTGAATTCAAATTCCAAATCAACTAAAGATATGGTAATTTCGTTATTGAGCCAGAAATGGCCTTTGAATGCGATGGAGATTTACAACAGCGTGCAGAGGGAGTTTGGTGCGGGGGTTTCCTATCAGGCAGTGCACAAGATTTTGAATGAACTGCAGCAGGGAAAGATACTTGAAAAGAACGGGATGAGTTATCAGATAAGCAAGGGCTGGATAGAGCAGGTTAAGAAATTCGGCAGCGATTTGGATGAGAAATATACTAATGGGAAAACGATTGATTTTGAGAATTTTGAGAGCATGCATATTACAATGGATAAATTCCTGGATTTCTGCAGGTTCATGATTTATGAGTTTTATATGAAGTTTCCAAACCCTGAGAAAAAGGATTGCATATGTTCGTGGGACCATGTTTATTCCCCAATAGGAATGAGTGAAAAAGACCACGAAATTCTGAGGGACTTGTTTTCCACAGCCCTGCACTATGCCCCCTGCCCAAATAACACTTTTTTGGATAACTGGTTTGCGGAATACCTCAATGATTTGGGGAAAATATGCGTAAATGACGTTCAGTTCTCAGTCGGTAACGATACCTTTGTTCAGGGGGACTTTGTCATGGTGGCATATTTTAGTTCTGAATTCAAGAAAAATGTTGATGAGATTTATAAAAAGGTAAAATCCGTTGAGGAATTCAAGGTTTCAAACTATTTTGATATCATTAACAAAAAGGCTGAAATCAATATTTTGATTGTGAAAAACTCTTCTTTGGCTGGGCAGTTGAGGAAAGAGGGTAAAATGTTGTATGAATGCAAAGGGGAGGCTGGAAAATGACCATAAACATAACTATGCCAGAATTGAATTCAACATCGACAAAGGACAAAGTAATTTCAATCCTTTCAAGGAAATGGCCAATGAGCACCAAGGAGATTTATAATGCGCTGCAACGGGAGTACGGCGTTGAAATATCTTATCAGGCAGTCCATAAGATAATAAGCCAGCTTCAAAATGACGACGTGATGATTAAGAATGGCAGAGACTTGGAGATAAGCAGGGAATGGATTTCTAAAGTGAAGAAGTTTAGCAATTCCCTAGATTCTAAATATTCCAATGGGGAAATTGATTACGAAAATTTCAATGGTTCGCTTCATCTCAAATTAAACAATTTTGTTGAGCTGGGGAGATTCCTCATAAATGACTATTTCACAAAATTCCCGAATGAGGATAATAAAGATTGCGTGTGCTTCTGGAAGCACCATTATCCGGCCACCGGCGTTAGTGATACTGAGCATGAGAACATGAAAAAGATATTTGCGGAGCATGTCCATTACGGGATATCTAAATGCGACAATTTTTTAGACGTGTATTTTGGCAATTATTTGACGGGATTGGGCAAGAGAAATATCTCTGGCGCGGAGTTCAGTACCGGAATTGATACTTTCATAATGGGGGACTTTATCTGCCAGGTTTATTTCGAGCCTGGCTTTTACAAGGAAGTTGAGAAACTATATGAAAATACGCAATCGCAGGATGGCATGGACTTTTCCAAGCTTCTGGAACTGACCTCAAAAAAGACCGAGATTAATGTTTTGATTACTAAAAATGCCTCTTTGGCAGATATGATGAGGGGGGAGGCGAAAGGAATATTTGAAAAATCCAAATAAATCATTTTTCAAAAAATGATGCAATCTCGAATTTTTCAATCGCTACATACGCAATATCAAATGCCATAAACGCAAAAAAGAAAATCCATCCGAAATAGTTGAATAAAGCGAATAGAAAAACTGCCAATTTCATCGCGAAACGGTATTGGAAAAAATAATTGGCTACTTTGTTTATTTTTTTGTTCTTTTCAACAAAATCATGCCCTATTTCATCAGATATTGCTGCCAGGGAGATTACTATTAATGGAATCCATAAAAATTGTACAAATTCACTGAAAAACAAAATCACTAAAATAGTCAGCAAACCTATTTGATGGCCAATGTTATTGATTTTTCCTTTTAGAACAGCTGCGATTAGTATTGCGGCTAAAATAGAAGCTGCTGCGGGGCTTGATGCCATAGAGATTGCCCATAGAATTCCGACAAGGGGAGCTAAGACTATAGCAACCCATTCTTTCGAAATCTTCTTATCAAAGATATCGTCGATTAATTTCACGCCAACACCAAACAGAATAAAGGAAATAATAAAATATATTGCAAGAATATGCTCTTCTGAAAAAATAAGATCTTCTAACAACAAAAATAATCACCCGGATAATTTCTCTAAAATAAAAACTCAATCAATAAAATTTTTGATTTCTCCATTTTTAATTCTATGATAATACTCTTTTCTCTTTGCAGGGTTTGAAAATGTTTTAGCTTTTAATAATCTTTCTTTTATTTCACTAATTAGCGGTCCACATAAATTTTTATAATGCCCTAATGGATTATCAAAATCAGTTTTTATTGCTTTAGATAATAAATCTCCACTTCTAAGTGCAAAACTGATACCTTCTCCGCTACTTGAGCTTATAAGACCAGCTGCCTCCCCAACCAAAATTACATTCTTTTTTCCAAATTCAATTTCTTTTAAAGACCTAGGCCTAGCCCCAACAGCCGCTTCTCTTCGAATAAAAGTCTTATCAATATTTATTTTGGTTTTTCTTTTGAATTTTTCTTTGAATAAATTCATTTTTTCTTTTGAATTTTCATAGCAAATCGATGTTGCTAATAACATTTCTTCATCTTTTGGGATGACCCACGAATAAAAATCTGTAATTTCTTTGTCATAAATAAAGTAAATATCATTAATTTTATCTGATTTTTTAACTATATCCTGTATTACTAAATATCGCCTTATCGGAACAGAAGATATTTTTCTTCTTATCGTTGAAGCTCCACCATCAGCACCAATTAAATAATTACATTTAACTACTTTAGTCTTATCCCCATTTCGCAGAACGACATATATAATATTTTTAATAGAATCATAATCAATTAGAGTTGTACTAGGTAGAAGGTCAGCACTATTTGGAACTAGTGAAAGAAGCCAGTGATCAAATTCCCTTCTTTTAATATTTAAAAAATCTCTATTTAATCTTAACTCCAGATTATTGTCCCAGTCATCAATAACAAATTGCGGTCTTTCTGGTTTTGAAAAAACTTTTGATGGAATATCTAAATTTCTAAGAAACTGCAGTGTTCTTTCAACAAGAATTCCGCCACAAGGTTTTTCTCGGGGGAAATTATCTCTATCTATTATTAAAGTACTATATTTATTTGAAATATTTTTTCCTAGAATACATCCTGCGGGCCCCGCCCCTACAATAATCACATCATAACTTTCTTGAATCGAATCAAAATCTATATGGGTCATAGTACATCACCAATTAAATATTTCAACCGATAAAAATATCATTTCAAATCTGTTTCCCACTTTGCCCATAATTCACTTTTTATCTTGGCAATTTTTTTCGGGTTAGCATAAATGAATTCACAATATGGATCCCCCTGAGCAATACAATGGGTCTCAATGGCTTCATTGGGTTGATTAAATAAGACATTAAATGACCCAGCATATAATCCTGCAGTTATGATGTCAACAGGGAATTTACTTGCCCCATACATGTGCACATACCTCATTGCAACCGGGGAATTATCAAATCTAGTGATTACTTTTTTTTCTTCCATGCTAAATTTGGTTATACTTGCTTTACCATAGCCTGCCAAAGTAACTATCTCCGTATATAGTTTTGCCAATTCTCTACCGGCAGATCTTGTATTTCTTCTCAATTCTTTCGAATATTCCTCCGTTCCTTTTTTCGCATTTTTATAAATTAGATCGTGAGCTTTAGAGTAACCAAAATCATCTATTAAGTTATGAATAAGCGAGACCGAATAATCTGCGGGATTCAAAATAACTGGAATATTATATATATTAATTTTGCCCTCTTCCAATTTTAAGGCATTGGACATTAACAGTTTTGCAGCAAATCTAAACATTTTATACTCACCTCATATAAATAGGCAAATAAAATTAAGAATTCTATTAATGCCAAGGACATTGTCAACCATTTGAAAAAAGAAAACGCATTTTTTGAAGTTATCTCTTTGTAAAATTTTTTAAAACAATATAAAAGAGGGATTAATACGATGAATAATATTGCATAAATAAAGGATATCTTGCCATTCAAAATTAAAAATAATAACGACAGAAACGAAATAAAATAAAGTAAGACTGCTGCAAAAAAGGATTTCTTTAATCCCAATATAACAACTAACGTTTTTGAATTCATTTCTAAATCAGCTTCATAATCTTCGAAATTTTTTGAAAATAATGCAGCTAAACCAAATAAAAATATAATTAAAAATTGCGGCCAAGGTATTAATTCAAAACTGTTATATACTCCCCAACCAATAATTAATGGAAAAAGAGTATAAGTAATAGCAATAATAAAATCAGAAACTATGGGGAATCGTTTAAGTGTGGGAGGTACAGAATAAAAAATTGAAAATAGGGTCATTATAATAAAAAAAACAAAGTATTCGAATCTAAAAAAAGAATAAATAATCAAATTAGAAACTAAAAAAAGAACCGCTGAATAAATAAATGCTTTTCCCGTAGAAATTTTCCCTGAAGGTATTGGTCGATAAGATTTACTAATTCTATCTGATTCTACATCAAAAATAGCATTTAGAGTGTTAAAGCCGCCAATAAAAGCAAAAAAAGCAAAAAAGCCAATTATTATATAAAAGGTAGGAAAGAATTCAGACCCCATAACTAAACCAACAGTATACGCCAAAAAAATCATAACTACGGTTATGGGGTAAGGTAATTCTAGATAAGGTCTAATTTTATCCATTAGCATTAAAACGCCCCTAAAAAATTAAATCTTATATTCTTCTTCTTTGATTAGATGTATGCCGTTTGAACCAATTTCGTAAAGTATAGATTTTTTTTCATGCGAAGTATATCTCATTTTTCGGATAATCATACTCCTATTTTCAACACTTCCAACTCCCAAATAATAAAGGGCAATAACACCATCACAAATAAATTCTGAAATATTGTCTGCCGAAAGAAAATTGCTCTTTTCAGGAAGTTCAGTAGTGAGCATAACTGTCGCATCAAATAATCGGATTTTGTTCATTAAATGGTATAAGAGGGATTTTGCAACAACCTTTTCAGTTCGGGGGATTGGGGAAACTGATTCAGCAACCTGCACCATCGAGAATGCTGTGTCCTCGCGCATTCCGGAAACTAAAAGGGAATCTGTGAATGTGGTCAGGGAATCAAGAACAATTCTTTTCGGGGTGAATGCGGTGTATAAATCGTAAATTTTTTCGAGGGCGTTATCTGACTGGACAACATCAAAATATTCTATTTTGAGGAGGTTTTTCTGCTCCAAACCCTCAATATCCCAGCCAAAATTGGTGCCAGCCTTAATCAGTTCCTTTCGCTTCTGCTCTGTTGAAATGTACAAACCTTTCTCGCCGAAGAGTTTTGCGCCATTAATCAGGTACTGCATGCATAGTGTGCTTTTACCAGTTCCAGCCCCGCCTGAAACAAGGACAACGTTGTTTTTCGGGATTCCCCCCTCAAGGGCCTTATCCAAACCCGGGATTCCAGTTTTTACCTTTTCAACTGCCATAGTATCCTTACTATAAAGGCACTCACTGGTATAAAAAGCTTTCTCGGGGCGTTTAGGGCGTTAAAGAAAAGGATAATAAACTCATTGAACTTAATTTAAAAGGTGAGAAAATGGTTGAATTTGGGCCGCATTTGATGATCGATGGTTATGGTTGCGATAGGGCGAAGCTGGATGATGAGGCATTGGTTAGGGGGATTCTGGAGGAATTGCCTTCTGAATTGGGGATGAAGATTTTAGGTGAGCCTGTTGTGGAAAAATATGGAGGCAATGGGGGCCATGACCCTGGAGGAATAAGTGGTTTTGTGATAATTACTGACAGCCATATCTCAATCCATACAGTTCCCAAGAAGGGGTTTGTTTCTGTTGATGTTTACTCCTGCAAGGAATTTGATGTTGAGAGGGCGAAGGAATATTTTAAGGATAAGTTTGGGATTGGGAAAATGGAAGTTAATTTAGTGAACCGGGGAACGCATTACGGGGAATAGAGATGGAAATAGCTGTTAAAAGCCTGCTTGAGGGGGCAAAAGAGGCAGAAGGTACTGCCGTAATAATTGATGTTTTTAGGGTAGGGTCAACCATCAATTATCTTTTTGAGAAAGGTGTGAGTAGGATTTTTGTTGTTAGGGATGATGAAGAGGCGTTCAGGCTGAAGGAGGAAAAGGGCTGTTTTCTTATTGGCGAAAAGGACGGAATTAAAATCAGGGGGTTTGATTTAGACAATTCCCCGCACGATGTATTGAATTCTGAATTGGGGGAAAAGGAAATTGCGCTTAAATCAAGCAATGGCAGTGAAGGGATTGTAAACTGCAAAAATGCCGATGAAATTCTTACCGCAAGCTTTACCAACGCCAAGGCGACGGCAGAATATCTTCAGGAGAAAAATCCAGGGATTGTAAGTTTGGTGGCTATGGGCAGGTTAAAGCTGAATGAGAAGAGGGATGAGGATGAGATGTGCGCAGAATATATTAAGGCACTGCTACAGGGGGAGGAAATGGATTTTGGGGAAATTAGGGAGCATCTCAAAAAATGCAAGAGCAGCAGGAGATTTCTGGATCCTGAAATAAAGCCGTGGATCGCGGAGGATTTCCACCTTGCAATGGAACTGGACAGGCATAATTTTGCGGTTAGGGTGAAACGGGGCATGCCTTTTGAGCTGGAGAAAGTGGAATTATAGCAGACTAAGTCTTTTAATCATTTCAAATGGAATATTATAGGGATTATTTGAGAAAGGATATTGAGATTGCTGATTCTGTTAAACTTAAGCCAATTGATGCAATTGCAAAAAGGCTGGGTGTTGGGAAAAAGTATTTGAGGCATTACGGGAAGCATATTGCGAAGATTGATGCTAAGTTGCTTAAGAGATTGGGAAAGAAAGAAGGGAAACTTATTCTTGTTACCGCAATTACCCCGACCAAGGCAGGGGAAGGAAAAACAACCGTAAGCATTGGGCTTACGCAGGCGATGAATAAAATCAGGAAGGAGACAACTGTTTGCTTAAGGGAACCTTCACTTGGGCCGGTTTTCGGGATTAAGGGCGGGGCTGCCGGGGGCGGATTTTCGCAGGTCCTTCCAATGGAGGATATCAATTTGCATTTTACAGGGGACATCCATGCAATGGGGGCTGCAAACAATTTGTGCTCTGCCGTTATTGACAATCATATCTTTCAGGGGAATAAACTGGGAATTGATACAAAGAGGGTTTTGTGGAGAAGATGTGTGGATATGAATGACCGGGCATTGAGGGATATCAGGATTAATGCAAAAGAAGGGAGCAGGGATGAGAGTTATGTGATAACTGTTGCATCTGAAGTAATGGCGATTCTTTGCTTAAGCCAGGATTTGATGGAACTAAAGAAAAGATTGGGAAAGGTGGTTGTTGCATTTAATAAAAAAAGCAAGCCTGTTACAATTAGGGATTTAGGGATTGATGGGGCAATGACAATGCTTCTAAAAGATGCCATTAATCCAAATCTGGTACAGACAATTGAGGGAACCCCTGCAATAATCCATGGCGGACCTTTTGCAAATATTGCGCATGGCTGCAGTTCTATAATTGCGACGAAAATTTCTCTCGGGCTTTCGGATTATACTGTTACTGAAGCCGGTTTTGGGAGTGATTTGGGTGCAGAGAAGTTTTTGAATATTAAGTGCAGGCAGGGGAAATTGAGGCCTAATGCGGTTGTACTTGTGGCCACTATCCGTGCATTGAGAAGGCATGGCGGAGATGTTAATTATAAAAGAGTGAATGTTAGAGCTGTTGAAGCAGGGTTGGAGAATCTGGGGGCGCATATTGAGAATATTGGGAAATTTGGTTTGCCTGTTGTTGTTGCAATTAATGAGTTTGCGGGGGATTCTGCGGATGAAATTAAGATGGTGAAAGACTATTGCAAAGAACTGGGAGTTAAGGCAATTCCTGCTAAAATCTTCACTCAGGGGGGCAGGGGCGGAATTAAACTTGCAAAGGAAGTTGTGGAATTGTGCAAGAGGGAAACGCAATTTAGATTCCTTTATGGGCTGAATAAATCAATTAAGGACAAAATTTGGATAATTGCAAAGGAGATTTATGGTGCTGACGGGGTTAAGTATTCTAAAGATGCTGAAAGGAATATTCGCAATTTGAAAAGGGCAGGTTTTGGGAAACTGGCAATCTGCATGAGCAAAACCCCGTTGAGTTTGAGTGATGACAAAAAAAGGCCGGGGCGGCCGAGAGGATTTAAGGTTAAAATTGATGAAGTTAGGGTGAGTGCAGGTGCGGGGTTTTTGGTTGTATATGCTGGGAAGATGAATCCAATGCCAGGATTGTCGAAAAAGCCTGCTGCACTTGGAATGGATGTTAATGGAAACGGGAAAATAACCGGGCTGTTTTGATTATTCAACCTTCAACTGCCGCCGGGGGTTCTTTTTGTTGAAATCAAAGTCATGGACCTCTTTTATTATGAATTCGCATTCCTTTTCGTTCATTGCGGCGCATTTTGTTTCAAGGCAGTCGAGGTCGGTTTTCAGTAAATTGGAGAAAATGCCAGCGAAAATCCCGCGCAGGAAATGGTCAACAGGCTCCTTTGACTTTCCATGGAGGGCGGTTGCCATTGGGGAACTGGAAACCACAATAATTGCGCGTTTTTTCTCGGGGCTGAAATCAATTATCTTTATCCCGCCCCATCCGGAAGCGGAAAAGAAATTTCGCATAAATGTTAATGCCCTGTCTCCCTGCATTCCAAAATCAAGGTTAAACTGCTTTGAAAGGTTTTTTCGCATTGAGTCCTTTACAGAATAATAAAGGTTGATGTTGGTTTCCTTGTCCCCTTTTGCGACAATTCCAATAAGAAGTTCTGTTGGGACAATCACAAAGGGGAGGTTCAGGAGATAGAAATTGTTGTGCTTGTACTTTAATCCATTTGTAAAAATAAACTTGTCAAAAAAGCTGTTAAGCATTTTAGTCCCCCTTTAGAATTGAATGGATGGTGCGGTATTTTTCAACTTCCAGCGGCCACACAATTATTGTGTTACCGGCCTTTTTGGAAACCAGAATTTCTTTTCGGATTAGTTTTTTTAGGTAGTAGGAATATTTGGTTGATGCCTTGCGCTGTGCCTTGCGTGTTGATATGTCATCGTTCAAATGCTCAGCTATTTCGAGGGCGGAAGTTGGCCAGTTTTCCTTAACAATTACAAGAATTTCGTTCTCTATTTTTGAGGAAAGGAAAACTTTTTCTGTCATGACCGAAGTTCTGTGCATGAAATGTACAATAAACGAGGTTATATATAAATCTGATTGAAATAGGCTGGCATGCCAGAATTAAGCTATTTTGGCAGTTATGCGTTAATTTTTAATAAATCAGCCCCCCTATATAGGTGGATGGACAACACATTTAGCTTTGACCTGCACACCCACCTAAACGAGAAGAAGTTTAAGGCAGATGCATACTGGAAAAGGGTTCTGGAAATTGGTTTGGACGGAACAGCAATTACTGAGCATGCCGATTTCAGGCCGAAGGAGGCATATGAGGAATTGCTGGCCAAAAAGCCCAAAGGAGTGCTGCTTATTCCGGGAATTGAGATAAATTCTGACAAGGGGCATATACTCGCCTACTCACATTCCCCGGAAATTTATGAGATTGATGAATTCATGCAAAAGGATGTTCCCCTTGAGGATGTGATAAATCTGGGAAAAGAGAACAATGTCATGATTTGCATTTCCCACCCGATGGGATTTTCAAAGGACAGCCTGGGGTTCTTTTTCAATGTTAAGGAAGTTGAGGACCTGATAATTGAGAACAAACTGGGGGTTGAGGTTTACAATGGAATGATAGGGCACCTTAGCAATTTTATTTATGATTCCGCCTGGATAAGAAAGCCGAGGAACTTCCTTGCGTTTCTCGAGAAGAATATTATATCGAGGAAAATCCGATTGAGTAAAATCGGGAGCAAACTTGGCGAGAAACTAGATAATAAAAGTCTTGAGGTTGTGAACAGGTGCGCCTCGGCAATTGAGCTGGGGAATATCGCGGAATTTGTTGTTGCTGGAAGTGATGCCCATTCCGCCGACAGGATTGGCTCAGGCATGATAAAAATCAGGCATAGGGACATGGAACTTGATGAGAAGGAACTTCTCAGTAGCCTGAAAAATAAGCAAAATATTGTGTGGAGCGGGCCTTTGGTCAGGGAAACCTCCCCAGGAGTGTTTGAGAAGATTGAGGACCCCCTTAAAAAGGTGGAGATTGTGCAGGGCCTGCGATATGCGACAACAAAGGTGATTAAGGAAAAGAATCCGTTGAAAAGACTTAGAAGAAAAAGGAAGGAATGAATTATCCGACAAATTCCAAAAGTTCCCTTACTGAAAGCATTTTCAGGTTGTGCTTTTCTGCTATTTCTTTCAGCTGTGGGAGCCTTGCCATCTCGCCATTTTCCTGAAGGATTTCTATAATTGCCGCCGCCGGTTTTAGCCCCGCCAGTTTTACCATTTCCAATGAGGCCTCTGTATGGCCTGGCCTTTCCTTTATCCCGCCATTTCTTGCGACAAGTGGGAAGATATGGCCTGGCTGCATGAAATCATTTTCAGTTGCGGACTCATCTGCGAGGAGTTTTATTGTTTTGCTCCTGTCTGACGTGGATACCCCTGTGGAGGTTCCTTCCAAAGCATCTATTGGCTGGGTAAAGGGGGTTCCAAAACGCGAATTCTTTTTTTCGAGGAGGGTTAAGCCCAGGGCAGATACCCTTGTTTCAGGAATTGAAACACATAAAATCCCTCTCCCATAGCGAAGCATGAAATTTACCCTTTCCTCAGTTGCGAATTCTGCCGCAATTACAAAATCCCCCTCATTCTCCCTTTTCTCATCATCTAAAAGAATGATTATTTCCCCGTTTTTGAGGGCAGATATTGCCCCATTAACCGCATCATTTTCAGGCATTTTATAGTTGGGACTGCAAATGAATTTAAAGCAATAATGCCTAAATCCATAATGAACTATTCAGTTTACCCATATACCCTGGTTTCGGCAATTCCAAAGGATGCCGATTCCATCCATTTGGTGAGGCCTATTCCTGCCAAAAAGTTGAGGGCAATACTGAAAAAAACAGGGAGCAGGGAAATTACAATTTCAGAATCCTGCGTTCGCAGGCTTAGCGGAAAGGAGAGAAAGGTCATTGAGGAGGCTGGGGCAGAATTGAAATTAAGGCCGAGGAGGGGAAGGGCTGTTGAATTGCCGCTTTCGAAAATCAGTGAGATTGTTGAACTGCATAGGGACGAAAGGTCATACCGGGAAATAGAGAAACTCGCAAGGGTTCCGAAAAGCACGGCCCATTACCTTATTAAATACTCAAACAGAAACAAGCTAAAGCAGGGGAAGAAAACCGTTAACCTGGATTAGGAAAGTGCTTCAACTATTTTTTTTCCGAAATCGTGTGATGCTGCAGGACCGCGGGCGGTGATTATTTTCCCGTCAACAATTACAGGCTCGTCAATGTAGGTTGCCCCCTTCCCCTCAATTGTTCTGTGCTCTGTCCCGAAAACAGTTGCCCTCTTCCCCTTAAGAATTCCCGCATTTGCAAGAATGCTTGGGGCAATGCAGATTGCGGCAACAATCTTTTTCTTTTCGAAGAATTCTCTCGCTAATCTTAGGGCTGTTGAGTTGTCGAAGTAAACTGTTGCGCCCCCTCCCCCGACAAAAACAATTGCGTCAAAATCCTTTGCCTGAATTTCACCTATTGTGAGGTCTGGTTTTACGGTTCCCCCTAATTTCCCTGTTGCAGTTCCTTTTGTGAGGCTTGCCACCTTTGTTTTAATCCCTGCATTGTCCAGTTCTTCCTTGGCTTCAAAGAGTTCCTCATCCCTGAATGCTTCCTGGGCCACCACAAATACTGCCTTTTTCATTTCATTCACCCTATTATTATTTCTGGGGAGATGTTAATTTAAAATTGAGGTTTGGGGTAGGCTAACGAAAAACAAAGCTTAATTAAGGCTTGGAAACATTATAGGATTGGTTAAAATGGGCCTGTTTGAGGAAACCAAGATGAATTTCTTCCGGAAGGGAGCTATGGACAAGGTTAAGTGGATGGAAAATCTTAATAGGACCATTCTCCCCAACCAATTGAAAAGGATTCAGCAGAATGATAAACGGGTGTTGCAGGAACTTGTTTTGCCGAAATGGGTTAAATGGGACCTCATATATGACTGGGCAAATTCAAGGAAGGTTCCTGAAGGCAGGATGTGCATCCTGTGCAACGACCACAATGAGAATGGAATCGATTTCAAGGAAAAATACATCTGCGAGCAGTGCTTTTTTAAATTGAAGAATTTGGAATAGGCTTAAATACTTCTTCTAGTTATTCTAATTATGGGTCGGAGAAGTGGCGGAGGGAGGAGTCCGCAAGACCGAAAAGGCGAAGGCAGTTTTCGAAGTAGATGGTGGAAAAAAACCAGAACGACAGATATGCGTGATAAGGACAGGGATACTATTGATGGGAAAAAGGGGGAACTTGGTGTGCAGATTAGTCGCCCTCGAGGTAATTTACTAACTAACTACTTTTTCCCTCCCAATTCGATGGCTTACTTTGATGAAGCCGGGTGGAGAAAACACTTTGGCGAAATTTTGAAATTTACCCATTCAAAGGATTTAAGTACCAACTTTGTTTTTATTAAGGCCAGACATGGTTTAGACGTTGGCGGAAAAAGGAAAACAAAAATAAAGGAGGATTATAGCTTATTTTTAGACCTCGTAAATCATGAACTTATAATGCATTCTGAGATTTTGGCAACCTGCAGGAGCAGGGGAATGAATAATGAGGAAACCAGAAAAAAGATGGAGGAATTTGGGATTATTAAAAGAGAGGCGTCTGCCCGATTACGTGAAATGCGGCACTCTTTTGAAGATTATGACCTTTTGGTAAAGCATGGAGATCCGGATATGTTTGACCATTTGGATTTGCAGGGGAAATCTACGGGACCGCAAAAATCCCAATATCATTCCGAATATCGGGACTGGAGAATAAAGGTTGCAACAGCAGAAACAAACGGCCAATTTGATTTGGCAAAGGATATGGTAGATGAATTTGAGAAAAGGTTGGAAGAAGAAGGGGGAAAGGGCAAAAAGAAGTAACTTCTACATAACCGAATGTTTAAATACTCCGGAACCTATAATATTTACTAGTTATTAGGATGATCCCAAATGTTCGACTTTATGCCTCCTCCAAGTGAGGAGTTCAGGAAGAAGCTCTTAGAGGAAGAGCTGAAATTGCGTTCTAAGCAGCCCCAGCACTGGGCTAAGAGCAAATACAGAAAATATGCAAAGCTCTTTAAGCCAGCGGAAGAGCCTGAAAAGGAGAAAAAAGCGGTGAAAAAGAAGGCTGTTAAGAAGAAAAAGCCTGTTAAGAAGGCGAAAAAGGCAGTGAAGAAAAAAATTGTGAAAAAGAAGGCAAAAGTGAAAAAGAAGGCTGTTAAGAAGAAGGCAAAAAAAGCAAAGAAACCGGCAAAACGCGGTGCGAAAAAGAAAACTGTTAGGAAGAAAACGAAGAAAAAGAAGTAATTAAGTGTATTCCTTTATCCCTGAACTTTTACCGTACTTTTTCTCGAGGAATTTATTGGCTAATTCCACGCATTTATCCAAAATCGGGGAAACATCCTCCCCCTCACCATTATAGCCTGCCGCCCCTGCATGGCCCCCGCCTGAGCCACCCATTTCCTCCCCTAAAGGGATGAAAACATCTTTTGCGAGGTCAAAGCCAGTTGCCTTTACAAACTGGTTATTTGCCCTTCCGCTTATGAGGATTTTTCCATTGGTGGAGTCCCCCGCAAATGCGATGTCTGAACCCAATCTAACAAGGGAGGTTGCCGCAGAGGCCTCAAATGCGCCGACATCTGTTGAAACTATCAGATGCTCAAAGGACTTGAAAATTTTGCACCTTCTTGCGGCCTTCAATTGCGCAATCTTTTCGGATATATCTGTCTCAATCCTGAAAAGGGAAACTATATCTGAATAACTCTTCCCTGAAAGTTCTAACACTTCTGCCATTATTTTAAATGTGGAATGATCCGCCACCAAAAAACCGGCGGAATCTGTTATCACGCCTGCAGCAATGCAGGAGGCAATTTCAGGGGTAATTCCTAACTTCATCTTTTTGAACAGTTTGTAAAGCAGTTCGGTTGTTGAAATGGCATCCTCATCAATTAAGCTTAGTTCCTTTATCGTGAGTTTTTCCCCTGAATCGGTGTGGTGGTCAATCAAAAGAATTGGATTTTTGAATTTCTTTACCCCATTGCGCATGGAGCCCAGCATTTCAACAGAGTTAAGGTCAAGGAGAATAAGTGCATCAAATTCCTTGGGATTTGGGTTAATCTCATATGGAATTTTTAGCATTTCAGCCATTTGTTTTGAGTTGAGATTCAGATGCTCAGGAATTCCAATAGTTATATTGGAATTTTTATGAAAGGCGAAGTAAAGTGCCCCTGCACTCCCCACGGCATCAACATCTGCACCTATATGGGTCAGAATAAGAACCTTCTTTCCAAGTATGGATGAAAGAAAGGATTCTGGGTTCACTCAAAAATCACTTTTGGCTGCTTTCTTTGAGCCTTCGTTTGATGGTTTCTGCGCGGACTCAATGGTCTGTTTTAACTTGTTGAGTTTATCCACAAAGGCATCTTCCTGCTTTTGCAGGGTCTTCACCTTTAAGTCAGCGGTTTCCTTTTGCGCCTCAATCTCCTTCTTCACTTCCGATGTGTCTGAAAGGATGAGGATATTTCCAACTGCCTTATAGACCTTTTTTTCCTTTGTCTTTGCCAGCTCATCAAGTGCAGCCTTCAGCGAATTTGCATGGAATGAGAGCTGCTGTTTCTGGTTTCCTACAACCATCATCTGCCCTCTTGTCCTCTCAAATTCACTCATCGCACTTTGTAATTCATCTGTCATTGCTAATTCCTCCTGATTCAATCAATTTATCAACCAAAATAACCAATCGCATAAAGACATTGAATGATGCCTTAAGCGCTGTTTTGTCTTTCGCATTCACTTTTAAGCTGAGAATGTTTTTATTAATATTCATCGAACTTTCTGAGCGCTTTTCAAATCCCTGCCTCATCTCAGGCCTTATCGCATTTGCGGTAATTTCCGCAGACTGCGATGAGGGATAATCAAGCGCAATTTCCAATGAATAACCGTAACTCAAAAAATTACCTTGCTTTGACTTCCCTTGTTATCGGGTCTCTGGCCTTAAAAAGGACCTTTGAGGCGCATGCAGGGCATCTTATAACGCCCCCCTTAGGTATCTCATCAAAAGTGTCCCCACAGTTGAAACATGTATATGGCATGATATCACTCCTTTTTCTTTTTGGGCTCTTTCTTAACTTTCTTCTCTTTTGCGCCCTTCTTTTCCGCCTTTTCTTCCTTATCTTCCTTCTTCACCGCTTTCTTTTTGGTGGGTTTTTCCTTCGCAGGCTTTTCTGAAGCCTTTTCCTTCTTTGCCTTTTTCTCTTCTTCAAGCTCTTTTATGGCCTCTTCTTTTATTTCGTCCTTTATTGAGCGCTGCCCCATAGCCTCTTCCTTTGCCTCAACAAGCTCGGTTTCCATAGGCGTAAATGATTTTTGGGTAACCATTTTCTTTATTATAGAGCCGGTCGTTGTTTGCGGAAGATAGGCGCCTCCTGCGAATTTTGCGCCGCACTTTTTGCAGACAAATATTCCTGTGCTTTTCCTTTTCACCTTTTTAAAATGGCAAAATGGGCAGGTTTGCGGTTTAAGCTGCCTGTCCTCTACCTTGAGCAACCTCTTCCTTATTCCTACTCCGTATCTTGAGCCGAAACGGCCTGCACTTCTTACCTTGTCTGTCGCCATTTATATCACTTAAACAATTTTCTTATGTTTTTAGAGTTTTTGAATGCTGTATCAATCGCGGTTGAAATCTCTTCTCCGGTAAAGGAACCTGGGCCACCCTTCTGGAAGGCACACATATAGTCATCCTCTGTTGTGGAAACCGAGAACCTTGCATCCATTGCATTTTCCTCATCAATTGATGGGTCTGCAATAACCGTTGAACCGATTTTTGCAAATGTGTTAAGAACAGGCTTTCTCTTAATTTTTAGCTTGCCCTCATACTCCCCATGAATAATTTTGTTGTCCTCAATTTTAGGAATTCTTGCCTCAAGGAGTGCCGACATTGCGGCGATTGAGCACGCATCAAAGAGATTTCCAGCATGATTTATTGTGTAGCCGTCAATAAACGCGACCAACACTTTCTCCCCTTCCACAAGGCATAAATCCTTGAAATCCAAGGTTTTACTTTCCCTGATGCCCCTGTCCACAACTCTTGAGAGTTCAATTGCTGCTTCCCTTGGGGGGCCTGTCTCAAAATAGCGCGATGCTAAAGGCAGGAGTTCAACCCCGACTGAAATTGACCCCTTATCGGGTGAATCAGGATATGGCTCGCCGACAATCATTTTCACGCCTGACATTACATCTGTATCTCCAAGTCTTACCCTGGCAGACCCATCGGCATTGTCACTAATATTGTTCTCAATTGTTATTTTCCTGTATTCATCCATCTTTCTTCCGTCAAGCCTTCTGCCTGCCTTTATTTCGGCGGCAACTTTATTGCTTTTCAGTTCTGATAAAATATCTATAGATGTCACTTTGCCACCTCCTTTACCTTGACGTTCTCATATTTTTTCTTGAGTGCCTCTTTCTGGACCTCGTAGACCTTCTTGCTTGCCTCAATGCCCATCTTTAACGCCTTGTCCCACTCCTTCCTTGTGAGCAGGCCGTCCATCTGGAGCAAAACCAGTTCTTCAGAATTTGGCAGTATTGCGAGGGGAATATCTACTGCATCATCAGCATCTTCCTCATCTTTATTAAGGTCGACGAGCAAATGCCCATCAGCTTTTCCTACTCCGACTCCTGCAACCAGATCCTTCATTGGAATGCCTGCATCTGCGAGGGCAACAGCTGCTGCAACTAATCCTGCAACCCTTGTTCCTGCATTGGAGTCTATTATTTCAATATCAATATCTATTTCTGTTCCGGGAAACCTCTCAACAAAAATTGCTTTCTCGAGTGCCTCTCCTGAAACTTTTGAAATTTCTATCTCCCTTCTCGCCGGCCTTGGATTCTTCCTGTCCGGAACTGAAAAGGTCGCCATGCGATAATTACATTTTATTACTGCCTTATATGGATTTTGCGTGTGCTTGGGCAAACACTCTTTAGGCCCGTAAACACTTACAATAACCTTATTCTGGCCCCACTCTAAGGACGCAGAACCATCTGCATTGGGAATGACTCCTGCCTCAATCTTCAAAGGCCTTATGTCATTAACCCCTCTTCCGTCAATTCTCTTTCCTTTCTTATCCACTAAAACTTTTGTCTCATTCTTCTTAGCCAATCAAATCACCTTTTTCATCCTCAATCATTTCATCTTTTTTATCAACATTTTTATCTTCCATTTTCGGCGCCTTCTCCTCTTTAGCCTTCGGGGCATTAACTTTCTTGCCCGCCTTCTTGGAAAGGAATTCCTCCATCTTATTGGTGAGGTTAGCCGTATGGGCCTCACTCTCTATCTTATTTATGGACTCAATAAGCAGCGGGATGTTTCCTCCCTTGGCCCATATCCAGCCATTCCTGCCCACAATTATCGATGAACCGGTTCCGTCCTTTAGCACATTGAGCATTGAGCCCTCTCGCCCTATAATTCTCGGGACTTTTACAGGGGACACTGTAATAATCTCCCCGTCATAAAGTACCCTTATGTTTTCAATGTCCACTTCCCTTCTTTCATCTATGTCCCTTATCTTTGCGGAAAGTATTGAGCCAACTTTTAGCCTATCCCTAATCTCTTTCTTTGAAAGATATGTCGGATAAAGGGTGTTTATGCCAACATCATATCCTGAGAATTTTTCCCCTGAAACAACACCCACAATCAAATCATTTCTCATTGGAATATAACTTCCCTCCAATGGAACAACCGAGGCATATTCCCCCTCGTCATTTGCAAGGCCAATTACCTCTGAATAAATCTTTCCTTCCCTCACGAATACGTGAGAGCCTGTCTTCTTTCTTTTGTCAGTTATCAGTTCCCCTGGAACCACAATCCTTTTCATCTCATTCCTCCATTATCTTTGATTCTATGTCTCCATGCGTTATCGCATTAATCTCATTAAATAAATCCTGCTTCATTCCTGCAGGAATTTCAATCACCGCAATAAGGGAGCCGTCCTTTTGCCACTCCTCTTTTTGCAGCTTGTATTTGTGCAAGGCATGCCCCACCTTTCCTGCGTGAATGGCGGGAACCTTAATTGCAATCTTCAACTGCTCAAGGGAAATCGGAATTAATTTCCTCAATTCCTTCATAACCTCAGGGATCTGCTCTTTAACTGATTTACTAAAATCAATCTGCACCTTTGCCTCCTCAATCGCATTTTCAATTCTCTGTGGCGGGTGCGGAGTTTTTGTCTGGGGATTCACAGCATTCCTCGCAATGAAAGAAATAAGTTCCTTCCTCTTCTTTTCCAGCATATCCCTTCTTTGCACGGTTGTTAACTGAACCTCCCCTTCGAGAATAATTTTTTTTGCGATTGCATTGATTTCCTCAGTTCCAAAAACCTCCTTTACCGTTTCCTCAGACTTCTCATCGCCTTTATTCGCGTCCTTGAAAACGGTGTCAATAACCAATAAATCATTAAAATTCACGTCTCTTCCCTCTTTCAAATCCATGGCCAAATCTGGGTCGACCAGCATCTCAAATTTTTCGCCTTTAGTTTCAAAGCGGGCTATGACCGCATCTTCCATTTTTACCATTTAAAAAACCCCTCCCGGGGGCGATTTTTTCATTTCCCTAAATAAGACTTCAATTTTTCAGCAGAAATTTTCTTGAACTTTCTGCCAGCGTCTATAAATGCAAACTCCATTCGGTTGTAATCAAGGGTTTCCTTTTCATCAAGGCCTGCCTTCAGTGCCTTCAGCGCAAGTGCAACAGCGGAGTCAAGGGTCATTCCTTCCTTGTATTGCTTTTCCATTAATTCCATTGCCTTGCCCCTGTTCTTGCCGATTGCGGTGGCGTTATATTCTGCCATTGCCCCGCTTGGCTCGGTCTCAAACAGCCTTGCTCCTGTGTCATCAACACCCCCGATAATAAAACTTATTCCAAAAGGCCTCATGCCTCCGTATTGGGTGAACACCTGCTTAACATTTGAAACTTCCTTGACCAATGTTTCAATTTGTATTGCTTCCTCATAATACATGATATTTTCCTGTGCCTTGTTTCTTGCAATTCCAATAAGCCTTCTTGCATCCCCAACTAACCCTGCGGAAACTGCGGCAACATGGTCATCAATTTTGAACAATTTTTCAATTGATTCAGGCAAAAGTAATTTGCTTGGAACCTTTTTATCCGCCCCAAAAAGAACTCCGTCAGCATACCTTATGCCAACACCCAATGTGCCCTGGCCAACGATTTTTGCGGCATACTCCACCTGGTAGAGTCTCCCGTCTGGGCTGAACATGGTTGCAACCCTATCGTAATTCGCGCTCTGAGAAACAGGATACATAAAATTCCACTCGTTTTTCTCCGTTTATACTAAATATGCTATCGTAAGGTATATAAAGCTTGTTTTAACGGAATTTATTTCGCCCTTAGTTTCTTCAAAGAGCCGGAAACCAGAGTTATTTTAGGGTTTACTGACATGGAGCTAACTTTTTTCAGGAAAAGAAGCCCTGCTTTTACCTCTTCAGTGGTTTCATTTGCACATCGAATAATTCCTTTTCCTTTTTTGAATTCAATCATCCAGATTTTCTGCCTTGCTACTCCCACTTCACCATAGAGTTTCAGGAAATTCTCCCAAACCGCTTTGGATATCTCATTCTCGCTTAATTTCTCCCCGCCAATGAGTTCGAATGAAATATACCTCTTTTTTCCCCTCATTGTGGGGGGGATTGGCTTAATGCTCTTTTTCACGTTTTTCATTTCAATTCCCCTAAATCTTTATCTACATCCAACTTATTAAAAATCTCATTCTCCAGTTTCTGGGCCGGAGAATAGGAATTTTCGATAATTTCCGCCAGTTCCTTGCTGATATGGCCATAGGTTTCACGCAGATAAACAAATCTCTCATCAAGGGAAACAATCTGGTCGTGATTCACACGCTTATCGGCATACCAAACGATTTTGTCCTCCCAAGTGTTCAGTTCCCCTTCCTGCAGAATATTTCCCAAACCATGCTTACTGACAACTTCCGCCACTTTGGGAAATCCCTTCTCGCGAAGAATCCTCTCACTCTCTTTTCCATGTTTCATTCCTGAGGGCTCTATTACCTTATCAATATCATGCAGGATTGTGGCAGTATCCACCAGAGCCAAATCAATTTTTTCGCCTTTTTCCTTGAGCTTTTCAGCGAGGTAATTTGCCACCTTATTTACCGCCATTGAATGGTCGATTATATTTTGCGGGAGGAAAGATTTCATAATTTCCAGCGCCTCCTCATGTGACGGGATCATTTTACCACCCTAAAGCCAGGGGTGCTTTTTCTTTCGAACAGATTCTTTTCAGCATTTGCAATCGCATCATTTGCCTCCTTTTCAGAAAAGCCCAGCACAATCGCAAGCGCGGAAAGGTCATCCACAGAACGGATTTCATCCTCCCCCTTTGCCCCGCTGAAAAGGCAAAAATTCACCTTAAATTTCTTCAGCATTTTAACAACAAGAAAATAATTCTTCCAGAAAAGCGCGGCATTCCTTCCCCCCACATTCAGAAAATCCGAAAACAAAAATCCAAAACAAACCTTGTTGTCAGTTAAGGTTCTTGCAACCGCAGTATCGAAGGAAAGTTTTGCGGAATCAACCGCATTAATCAAAAGGTCCACTTCCTTGTGCGAGGCGGCAAATTTATTCATTTCAGGGGTTCCGCCCATAACAGCAACCAAGTCTAATTTTGATTTCATTTTGCGGAGCTGCTTCATGTCCCTCTTGCGCAAAATAAAACAGCTTCGGATTGGAAATTTTGCTTTCCTGATTTTTTTGTTCAGTTCCCCCAGTTCCTTTTCAGAATCGGTGGCAACAATAACTGAATCATTTCCCAGAAGTTTTGAGTATTTCTCAATTTCCTCGAGCTCGGAAAACTGGACTAAATCAAGCATTTCAATCAGTAAAAAATAGGTTAATGGAAGTTAAAAATTGATTTACTTGGCCTTTCTTCCCTTTGCCCGGACACTTGGCCTTGACTTTTCAGAGCCTCTACCTTTCTTGTGCTGGCCCCTGGCCTTCTTTCCTGCTGAAGTTTTTCCCCTTTCTGCCCTTCCCTTATGCTTCCTGTCAGTCATCCAGCCCAAATCTCTGTCAGAGATTATTGATGGGGACGAAGTATCAACCAAAATAACCTCATAATATTTCTTCTGGCCGTCCTCGCCAACAAAATAGGAATTCAGAACCTCACAATTTGGGAATTTTTTGCCTGCCCTTCTTTCAGCAATTGCCTTAATGCTGGTTCTTCGCGTAAGCTTATTCACACCCATTCTCTTAGGCCTTCTTCCCCTTGTAGGCCTTCTGTGCAAACCAGACCCTTTTCTAATCCTCACTCTTGCAACAACAATGCCTTGCTTTGCCTTGTAACCTAATTTCCTTGCACGGGCAATATTTGTGGGCTTTTCCACCTTAACAATAGCCAATGGCTCTTTCCTGAATTCAATAAGCCTGTCCCGGTAAATGCTTTTGTATGCATAGTCAGGACTCTTATCGCCCTTGTATTCCTTCTGGAATGTTTCAGTTACTGCCTTAGATAGACCCATAAAATCACTCAAAAAGAGAGAATTTGTATTAATAATCTTTGAAAGGTAAGTAATTTAAAGCTTTCAATTTCCCTGCCAGGAACTTAAGGGGTGAATTCCAGGATTCCTTCATTTGTGGTGGATTGGGCGATTATGGAATTTGTGTCTTGTGTGAGGTTTTCGATGAGGATTGAATAGGAAACTGATGGTGAGAGGGCAGCTATGACATTCGTGAGGGAAGTGTCTGAATCATACTGGTACTGTAATTTTTCCGCAGCACAGACATTTATTGTTCCAAAGGAAATGGTGCAGGCCTGGAAATCGACAACCACCGGAATGCTAACCGAAAAGATCTTCCTCGCATAGGCTATTTCCCCTTCACTTGCCCAGATCCAGAGTGCTGTGCTGTCGACAGGGAAACCAGTGATTCCGATATTCCATGGAGATACGCCATAGGCACCATAATCAATTGCGTCCTCCCAGGCGGAATCATCAAATGCAGTTGTTTCCCATCCTGTTTCAAGTGTTGCAGATGTTTTCCAGCTGTTGTCAGATAATATTTTGTTTCCGCAGTAATCCGCATCCATAATTATTCCTTTCGCCCCTCCCTCAGAATTGTCCCCCATCACTGCAAGTACATTTTCCCCGCTTTGCAGTTCTGCCGAATAAGTTTCCGCATCAGCCCAGGCGCGGTAGCTGTGGTCTTCCCCAATCAAGGTTCCGTTTAAGTATAAATCATATTCGTCATCAGAACCTATTGTTATGTTTAGGGCGTTGCAGGAAACTAAACAAACTGGCTCCAGAGCGCATTCATCATCATCGCAATCGGCCGAGCCATCACAATCGTCATCTATTCCATTATCGCAGATTTCCTGTTCCGGGACGCATGCCGTGCAGCTTCCGTCAGCCTCACAAGTATCAGCTGCACCAAGGCAATCACAGGTTGCACAGTCATCAATTAATGTTCCTTCAGAGCAGAAAACGGGCTGGGTGGGGGAGCATTGGCCATATTCTGTGCCATCATCGCAAGTTGGCACAATGCAGGCAGGGTCAGACTCGCAATCTTCAGTATCGGCGCAATCGGTCAATCCATCACAGTCATCATCCAATGTGCTGTCGCAGATTTCTTCTTCAGGGAAAACTGTTTGTGTGCATTCCCCCCAAACTCCCCCTGAGCAGGTTTGCTCCCCTGTTGCGCAGATTCCGAGTTCCCCTGTTGCGCAAGGGCGGGGGGCTCCCTCAGTACAGGGAGGTGCGGCACCAAATGAAATCTCATATCCTATTTCGTTCATAACCCCGTCAGCATCAACTACGTAAAGGTAGGCGGCATCTCCCTCAAAAAATGGGCTCTGCTTCGCAGTAAATGTTATTCTTCCATCAGACCATGTTTCCGGCACTTGAATTCCACACTTGGCGCTACTTTCATAAGTACCTTTATCACATATCCCAATCCTTGCCCAGGAGTTGTCGAGGTAAAAATTATCAAAATGCTGTATGGCCTCGCAGGTTACTGCAGTATGGTCGAGGTTGGTGCAAGCCTCTCCAATATAAACCCTGTCCCAGTAATGCTGTGTTGCCCTTGTAACAATATTATGTAAATCTATTATCTTAACCATTGGCACATCACTGCCCAAAGCACGGCTGTGCCATGCCTCAATAGAACCATCACCAACACCATTGCCTGATTGATGTGCCTGAAGCCTTACCTGGACCCATTCTTCTTGGGGATAGCTTCCAAAAGAATAAGTTTCTGTACGACTGCCAGTGTTATGCTGATAGTACGAACCAACACTATCAGGAGTCTGACCCCAGTTATACTGGGCAAATTTCATGGCCTCAACATCATAGCTTTCAAGCCTCCATAATTTTATCTGGTGCCTTTCGTAATCTGTTCCTAGGTCAAATCTCACCCAGAAAGTGATAAACAAATCCTCCAAGATAATGTCAGTGGTTCCCCATTTTAGGTAAGCCTCTCTTTGGAAATTTGTATAGTAATCATCCATGTTATTCTCAGAGCAGGTTGTGCTTCCAGGAAGGTTGATTAAGGGGTCAGTAGTATAGGTTAAATTATCTGCTTGGAAGGCATGTGCCCACATATCCGGATAGGTTAATGAATAGGCTGTGGGAACATCGCTAGTCAGGGCATGCCTGGAAGGGGTGATTAATGACCCATGTACAGGCACCTCTCCAGTAAAATTATCTATTTCAAAATCATCGAAAAACAATGGGTGCGCCCCCCTTGGGCCATTCTTAACACCAAACCCAGTTCCTGAGATTGAAACACTATCCCCATATGAAAATGTGGGATCCACGGAATCGATTTGAGGAATTGCACAAACGGAGATGGATAGTAAAATTAAGAAAATTACGGGGAAAATTATTATTTTCATTGCTCAGAATAAGGGCGAAGGAGAATTTAATTCTATTGTCGGGAGTATAAAATATGGCAAAATGCGACAAATGCCCGGAGGAATCTAAAATTTCAATTCCCTATGGCCCGCACAAATTCTGCAGGGGGCACTTTCTTGAGTTTTTTGAGAGAAGGGTGAGGAAAACCATCCGCATGAATAAACTTGTGAAAGGTAGGGAAAGGATTGCGATTGGGGTTAGTGGGGGCAAGGATTCCCTTGTGACGCTGCATATTCTCCATAAAATTTTCGGGAAAATTCATCCAATCCACGCAATTATGATTGATGAGGGAATTAAGGGTTACAGGGACAAGGCGCTTAAGTTTGCGAAACAGGGCTGTGAGGAATTGGGTGTGGAATACACAGTTGTTTCCATGAAGGAGGAGATTGGCTTTTCCATGACAGAGGTTATGAAAAAGATTTCAAAGGATAAAAAATTGGGAAAAAGCTGTTCCTATTGCGGGGTTTTCCGGAGGATGCTGCTGAACAAAACCGCGCTGGAATTAAAGGCGAAAAAGATTGCCACAGGGCATAATCTGGATGATGAGGTGCAGAGCATTTTGATGAATTTTTTTGATAATGATTGGGTGAGGATGTCGAGGCTGGGGCCGATTGCTGGAATTAAGGGATTCAAGAAATTTGTACCAAGGATTAAGCCTCTTTACGAAACTCCAGAAACCGAAGTTCTTGCATATGCTTCTTTTAACGGGATTGAGCATTTTTCAGAGGAGTGCTGCCCTTTCAGCTGGCAGGCAAAAAGGACCCATTTCAGGGAAATGGTTGATAATATGGAAAGGGAGATGCCTGGGACGAAATACAAAATTCTCGCCTCTTTCAGGGAAATAAAGCCTAAATTGAAATCCTTTAAGGGCGGGGAAAAGCCAAATAGCTGTAAATGGTGCAATTCCCCTGCTTCAGGGGAAATCTGCCAAAGCTGCAAGCAGTTGGAAAGGATTAAATAGTAACAGGGGTTCGTGGAAGCCTAGCGTAAATCCTTTTTAAACCTTTTTAAACGCAAGTTTTATTTGTTAGTGGGCCTGTGGTCTAGTGGTTATGACATCACGTTGACAAGTCTATAAGAAGTAATTTTTATTGACGCAGATTCGTGGGGATCGGCGGTTCGATTCCGCCCAGGCCCATTAACTCTTTTTTTGAGTAGATTGCTTTTTCTTTTTCACTTTCTTTTCTTCGCCCTTCTTTTCCAGTTTTGCGGCGGGGGCCTTTTCAATCATTATGCCCATTTCTTCCGCAAACTTCTTTTCAAAGGCGGTGAGTTCCGCCATCTTTGCATTTATTTTCTTTATATGCTCGGTGATTGCCCTGTCCCTTGCTTCCATTCGCTCAGTCATG
>JAFCCJ010000080.1 GCA_017610305.1 Candidatus Iainarchaeum sp.
ACAGGAAGCTGAAGCAGCTTTAAAAAATTCAATCGCCGGTCGTTTTGGCATAGCACTTGAGGGCATAACAAAACTGGCGGGTTTTGATTGGCGGACAAATATTGCTCTTGTTGGAGGCTTTGCAGCTAAAGAAGTGGTTGTGTCAACCCTTGGCACGGCATATTCCCTTGGAGAAATTGATCTTGAAGAAAGCGGATCGCTTTCCAAAACACTGGCCAAAGATCCGGGATGGAATTCTTTGGTGGCTTTCAGCCTGATCATTTTTACAATTTTTTATGCCCCATGTTTTGTTGCTGTAGTTTGCATTGCACGTGAAGCAGGTTCATGGAAGTGGGGGGCTTTTTCCATGGTATTCAATACAACATTGGCTTTTTGCCTGGCTGTGGCTGTTTTTCAAATTGGTTCTTTTCTGGGATACTAAAATTGAGTCTGAGTTTTTTCTTGACAAAAATTTATTAATTTTCTAAAAGAGTTTTAATCGGCAATAAGAAATTGCTCTGTTTAAAAAAGTTATTAAAAAAAGTATATCAAAAAAGCCAAGAAGGCCGAACCATGAAAAAGCTATCGGATCATTTTTTGCTTTTTTATATTTAAAGTTCTCAAAAATTTGCTTTAGGTACAATTAGTATAAAATTAAGCCACGAAGGTTTATTTCCTGGAAAAGGAATTACACCTTTGTGGCTTTTTTGTTTTAAGGGGGAAAGGATGCTTGAAATGGAACATGAATTACGAGCGATTGGCAACGGACAGGCAGAATTGATTAACCAAACTGTGCACGTGGATTACGATAACAGGAGGCAGCGGCCTCTCGGGTTTTCGAGCAACGGTCGATACAACAAGGTAATCAATCTGCTCGGGACGTTCAAGGGAGATCTGTCCCCTAATGATCTTACGTATCTGGTAAAGACTGTAGATGGAAACACTTACCATCTCTACCTCCATCTTTCTGATTCCGATCCTCTTCATACCCGGTCTCCTGTTCGATGGACCCTCGATTTTCGGGTATTAAAAAGTGGAGAAGCAATAGTTTTGCCGCTCTGGAAATCATCGGCCCATATGCGCATGGAAGGGGTGGCTGATTTTCACGGAGATCTTTGCCCTGAATTGATTCTTGGTTGCAAGGCATGTCACATGGCTCTCGAACTTCTGCCGGAACTAAATACCTTAAGGGATCTCATAGTTATTGCGGAAAACAACAATAGCCCTGCGTTAGACGCCATACAGTTCGTATTGGGCTGTACCATAGGCAATAGGAGACTCAGGGTAATTGACAACAACCGGCATATTTATCTGTTTGTAACAGGCACAGGTGGATACGGGATGAAGCTTTCTTTAAAAGAAATTCGCTTCAACGACGAGGATCGATTCAACGAATTTGAAAGAAAAGTTGTCGAGGGCTGCGCCACACTTAATGATGCGGCCTCCTATCAGAAACTTTTAGATGACAGGGTAGCCAAACTTGTTGATCTGGATAACGAGGAAGTATTTGCAGTTGAGAGTGCTCGCAAGTGTTTTATGTGTAACAATTTTTTAACAGAGTCTCTGGTTCACGAAAACAACGGTTTCCCAATGTGTACAGTCTGCCAGTCGAATATGATCAGTAACAATTCAGATATAGTGTATCAATAAGCAACCAACAATCGCATGTGAAGGGACATGGTTTTTAAAGGAAATTAAAATGAGATGTAAGGAGAACAGAATGAGCAAAGAAGTAACAAGGCATTGTCCAAACTGTAAAACTGAAATTACGGTTATCTTTGAGGGAGGACCGCAAGAGGAGGATGCGATTAAAAAGTGTCCTGGCTGTGACTCCCCTGTCCTTTTCTGCCCTGATGGATACATTCTTCAGGCAGTGACTCCGTTTGCTGGCCGCCAACCCCGAGGCTCATCTTCAACATCGAAAGGTTTCAATTACTATCAAAGGAGGCTGAAAATGAAAATTTTTGAAAAAACATTGGGAGTATTGGGTTTGAGTTTGGCTTTAATGGGGATGTTTTCCATACCTGCCAGCGCCCATTTTATGTGGGTTAATGTGGGAGACTATACTCCATCAACAGAGAGACCAGTGAAGTTGACCATTGGGTGGGGGCACGCATTTGCCAGTCCGGTGGGAAATGTTCTCTACAAGCAACAGGGTCTTGATAAAATATACATGTTCGACCCAAATGGAAAGAAATTAGAGATAAAACCGATCAATGAAATCGAGTTTAAGGCGGAAGGACCGTTAAAAAAAGAGGGAACATATCTGGCCTTGGCCGAGAAAAAGGGATTTCGTTCAAAGACAACCAAAGGGGGCAAGAATAAGTCAAAAAAGGGACTTCAGAATGTTATTCATTGCAAAAAAAGAATTCAGAATGCCAAAGCCATAGTTAACGTTGGAAAAGGAGGAGGTAAGATCTTTTCCAGACCGGTCGGTCACACACTTGAAATTGTCCCAATAGAGGATCCTGCTCGTCTGAAAGAGGGGGATTATCTACCGGTAAAGGTGCTCTATAACAGTGAACCCCTCAGGATCGAGCTTTATGCTACATATGTCGGATTTTCCACTGAAGGCGCATGGGCTTATACCGCTAAAACAAATAAAGAAGGCGTGGGAAGGATAAAAATGCTCAAATCGGGTATCTGGCTGATAAAGGCGAGTTATACTGAACCCTATCCCGATCCTGAGGAATGTGATGAGTATCTGTACGAAGCAACATTGACCTTTGAAGTGAAGTAAAAACCTAAGGTAATGATTAGACTAAAATAAGGAAGGGAGTTCCCCACGATTAATGCGTTACGCTTCCTTCCGTAAAACCCAGCGAGAAAGGTTCGGTGGGCTCTAAAATAGGAAATACAGAAAAGGGGGATTTTAAATGAAAAGTTTGAAGTTGATTATAATCTTGGCAGGAATTCTCATGCTTTTGATTCCCGGTCTCGGTTTGACTGAAGATGTAAAAGTGGAAGAGAAGGAGCCTATAAAACTTGAGAAGATAACTGTTCGCGGTAAAAGAGGAATCGATCACTCGGGGGTTCCAGCGGTGGTTGAATCGCTCACTGCAGAGGATATTAAAAAGATAAACGTG
>JAFCCJ010000033.1 GCA_017610305.1 Candidatus Iainarchaeum sp.
TTTCCCATTGGGATCCTCACTTTTCGAGGTTGTTTCTGCGCAGAGCAATGTGGGGATAGGGACAGGAATTACAAGCCCTGCAATGCCTTTAGTTGCAAAAATAATGCTTATCCTGAATATGTGGATAGGAAGATTGGAGATAATTCCGATTATGGCTGCGATGGGCTTTATGCTTTCCATGGGAAGGAGATAATTTCGGTTTAAAAGGATTTAGTTTTTAAATGGGAATAGTGATGCAAAAATGTATTTCATAATTGTTGGCGGGGGGGATTTGGGCTATTATTTGGCCCAGCTACTTTTGGAAGAGGAACATGACGTTGTGGTTATTGACAAACTCAAGGAAAGGTGCGAGAAGATAGGCAATGAATTGGATTTGGTTGCGACAAGAGGGGATGGCACTGAGCAGCAGGTGCTGGAGAACGCGAATGTCAAGGAATCTGATGCATTAATTGCCTTGACAGGCCAGGATGAAACCAATATGATAGTTTCCCTCCTTGCGAAGGATTTGGGTGCCACCAGTGTTGCTGCAAGGATTTCGAAAGTACAGTATGATGAGAAGGTACTGAAGAAATTGGGTATTGATATTGTTATTCATCCTGAGGCGGCTGCCGCAGGTTATATTGCCGAATTAATTACAAAGCCAGAGGTTTTGGATTTGGCGTTTATTTCCCGCGGGCAGGCTGAAATTATGGAAATTGAGGTGCAGAAAGGGAGCAGGATTGCGGGGAAAAAAGTGAAGAATATTGAGCATCCTTCAGGCTCTGCGATAATTGCGCTTTATGATGAGGACCGGCTTGAGATTCCTGACCCTGAAACTAAAATAAATGTCGGGGACAAGGTGCTGCTTTTGGCAAAAACAGAAATCGCGGAAAAAGTAAGGGAAATGTTCAGTTAAGGTTACTGTTTCTTTTTCCTCTTGAAAAATCCGAAGATATCGATTATTCTATTCAGTCCAAGCTTGCTCGGTACTGGCGATTCGCGTAATCTTTGAAACAGCCTTCGCATTAAATCACCATTCAGGTTTTATAGTCCCGTGCTTTTTGACAATTGCTTTTTTTAGCTCCTCCAGTTTCGGGAGGGTGGTTTTTAGCACGCTTTTGTGCCTGTGCGCAGTTATCGAAACTTCCTCTTTTGAGAGGGTTTTTTCGTTTTTTAATTGGTTCATTAAAAACAACTCAGCTTTTTGATTTAGGTTTTCTAAGAACACTTGCATAACCAAATTTTCTCGTCTTATTATCTGCCGGGTTTCTTCTTTTAGGTCTGGGCACCATCAATTATCACCTAAAATAATTAGGTTGCCAGATATATATAATTGTTGTGGAGAGGGGTTAAGGGGGTGAATTTTGGCGACCGTAGGGAGCAATCCCCGAAGGGGAGTCGTGTTAACGGAGCTAGCAAGTCCCTGAAGGGGGATAGCCGTTAAACGAAAGCTATTTAAACCCTGGAAAACAGAATATATATTGGTTTAAATGAAAAGTGAGTATCTTCATATGTGCGGTGGATGCGACGGATGCGGTCCTCCTTACTCTTACTGATTCTTCTAAAGATACTTACCGCAAGGAATTAAATAATTTGCAGAGCCTAATTAATTCTGTTAATGGCGACGGTAGTGCAGTGGTTAGCATACAAGCTTGTGGAGCTTGTGACCCGGGTTCGAATCCCGGCCGTGGCCCTTTAGAAAAGGTGATTTGAATGGCATACCAAAATGTGCGTGGAATGAGGGATTTTCTCCCTGAAAGGATGAGGAAAAAGCAGTTTATTGAAGACACCTGCAGGGAAGTGTTTGAGCTGTATGGTTTCTCTCCAATTCAGACACCTGCTGTTGAGGAATTTAATTTGCTTTCCGCAAAGGGCTCTGGCGGAGAAGCAATTAAGGACGAGATTTACTATTTCAAGGATAAATCAGGGAGGGAGTTAGGCCTTAGGTTTGATTTGACGGTACCTATTTCCCGGGTTGTCGCAACAAACCAGGATATTGCAAGGCCATTTAAGCGTTACCAGATTGCCGAGGTATGGAGATATGACAGGCCGCAGGCCTCGAGGTATAGGGAATTCACGCAGGCAGATGTTGATATCTTTGGTTCAGGGTCTATGCTTGAGGAATTTGAAATTCTTGCGCTTACGATTGAAGTGTTTAAGAGATTGGGTGCTGACTTCTACATAAAAATTAATAATAAAAAACTGCTTGAGGAAGTTGCAGGAAAGTGCGGAGTGGATAAGGGGAAGATTGTGGAATGTTTGAGGTGCCTGGACAAGCTGGATAAGATTGGTGTGAAGGGGGTTAAGGAAGAATTGGGGAAGAAGGAAATTGATTCCGGGATTTTAGATGTTATTTCTAAGAATGATTTGAAAGAGGCTGAAAAATTGGTGGGGAAAGATTCTGAGGGTTTAAGTGAGTTAAATGAAGTTTTGGGTTTGCTGGAAAAGGCGGATTTGAGCAGGTATGTGAAAGTGGATTTGTGCCTTGCCCGCGGGTTGGAGTATTACACAGGAACTGTTTTCGAGGTTATTGCAGGCGGGAAGTGGAGCTGTGGTGGAGGGGGCAGGTATGGCAAGCTTGTTGAAATGTATGGTGGAAAGCCAACTCCTGCGATGGGAATTTCTTACGGAATTGACAGATTGCTGGATGTTCTTGAGGATAAAATTAAGCCTGTCCCATCGCCGAAAATTTTTGTTGTCCCGGTGGGCAAGGAGAATATCGCGAAGAGTCTGGAACTGGTGCAGAAAATTAGGGGTGAGGGTGTAAGCACCTCAATGGATTTAATGGGGAGAAGCATAAGCAAAAACCTGGATTATGCAAACAAGCAGGGAATTCCTTTTGTTGTTGTTTTGGGGGATAAGGAGTTTGAGTCAGGAAAGTTCAATCTGAAGGATATGAAGAGCGGTAAGGAAACTGAGTTTACGTTTGATGAATTGGGGAAATTGAAATCAATAAAGATCGGATAAGGGCGATTTAAATTCCTTACTTTGTTCTTTATTACTATGGACAATAGAAGTAAGATTTGCTTGCTTATTTTTTCGATTATACTATTTTTGTCATTTGTGGCCAGGATTTATCCCCTGCAAGAGGTTCATTGGTGGGATGAAACTGTCTATTTGCAACATGCCGAAATAATAACCGGGCTAAGAACAAATAATTTTGATGAATTTAATCTGCGGCCGCCGCTGCTTCCAATCCTGTTTGGGCTGGGTTTTCTGATTTGGCACCATCCGTTTATGGCAAGCTTTATTGTTGCAGCCCTCGGGGTTTTGGGAGTATTCTACATTTATCTGTTGGGGAAGAAATTATATGATGAAAAAGTGGGGCTTATTGCAGCCCTGTTTTTAGGCCTGGCACCATTCATTGCCAGGAATTCAAGAACACTAATGACTGATGTTCCCTCGCTTACTTTGTTGACTATGGCAATTTATTATTTTTTCAGTTATTCTGAGAAAAATAAAAATCTAATTGGATTGCTTTCCGGAGCATTATTTGGTTTGGCAATTCTTATGAGATTTTCAACTTTGCCGTTGTTAATTCTCTTATTCCTGATTTACTGGATTTCTAAAAAGAAAAATCTATTTTCATTAAATGAATCCAAATTCGGAATAACTGATTGGAAACCACTGTATTTTGGATTTCTTGCCGTTCTGCTTCCGTATTTTATTTGGTCCCAAATTAGTCTTGGTTTTTTCCTCACCCCAATTCTTTCTGCATTTTCCGCAATTTCAGATATGAATGAGCCCTTATTTTTCTATATTTCCGGACTCCCAATAGCATATCCATTAGTGTTGCTAATCGGCCTGGCGATAGCCCTGTTTTTCCTGTTTTTCCAATTCCACAAATCAGAAATCAGATGGATTAGTTTTTCCCTGCTTTCCTGGCTAGTTCTTGCCTTGCTTTTTATGTCATTTTCCATGCACAAGGAAATCCGTTACCTTATTTCAATGACAAGCCTGCCAGTAATCCTGCTTTCGAGCTATGGATTTGTGCTAACATACAATGCCTTAAAAAATAAAAATCTCCTGCTAAATCTTTCTCTCGGTTTGGTCTTTTTCCTTTTATTGTTTTTCTCGTTTGCGGATTCCTTTTCCACACTTAATGAGCCTTTTGTCAATCCGGATATAACCACTGAAGAATTTAAAGTTTCCCAATTCATTAAAGAATTGGATTTGCCGGCAGACACGATAATTTACGCAAACCATAATTGGCCGGTATTTGCATATTATATTAGTTACAGAACTGTTAGGCTTGAACCGGCCGATGGGGATTTTTACAAAGAATTTCCCGCAAACATGGAAAAATCAGGGATAATTATTGTTTACAGGGATTTTTTGAATCCCACTACTGACTGGCTTGATGCAAGGCAGGAGTTTAATAAGATTGAAGAATTTGATGGCGTGATTATTTACCGATACCAGATTAAACAGGATTAGATAACGCAGCCTATTTCTTTCTCAATTTCTTCCTCTGTTGAGAAGCCCCTTGTTTTCCCATTAACAACAATCGAAGGGATGTTTGTTACACTATGTTTATCCATTATCAGATCTATTAAATCAATTTCCAGATCTCCTGGAAATGCAAAAATGCTGGTGTTGGGGCACTTCTCCCTCACCTTATCGAGAATTGTTCCTTGTAGGAGACATTGGTTGCAAAGTGTCTGGTCTTTATAGAAGAAAAGAATTGCATTAACCTTCTTTTCCTCGCATTGCTTTTCAAAATCCTGCATGTAAAGATATAATTCAAGGTTTGCATAGAAATATTTCCTTTTAAGAAGCTCATAGGATGCAAGAAAACTTGCCTTTTCACCTGCTTCAAGTTCCCTTACAAGCCCATAGGTCTTTGCACTCTGTGTTTCAATTCTCTCGTCTAGTATGTCACAATAATTGTTCTCATCTCCCTCAATTTGGTTGTAGAGGAGAAAAAGCCTTGTTGAATCCATATCGAGGATTATTTCATCAACCTTCTCATTCAGGGAGTTGAGCCTCATATTATCTAACTGCATTATGAGAAAGATTCCGAGGATTACTATAAAGAGGGTCAGAATAAGGGCCTTGATGTATTTGCGCATTACCAAGTGTACTCACTTTTGTTAACTTCTTTCAAAAAACTTAAGAAATAAATTGCTGCTACAAAGAGGCTATAAATGGTAATGAAAATCAAGGTGTAGAAAAGTTTTGGAATGGTGAGCTTTTCCTTAATGAATAAATGGGAGATTATTATAGTTATGAGGAAAAGTCCTGTTGTCAGGAGCTGGAAAAGCAGGGCAGAGCTTGTAACCATTGTTACCTGTACTAAATTCCAGACATTGGTGTCATATGCCAGCCATACCATAAGATAATTTATGTAATTGATTGCCGACTCAAGATTGACCAGAATTAGAGTGAGGATAAGGAGCATTGCAATTCCCTCAACAATGAGTGAGAATGGGAGACAAAACATTCCAAACTGCCCATGACCGGGGTTGAAAATCATGTCCTTGTATTTGAAGCTGTTTACAAACTTGCCCCTATACCACCTTGTCCTTTGCCTTATTAACTGGCCTAAGGTCTCGGGAACTTCTGTCGGAATTGTTGCCTCAGGGCAGTTCTTAATCCTGTAACCGTGATTCTGAAGCCTGAATGCGATTTCCATATCTTCAGTTAGGTTGGTTTCATCATAACCCCCTAAATCAATCAGTAATTTTCTCCTGTAAATGCTCATAGGCCCAGGGGTCACAAAAACTCCGTTGAGATAGGAAAGCACTTTTTGAAGCAGCCCAAATGCAACGGTATATTCAACGGCCTGAATTTTCTGCAGAATGGATTTAGGATTATGAACTTTTATAAATCCTGTAACTGCCCCTGTCTTCTCATCAGCAAACATTGCCGCCATTTTTTCCAGAACATCCTTTTCAGGGAATGTGTCTGCATCAATGCAGGCAACCAATTCTCCCTTAACCATCCTGATCCCCTCATTTAAAGCCCTGGCTTTTCCTTCGTTCTTTTTCTTGGCAAGGACTTTTATTCCCTTAATGCCTTTCAGGATTTTCTGGGAACCGTCCGTACTTCCATCATCAATAACCAGAATTTCAAATGGTTTGGGGTAATGCATTGCCTTAACTGCCTTAATGCAGCCCTTAAGGGTGCTGGATGAATTATAATTGGGGATTACGATGGAGATTGAGGGGTAATTTAAATTCAATTTTTCCGTCTTTTGCCTCATCTCAAGATAAGTGATTAAATAAACGCTGATTACAAAAATAAGCACAATATTTAGGAGAACGAGGAATAGGTTGATTGTAATAAGCTGGCTGATTAGGTAAAGGCCAATAAATACTGAAAGTATCAGCAAAGGCACTCTATAGGTTATTTCCATTTAATAATTAGCCCTTTAATATCTTATTAATGCTTTCCATCACAGGGCTGCGTATGCCTTAAAAAACTAACATAGGAATCATTTAATTGGCGGAATGCCGGGATAGCATAGTATTAATGCCTCTGTGGCTCAGTGGTAGAGCACGTCATTGGTAATGACGGGGTCGCGAGTTCAATTCTCGCCAGAGGCTTTTCAGACAAGCAATAAATACTAGTTTGGGCTTATTTGTTGCAAATGAAGCGGGAGATTTTAATTTGCCTTTTGATTATTCTGGTTCTATTTAGCGGTTGCCCTGATGATGAGGGTAATGGGCGTAATCGCTATCCGCCAATAGATGAATGTTCCACTGAAAATTATGCCACTTACAAGGACAGGTCTAATGATAATATTTTGGATAGTAAAAGCAGGGCCGCATTAGTTGAAGCATTAAAAAATCAAGATACCGCTGCTTTGCAGGAGTTTTCAAAATTAACTTGTTTAACTAAATTGGAGTTGCAGACTTCATCGATTTCCGGCCTTCCAAATCTGCCCAATCTTAAAATTATTTATATAACTAATTCAGATCTTTCAGATATTAGCGCTTTATCACAATATACTGGGTTAAGGCAGTTAGATTTATCAGACAATAAAATTCAGGATATTTCCCCTTTGGCAAATTTGAATAATTTAGAATACCTGTATCTATCAAATAACAACATTTCAGAATCTGATTGCGGGCACCTAAAAGAACAATTGCCAAATACTAAGGTAGTTTGCTAATAAGTGAATTTTTTGCCTCTCGGCTTTTCAGCAATTCTTAAATACCCCAATGCCCTTATATTAACTGATTTTTATGGGCATTGAGGACTCTCATATTGAGGATTTTGTGGCGAAGTATATTAAGCGGGATTTTGTTGTTGCTGTTGGGACGAGCCTTTTAGGGAAGGCATTTTTGAACAAACTTGCATTTGCTGAGGCTGAGAAGGGAGTTAAGATTTCCATTGTACCCACCTCGCTGGAAACTGCCGCCATTGCCTCCCAGCTGAAACTTAGAATTGCCTCGCTCAATGATGTGGAGATTGATGTTGCGATTGAATTTGTTGATGCCGTTGATGAGAATTACAATTTCATAAAGAGAAACTCCTCATCCCTTGTTCGCGATAAGATGATTGCGCAAAGTGCCGCAACACTTATTGTTGTCTCAAAGCACGAGAATTATGTGAAAAAATTAAAGGGAACGGTTCCTTTCGAGATTGCGACTTTCGGTTACAAGAGAACTCTAAACCAGCTCAATCTTTTTGGAAATGCAAGGCTGAGGGAATTGAAGAACAGGCCATACAAAACCGAAACAAACCATTATCTGGTTGATGTAGATGTTGATGAAATTTACTCTCCTGAGGATCTGGAATATCAGGCAAAGGAGATTCCGGGGGTTTTGGAAACAGGCTTGTTTTTGGGTTATGCTGATAAGATAATCCTGCATAACAAGGGGATTGAAGTAAAGAGCAGGACTGAATTCGAGCAATAGCCTTTGTTTAGAGAAGATATTTAAACGTTTTTTAGGGCAATTCTTTATCGAATTAGGCCGGTGTAGCTCAGCCTGGTAGAGCGTTCGACTCATAATCGAAAGGTAGGGGGTTCAAATCCCCCCACCGGCATAACGGCTATCTCCGTTAACACGATGGCCCATGCTTTGCATGGCCCTTGCTCACTACGCTAGCAATAATTAAATACTAGTTTAGACTTATTTGTGGCTTATGAAAAGGGCAATTTTAGCAGGCGCATTAATTATTTTATTTCTGATAGCTGGATGTACTGATACTCAAAATCCGGGACTGGAAAATCCGGAACCTGAATGCACTGAGGAACTGTGTGCGGAATTTATTCCTGGGCCGCCAACGCTTGAAGAATGTGAGGTGAGTCTTGAAGTTATGATTGCAACAGATGAGTTCCATCTTGGACAAATAATCTGGGAAGATCGAAAAGAGGCTCTTGATAAAATAAAATCAAGCATGCTTTTAGATGTCTACAGATGGACTGTTGACAATGAATATATTACTGATTCCGACAAAAATTGGGATGAAGAAATTGATGGATATTTTGAATCGAATTATGGTTCTCAAGGGGCAAATCAATTTGCAACCAGGTTTGCGCTCCATTTATCGGCATTAATGTCAAATAAACCAGAAGGGGCGGTTAAACTTGAGCACAATATACGTTCAAAAGAGTTAATTGATTTAATTTCTGAAACCATGGATCTAGAGGAATCGTTTATAGAATTTGTGGATCCTGATTGTGGCCCTAATAATCCAAGTGCCTGTTATTCAGGATATTACATAATTATTGATGTTACCAAAATGAATCAGGATAGATTGATGGAATCTGCCTCAATAACTGCGGAAGATAGAGTATCGGGTGCAACAGTTACAGAATCGGCACTTCCAAATGAGAGGATTGAAATTCTAATTCTAGATCTGAGTATTGTTGAGATTGCCAAAGAGAAATAAGAATCGTTTCACTATTTCTGGAATTCGAGGATTGCCAGCATTGAAACCACAAAGGCTAATGTGGTCAGGACACCAAAGGGCGTGAACATTATTTCAGGGATTGAAACGCCAACCGCATTCAGAACTATGTAGGCAAATTCGAAAAAAATCGTCAATGACGCCACGTTCAGTACAAAGCCAAATGTTCTCATTTTGTTACCTCATGAAAATGTTGTAGAAAAATAAAATGAATATGAATGAAAGGAACAGCACCAAGGGAATTCTGCTCTTAAGTGAAGGAACTGATTCTGCAAATCCAATTATTGCAAGGCGGAGAATGTAACTGACTGAGAGAAACCCGCCAACCAAAAGGACAAAACCCAAAGCATCTGCCCACTGGACCGAGGCCCAAAGATAGACTGCCATTATTGGTACGCCCAAAATCAGCAAATCCTTTCTAACAATATAATATGCAAGGGCCGCAAATATGAATACCCACATCAGATTGGCGATAAAGAATTCTATCATGAATGGGAGTCCCCCATCCCAGAAAAGTTTTAGTATTCCCCATAGCGCCATTTTTTCACCTATAATGTTCCTGTGAAGCCATAAGTCAGCCACACTGTCTCCAGCATTACCACTGAAAAGGTTATGATAACCCCCACACTTGAAAAAAGGAAATCACTGAAAACCGGAAATCCAATGACCGCAAAGAACAATAGCCCGGCATATACAATTGCCGTGAACCACAGCGCCTTTGAAAATGATTTCAATATGCTCATCTTATGCCGCCACCACTATATTGAATAAAATAAATGTTGCCAGGAAATGAATCTCACTCATTAAGATTACGTTTTTACCTATCCCCGGCATTTTTTCAAAAAATCCCAGAAAGGCTATTTTTGTTATATAATAGATTCCAAGGAATCCTCCCGCAAAAAGAATTGCACTTGCCGCAAGCTCAAAGTCCATCAATGCCCAGGCCAGTATAAAAAGGATTATTGTGCCAAGGACGACCTTTTTTCCGTCTGTGGCTATATGCACTGCTGTATAAAACAAGAAAAGCCAGAGTATATTACCTAAGATTAAGTCAATAATCCAGACAATGTCAAGGCTAACCAGATGCGTAAGGACATCTAAAAGCATGCTATATTAATTGCTGTTTGGAGAATATATAATATTAACTATTTCACTAAAATAGGTTAATTTTTTGTTTTGAAGCATTTTTCTTCGCATTTTGTCCCAATATATTTAAAAACTTAAAACGGCAATAATCTCTTGATTAGATGGCAAAAACTGTACAATTACAAAAGTCCAAAACACAGGAAAAATTGGGGGAATTGGCTGGTTTCTGGAAAAAGATGAAATTAAAGGACGAATCAAAGAAATTGACCATGTTTCTGGCCCTTTTGGGAGGGGCAGTTGTAGGAAGGGTTGCCTTGCAGGCCGTTCCCTCTGTTGAACCTATTATTCCATTTGCGATTCTTGCAGGCCTGATTTTTGGAATGAGGGAGGGCTTTACTTTGGGCGGGAGCGCCTACATAATTTCAAACTTTTTCGTCTGGGGCTTGCAGGGGCCTTGGACAATTTTCCAGGCGATTGGTGGGGCACTGGCAGGGGCAATGGGCGGAGCCTTTGGTAAGGTGAGGAAACCAAAACAGCTTGATTTGATTTTGCTTACAATTGTTGGAACTGTTATGTTTGAATTTATAATGAACCTGAGTGGGCCATTAATGGGGATTGGGTTATTTGTTGGGCTGCTTTCAATCCCAATTTACTTTCTCACATCACTTCCATTTACTGCGATTCACATCGGTTCAAATATTGTATTTGCAAGATTGATGTATCCATTGATGAAACTAAGGAGGAATGAAGATGAACTCAAAATTGTTAGCGTTAGGCGTGTTGCTGGTGATGGTGACACTAACTATAGGATGTACAAGTCAGGAAAACAGTAGTGCAGAAATTGTTAATGTTTTCATTCGCGTGGATTATTTAGGGCAGGATTTGGTTAATGAGACTATTGAAGTTGCACAGGGGAGTAGTGGCCTTGATGCGATGAAGAAGGTTACTGAAGTGCAGTACCAGGATTCTGCTTATGGCGCCTTTGTTCAGGGAATTGGGGGGGTTGAAAGTGATGACTCCTATTACTGGGCACTTTATGTGAACGGGAATTATGCAGATAAGGCAATTGATGGCTATGAGATGGATGAGGGAACAGAAATCCTCTGGAAATTCGAGGAACTCCAGGCATTCCCTTTGAGTTAATTCCAGGCTTAAGAATTAACTCTCAGAACTCATAATCTTCGTCATTGCATCCCCCCTTAAGGGAACACTCGGCACTCAGCCTGTTCATCATTAATTGATAAGATTTAAGTAGTTATTCTTATTTAAATTAATCTCGGATTCTTGCCCAATTGGCTGCCCCGATAGTCTAGCCCGGTCAAGGACACAGCCTTCTCAAGGCTGAAACCCGGGTTCGAATCCCGGTCGGGGCAAATTCCTTTTTTTTACATATTAGAAATTTCGCTTTGTTTCTTCGATTTCATCTTCCTCCATTGCTGGAGGATTATGTTTTCGATAGGGATGCCGAAGAATCTGGTTTTTAGTCTCCATCTTGCGGTTTTGTGGAAAATTGTTTGAATCAACTGGAATTTTTCAGTGTGCTTGGTTTTCCAATCAATTGCAGCATAGGGAAAAACAAAATCCATTAAATGTGAGACAATTCCATAAAATTCCTCAGGCATCCAGGGAAGGTTATTGAAGCTTGTGTCAAAGCTGGCCCAGCCCTCCAAAGTATTTGGGGGAGTAAAGCCATCCCTTTTTGCAAGTTCGAAAAGGTCATTCCCCGGATAGGGGGTGTAAACGAAAAGGAAAACCTCGTAGTAATCCCTTTCAGGATAGCATTTGTCAATCAGGTTAAGGAGGTATTTTAGCTCAGTTCTCAAATCAGCAAGGATTTCTTTTTTTGTTCTCCTCTTCTCACGCGGGAAGCCAATCATCAGGGAGAATGTGAGTTTAATATTGTGCTTTTTTGCGACCTTTACAATGTTTATGGTGTCATCAACACTTGCATCCTTATGGATTAGGTCAAGGATTTCCTGCATTCCTGATTCCGCACCAATGAGGATATTCCTGCAGCCACTTTTCTCAATTAATTTCCACAGTTCATTGTCAAACATCAAAAGCTGTTTTGTTCTTCCATTTGCATTGCTCCAGGTGATGTTCAGTTTCTTTTCAATAATCAGATTGCAGATTCCCCTCACCCTTTCAGGGTCAACGAAGAAATTATTATCTGGAAAAACAAAATGCTCTACACCATAATTGTGAACAAGGAATTCCAGATCCTTTACCACCGTTTCAGGCTTTAATCCGCTCCATCTTCTTTTGCTGACCATTGGCTCTGCGCAAAAGCCGCAGCGGAAGGGGCAGCCCATGGAAGTTACATAGTTGATTGTCCTTTTCCCATCCTGCATATACACATTATCCCCGACATTGACCAAATCAAAGGGGATTTGCGGAAAATTATTCATGTTCTCAAACATCCTGAATTCATTCATAATTATTTTTCCGTTTTTATCCTTGTAACCAATTCCTTTAATCCCTTCCAAATTCTTTCCTGCTGCGAGAGCCTCGCATAACTCAAGGAAGGTCCTCTCTCCCTGGCCGATAACAACTGCATCACACCACTTGCTCTTCAGGGTTTCTTCAGGGAGGATTGATGGATGGTAGCCTCCCCAAATAATTGGGATTTTTGGGTTTGCCTTTTTCACCAGTTTTATGACATCAATATTGTTCTCAATCTGATATCCGGTCATTGAGGAAACAGTAAAGCAGAGGGCGTCCTTGCAAAGGGTGGCGATTTTTTTCTTGTAATCGAATTTATCAGTTGCTTTTACAATATGGATTGAGAATTTGTTCCGATCCAGCATTGAGGCTGTTTTCATAAGTGCGAGAGGAAGGCCGCCAAAATAGGCAGATTCCACAGGCATCGGATGAAACATTACTATCTTCTTTTTTGCCATTGGATTACCTTTGCTATCTATTCAACCAACTAAGCATTTAAGAACTTTTAGATGCAGAAATTAGGTTTAATGGCTAAAATGGATGAAAAGAAGTATATGAAGATTGCCGCAGATATCCGGAATCTTGTGGCGGATTTGGTTGAAAAGGGTACCCATCAGGACATCGCAAAAATAACCAGGTTTGTCGCAAAAAAGTTTGGCCTTAATGAAAGACTTGTTAACTACACCCATATTGAGGCAAGGAACAAGCTAAATGAATTCAAGTTCAGAAAAATTCCCTACAAGGACAGGGTTCTTTTCATTTCCCATTGTTTGAGAAATTCAACCAAGTGCAAGGCTCCTATTGGGGATGAGGGTTTGGAGTGCAAGCGATGCGGAAAGTGCCAGATAAAAAAGATTCTGGAACTGGCTGATGAGTTGAATTACAGGAAGGCATTTATTGTTCCTGGGGGGAGCATGGTGTTTAAGATTATGCAAAAATATAAGCCAAAGGCCGTTGTGGGGGTGGCGTGCCATGCAGAACTGAACATGGGCATTGACAAGGCTTCCGAATATGGTATTCCTTCACAGGCAGTTATGTTATTGCGGGAGGGCTGCAAAGACACTGCGGTTAATTTAGATGAGGTTGTTGAGAAGATGAGCCTTATCGAAGAGAACGGCACAAATGCCCTGGAAAATAAGACGCCCAAAAAACTGAACTGATTTATTTAAAGGGCTCAATGCTTTTCAGGAATTCTTTTTTAGAGAGTTCTCCGACAATTTTATTCTTCATTATGAGGATTCCCTCTTCAGGAACATTATTTCGTATTTTCAGAAATCCATCCTTCCTTACAGATTCAAAATAATCCTTAATTTCATTGTAGTGTAACTCCCCCTTATTTTTCCACCCTTGTTTGGAATTTGCCTGTTTTTTCAGACCTGGGCAATAGGGGTAAATATTTTCGAAACTTGTTTTTTCTTCAAGTGCGATGAATGGGAAAAGATCGCATTGCTTTGGCTTTTCCCCGTGGATTTTACATCCGTTCCCGCCGTAAAAGATACAGTCATCGCCATTCCTTTTCAGGGCGAGAGTTGGGAGAATGAGAAAATGGCTGGGGAGGTATCCTAAATGGTTTTCGATTTTAACTGAAGCCCATTTAGGGAGAAATTCGTTGAATATTTCCAATGAGTTTTCCTTATAATTGGCGGGGAATATCTGGAGGAATAAACGGGTGTATTTTTCCACAAATTCCTTTTCCGGAATTTTGAGCAGGGCCGCCCCTCTTTTCAGTTCATTTGGGAGTATTGTTACCCAATATCTCCTGCAGCACGCCCCACATTTCTCACAAACGAATTCTTGCGTAATTTCCCCTCAAATCACTTAAGATGCATTGTTTTTAAATGATTAACAATTGCAATATTTAGCGTTAAGCCCCTGTAGCTCAGTGGCCAGAGCACTTGACTTGTAATCAAGGGGTCGGGGGTTCAAATCCCCCCGGGGGCTTAGATTTATTAAGGTTAATAAACAACTTTAGATGGTGATGCGATGGCTGACGAGAAATACATCAATTTCATAGCAAATTTCGACGACTGGGTTTCAATCAAGAAACTAAAGATCGAACCTGAAACTGATGCAAAGATGATTATGGAATTCCTCGCAAGTTTGGGGATAAGTATCGACGCAAAAATCGAGCAGAATTTAGGAAAGATTGTTGATTTAAGCAAGGTTGATGCCGCTATTGCTGAATTGGAACTGGGTAAAAAAGATACTGCAAAGGCTTTGGAATCAATTGGGAGCAGAAAGGTTAGTTCCGTCATTAAGGAAATTACCGAGGGCCTTGGTCTGCAGAAGAATGAGACTAAGGAAATGCAGGAGTTCTGCAAGGTTTATGCGATGAAAAAGGCTCTAAAGCAGTGTGGTTTGCAGGTTGATTTTTCAGAGATTAAGATTCCCGGAATGAAGAAGGCTAAGAAAAAGAAGGTGTGAATTTGGAGGTTGAACTGCTTCAACTTGTGCAGTCCTTTTCCCACCCCTTCCTTGAAAGGTTTTTTCTTTCCATTACCTTTTTTGGAAATCCGATAATTTGGATACTTCTCGCGGCAGCAATCTACTGGAGCGGAAGGGATAAGGAGTCCCTTTATCTCACAAATTTGATTCTTTTCAGTTCAGCAATTGTTGGAATT
>JAFCCJ010000034.1 GCA_017610305.1 Candidatus Iainarchaeum sp.
AGGATAAAGTCCTTGAAAAAAAGGATGTTATCGGCTTGACAAAAGAATTCCGAAAATACGGGGAAATTGCAGTTGTTGACTTGGACGCAGCTTTAGGAAAAGGGGAAAATCTAGAGATTATAAAGAAAATTTGCAAAATATCTGATTGCAGGGTCGGCGGCGGAATAAGAAGCATCGAATACGCAAAAAAAATTCTTAGGGCGGGAGCAAGAAAAATCATCATAGGAACTGCTGCAACTCCGGACTTTTTGAAACAACTGCCAAGGGAAAAAACCATTGTGGCAATTGATTGCAGGGATGGAGAGGTAGTCATAAAAGGCTGGACTGAAAAAACAGGTAAAAAACCTTCAGAACTAATAAAAAAGCTTGAAAAATATTGTTCCGAATTCCTTTACACCAATGTAAACAGGGAAGGCATGCTGCAGGGAGTCGACCTGGAAGAAATAAAAAAACTCAAGGAGTCAACCAAAAACAGATTTACAGTAGCAGGTGGCATAACTACTATGGATGAAATAAAAGCCATAGAATCCATCGGAGCAAATTCCCAGTTAGGCATGTCAGTTTACACTGGCAAAATAAAGCTTTCGGAGGCTTTCATTCATGTCTTAAATTTTGACAAAATGAATGGCCTAATTCCAACAATAGTTCAGGAAGAAAACGGGCAGGTAATGATGCTTAGTTTCTCAAGTAAAGAGTCAGTAATGAAAACTTTTAAGACGGGAAAAGGCACTTATTACAGCAGGACAAAAAAAATGCTTTGGACAAAGGGGGAAACCTCCGGAAATAGCCAGAATCTGCTAAAGGCCAGATATGATTGTGATTTTGACGCATTGCTCTATACTGTAAAACAAAAAAACTTTGCATGCCATACAGGCAGTTATTCCTGTTTTGAGGGGCAGAGCTTTTCAATAAAAAACGTTTTTGAAGTAATTCGGGACAGGGTTGAAAATAAGAGAGAAAGATCTTACACCTCAGAAATTTCTGGGGACGAAAATAAAATAAAGGAAAAAATTATGGAAGAGGTTAAAGAACTAATCGACTATAAAGACAGGGAAAACCTGATATGGGAAGCTGCCGACCTCATCTATTTCATCATGGTTTTATTGGCAAAGAATAAAATTGATATTGAAGAAGTCAAAAATGAAATAAGCGGGAGAACAAAATGAAAATAATTCAAAACAAATCTGTTGGCAATAAGTATTTCGAGTATACTGAGATAGAAGAAATCGGAGTAGTAAAGAAAATACTTGACGATGTAAAGAAAAAAGGCGACATTGCTGTTAGGAAATACTCCAAAAAATTTGACGGTCTTGATCTCAAAAGATATGAGTTAACCAGGAAAGAAATAAAAGATGCTTACCGGCAAGTGGATAAAAAACTGATTAGATCACTCAAGCATTCAGCAAGAAATATTGAAACCTTCTCGAAAAAGCAATTTATGCAACTTAAAAATTTCCAAATTAAAATTCAGGGAAATACCCTTGGGCAATCAGTAGTCCCATTGGAAAAGATTGGTTGCTATGTTCCGGGAGGAAGATACCCGCTTCCATCAACTGCACTGATGTGTGTTATTCCGGCAAAAATTGCAGGGGTAAAAGAAATTATTGTATGCTCCCCAAAAATAAAACCTGCGACAATAGTGGCTGCAGACATTGCCAGGGCAGACAGGATATTCAACGTAGGGGGAATACAGGCCATTGGGGCAATGGCGTTTGGTACAGAAACAATCCCCAAAGTTGACAAGATTGTGGGGCCGGGCAACAAATATGTTACAGCCGCTAAAAAAGAGGTTTATGGGGCGGTGGGCATAGACTTTTTAGCTGGCCCTAGTGAAGTTCTTATAATTGCCGACGATTCGGCCAAACCAGAATTTATTGCCGCAGACATATTGGCACAAACAGAACATGACCCAAACGCAAAAGCATATTTGGTTACTGTTTCGATGAATTTAGCCAAAAAAGTAAACAAAGAAATTGACCGTCAATTAAGATTAATTAACACCAAACAAGTAGCAAAGCAGTCAACTAAAGAAGGGTTAATAGTCATAGTTCCAAACCTGAAAGATGCGGTTGAATTTTCAAATAAAAAAGCCCCGGAACACCTGGAACTGCAGGTCAAAAATCCGAATAAACTAATTCCCAAACTGACAAATTATGGCTCCCTGTTTATAGGGGAATATTCTGCAGAGGTTTTTGGGGACTATTGCAGCGGCACAAACCACACCTTGCCCACAAACGGAACTGCAAGATACACCGGAGGATTGTCAGCAATGGACTTTGTAAAGATTCTGACATACCAGCGAATGACAAAAAAAGGGGCGGAAAAACTAATCCCTATCGCAGCCACTTTGGCTTCTGCTGAGGGGCTTGAAGCACATGAAAATGCCGCCAAAATTAGAAAGCATTGGAAGCAGAAATAACCTAATCCTTTAATTAAGGCGCTTTAGGGAGTTAGATTTAAAATCACTTCATTCTTCTTCTATTGCATCCGCTTGGTGAGGGGATTGAATTATGGTAGATTATAGGAGATACAAGAAGCTATTTATACCTGGACCTACTGAGGTCAGAAAAGAGGTTTTGGAAGAGATGGGGAGGCCGATGATTGGCCATCGCTCGAAGGAACTTTCTGCCCTTTATGGGGAACTTGTTCCAAAATTGCAGGAACTGCTTTACACTAAAAACCATGTTTTCCTCTCAACCAGTTCTTCCACAGGCTTTATGGAGGCAGCAGTGAGGAACTGTGTGAAAAAGAAATGCCTGAATCTTGTTTGCGGCGCTTTCTCTGAAAAATGGCATAAAATAACTGTTGCCAACGGCAAGGATGCGGAGGCAATGGAGATTGAGTGGGGAACAGGCCACAGGGCGGGAGATATTGAGGAAAAGCTTTCAACAGGGGAGTTTGATGCAATTACACTTGTGCATAATGAGACCTCAACAGGAACAATGAACAAGCTGCAGGAAATTTCAGAAGTGATGAAAAAATTCCCTGATGTAATGTTTTTAGTTGACACTGTTTCCTCAATGGCAGGAGTGAAAATTGAAGTTGATAAATTAGGGATTGATGTCTGTCTGGCCGGGGTCCAAAAGGCATTCGCTGTTCCGCCTGGCTTGGCGGTTGCTGCTGTGAGTGAAAAGGCAATCGAAAAGGCAAAGCAGGTTGAGAACAGGGGATATTATTTCGATTTCCTTACCTTCCTGAAATACGATGGTAAGAAACAAACCATTACCACACCTGCAATTTCGCAGATGTATGCGCTGAACCTGCAGATGGACCGGGTAAAAGAGGAGGGTTTAGAGAACAGATTTAAGAGGCATAAAGAGATGGCGGATTACACAAGAAAGTGGGCCTCGGAAAATTTCGGGCTGTTTGTTGAGGAAGGTTACAGGTCGGATACTGTAACAGCAGTTGCAAACAACAAAGGAATTAATGTTGCCGAACTCAATGAGAAGTTGGGGGAAAGGAAAATGATGCTAAGCAATGGCTATGGTGATTTGAAAGAAAAGACATTCCGCATCGGGCATATGGGTGACTTGACCCTGGATGAGATGAAGGAATTGACTGATGCTATTGATGAAATTCTTGGTGAGGGAAAATGAAAATACTGGTGATGGACAAGGTTGCAACGGCGGCTGTTGAACTGCTTAAGGAGAAGGGCTTTGAAGTTGAAGAGGCGCAGGGTCTGGGCGAAGATGAGATGGTGGAGAAGATAAAGGGCTTTGATGCCCTGATTGTGAGGAGCGCAACAAAGGCAACGAAAAAAGTGATTGATTCATCAGATAATCTGAAAGTTATAGGAAGGGCGGGTGCTGGCGTGGATAACATTGATTTGGAGGCTGCCTCAGCCAAGGGGATTAAGGTTTTGAACACCCCCGGGGCAAACACAATAAGTGTTGCCGAACACACACTTGCGATGACTCTTTCCCTATGCAGAAGAACCCCGAAGGCACATGCCTCCTTGAGGGCGGGCAAATGGGAGAAGCACCTTTTCAAGGGAAGGGAACTGTTCGGGAAGACTATTGGAGTAATAGGTGCAGGAAAAATTGGGCGAGAAGTGATAAAAAGACTGAAGGCTTTTGATGTCAATATCCTGGTTGCCGACCCTTTTTTGGACGAAAATGCCGCAAAGGAAATTGGAGTTAAAAGGGTGGAACTGGATGAATTATTGAAAGAGTCAATGATTATAACGATCCATGTCCCTATGACTGAGAAAACAAAAAACCTCCTTGATGAAAAGGAATTCAATGAGATGAAGGACGGGGTTAAAATCATCAATATCGCAAGGGGCGGGATTGTGAATGAGCGGGCCCTTTTGAATGCGCTGAACTCAGGGAAGGTTGCAGGGGCGGCAATTGACACCTTTGAGAATGAGCCAAATCCAATGCCTGAACTGCTGAAACACGACAATATTGTTGTCACCCCGCATTTGGGGGCGGCAACCGTTGAGGCACAGGATAGGGCAGGATTGCAGGTTGCCGATCAGGTTGTAAAGGCACTGCAGAAAAAGGAGTTCATTAACGCAGTCAACTAGATTTGTGGAGTTTTGAATAGGGGCCGATGAGATAGGCCTTCGAGGGGGTGAGGAGAACTCTCCTATCTGAAAGATAAATGTTCGCCCTCAAAGTATTTCTCTTGATTGCTTCTGAAGAGAAAAGTTTAAGGAGCTCCTTCAGGCTCTTTACAGGAATTGAAACATTTCTCCCCCTCTTCTTTGAATAGAATTTTTCCGAAATTACTTTGAGAAATTCCTCATCACTTGATTCAACTGAAATATCCTTCAATTTCTCTTTTGAAATTATCTTTTGCATAGAGGCGAGAATTCCATCAAGATTTCTTTCAATCAAGTCATTGAAGTCCAGGGATTTTAGGGAGTTTATCTGCTCCCCAAGAATTTTGGAGAGGTATGCGAGGTGTTTTCTTCGCCCCTCAATTCCATTCTCCATTTTTTCAATATCTGAAATATAAAAATCAGTTGAGCCTTTTGCCGCTTTCAGCAAGTCAGTGTCTTCCTTGGATCGCTCTATTAGATTGTGCAATAATTCCACTATTGAATCTATCTCACTTAAATTCCTTGATTTTACAGAACTATTCAGCCTCAGCAGGAGCTTGTTTTTCATCTCCAAGTTGAGGGTTGTGGTTGCCTTTTCAGTTGCAAAAAGATGGGGGCCCCTCTTGAAAACAAATCCAAATGCAATCAAATCCTTCAGCGCCCTTGAGAGGGCGGCGCGGGCGGAATTTATGGTGGAATAATTTGCGGCAACCTTGTTCAAGAGCGAGGCATATTCAATCCCTGAATTTTGCTTGATAATTAACAAAATAGAATTTTTTGTTGTCATGTTAATAAATTAATTAGCAAGCTTTTAAAAACAAATTAGGCTGGTTTAATCAGGCAACCAGTTCAACTTTCTTCATCCTTTTGGGGATGACAAAATAGTGCTTGGTTCCGCAAACAGTGCATTCTGCGATGAATGTGGGCTTCTTGTTCTGCTTTTTTACGGTTGCAGTGAACTCTGCCTTTCCGCCATAGCCCTTCTTGTGCTTTCTCACGTTTTCCCTTGTTCCCCAGCTCATAGCCCTGGCCGAACCTGGCTTAAAGTTCTTGAGCTTATGCTCAGAATGGCTATTGCATTTGGAACAATAATCCTTCACAGTCTTTGGTAAATTCATTTAAAAACACCTAAAAAGAGTTAAAATTAGCCCTTATAGACATAACAATTCTGCATGAGAAGGTTTAAAAATGCTTTTCCCGGACTTGATCAGCCCTAAGCAAAAGGAATAAAAACAACAAAGCTATTAATCTAAGCATGCTTAGGGCTTTTACTGATGCAGGGCTGATATTTCTAAAGAAACCGGCAATTATCCTGCCGGCGGTTTTTGTTGGAATTTTGAACCTTATTGTTCTTTTCTTTGCATGGGATTTCATCGAGGGTTTCCTCTATGAGCTACTTGTGCTGGGAAAGGCCCCAGCTGGCGGTTTTTTCGAGCTTCCTTTCCAAATATTTCTCTATTATCCCGTAGATATAATTGTCGGAGGAATTGCATTCTTCATAATGGCTGTGCTGCAGTTCTATCTCCTTTTTGTGCTTTCGGAACTTGTGAAATCCAAGGGCAGCGGAGTCTTTGTTGCGATGGGGAGAGGGTTAAAAAGAATTGATGATGCTGTTGTTCTCACCCTTTTTGTGCTTGTTGCGGGCTTTCTTGCGGGGATGGTCTTATACATAATTATGGGGATTTTGTTGGCATTTGGGGAATTGGGTTTGCTTCTCCTCTTCCTTGCAGGATTAGTTTATTTCTTGTTCCTTGCTTTCCTCATCTTAAAATTATCCTTCCTGCCATTTGTAATGGGGGTAAAGGGCATTAAGCTCAAACCCGCACTAAAGGAGGTCTGGAAATGGAGCACAGGCATAAAACGCCTCGCCTCAATTCTCGCCATCCTGATAGTTGTGACATTTATCAGTTCAATAATCAATTCCTTGGGGATTTTCATCAGTGATTTTATTCCTAATGAATTCTTCGGGTTTATTCCGATTTACTTATTTATGCTTATTTCGCTTACATATTCCATACTGGCACCATCATTCTATTACTCCTCAACCCAGTGAGTGGGGGAAAAGGAAGCTTAAAAAACAGAGGGGAACTAAATTATTTCTAAAGCCTGCGTGGTTAAATGATTAAAATAAACAAGCTTGAACTGAAGAATTTCAAATCCTTTAAGAAGGCGGAAATTCCCTTCTCAAACGGATTTACCGCAATAGTGGGCGCAAATGCCAGCGGAAAATCAAATGTGTTGGACGCACTGCTTTTTGTGTTTGGGGCCACATCCCTAAAACTCCTCAGGGCATCGCGCCTAACTGAATTGGTCCACCATGATTCTGAGGAAGGATATGCAAAGGTAACTGTGGAATTATTTGATGGGAACAAAACCATTTCAATCTCAAGAATAATCGACAGGCAGGGAAAGTCCATAGTAAAACTTGATGGAAAAAAGAAAAGCCTTAATGAAGTCGCTGCGCTGCTTCTTGAACTCGGGATAAAACCAACCGGGCACAATATTGTTGTGCAGGGAGACGTTACAAAGATAATTGAAATGACCGCAAAGGAAAGAAGGGGAATTATTGATGAAGTTGCGGGACTGGCAGAATTTGAGGAGAAGAAGGCGGAGTCAATAAAGAAACTGGATAAGGTCGATGACAGGATTAAGGACGCAACCCTTGTTTTGAATGAGAGGGAGGCATATCTTGAGGGCCTTTCCGCCGAGAGGGAGGCCGCGCTTAAGTTCAATGAGCTGAGCAAGGAGATAAAAAGCAGCAAGGCAACAATTATATCTGAGGAATTCAGGAGGATTAAGGCTGATATGGCCGGCGCAAAGAAGAAAACTGATGCAATGAGGGAGGAAATTGAGAGAAGGATTAAGAATAAGGAATCCCTGAAAGGCGAGGAAAAGGATCTTGAGGAAAAGATTGGGGAATTAACTGAAAAGATGATTCGTGCCAGCGAAAAAACCTATTCAACATTTGGACGAGAGGTTGAGGAAAAGAAAGGGGAATTGAGGCTTGTTAAGGAGAGGCTGGAAAGGGCTGAAGAGATGATTAATGTTAGCTCCTCAAGGCAGCAGGAGCTAAAGGAAAGGCAAAGGGAACTGGCAAAGGTTAAGTCAGAAAAAAATGAGCATATGAAAGTTCTTTCTGAAAAGATGGCTGATATAAAAACGCAGATAGGAAAAATTTCTTCCCTGGTTGAGGCACGTTCAGCAAAAGTTGAAAAGAAGGGCGGGAAGGTTAAAAGCGATGAGGAAAGGCTTGCCGCTGTTCTGGATGAGCTTGGGGAGCTAAGGAAGGAATTCTATTCAAAAGAATCAAGGGCAGACTCTTTGTCCAGGGAACTGGAGCTAAATGGGGAAGAGAAAGATAAGTTGCTTAAGGCAATTGAGGATTTAAGAAACAGGATTTTAAGAAGGGCAGAACTGGAGAAAAAGCTTGAGAAAATATCCTCCCCAAACCCAAGGGGCCTGATTGAGAGAAATGAAACCGAGACCGGTTCCGAAAGAAATATGATAGGATACCTTAAAAGCCGGAGGGATTCCCTTAAGGAGGCAAAGAAAAGCCTTGGTGAGGCCGATTCGTTCTGCCCAATATGTGAAAATGTGCTAAATGAAAAGGCAAAAGGCGATCTGATTGCAAAAAAGGCAAATGAAATTGAGGATTCTGAAAAGGCGATTGTTATCCAGGAGGGTAAGATATCCAAGCTCATAAATGATAAGAAAGGTCTTGAGGCAAGGTTAGAGGAGATGCAAAAAACAGGGTATGAACTAAAGGCCCTTGCCTCTTGCCAGGGGGAACTTGAAGAAGCCGAGTCAAAACTAAAAAGGCTGAAGATTGATGAACTAAGGAAGGAAATTGACGCCCTGACTTCCTCAAAGGCCATGCTGGACGGGAATATTAAAAAACTGGAGGCTGAGAGGATAGAAATTCATGGTAGAGTTGAGGCTTTCAGGAAAAGCGAGGAGAATGTTGAACTCGGGGGCTTAATTAGCAAGCTTAGCGGACTGCAGGAAGCAAGGGGCGTGCAGGAAAATGATTATGCAAGAACTGAGACAGAACTAAAAGAAGGCATATTGAGAGAAGAAGAATCTATTGCAAAGGAACTGGAATCGCTTTCAGAGGAATTTGGAAATTTGAAGATTGAGAAGGAAAAAAACAGCGGACTTTTTTCCGGACTTTCCGGGGAAATTGAAAAAAGGAAGGCAGAACTTGACAAGGCCGAGAATGAAAACAGGCTGCTTGAGGAGGAGAAAGGAAGGCTTGTCACAAAGCTCTCAAACCTCAATGAGAAGCTTGCCTCAACAGAGGCAAAGATTGAGATTCTTGAGAAGAGCCTGAACGAGATTGCAATCGAGCAGTCAAAGAACGAGGTAAGGGTTGTTGATTTGGAGCAGGAGCTAAATGAGTATGCGAATGTCAAAACGCTAAAGGAGTTCACCCTTTCTGAACTGAAGAAAAGGCTCCCTGAAATTGAGAAAGAGATTAGTGATTTGGGGGCAATCAATATGAAGGCGCTGGAAAGCTTTGACCACTATAAAGTTGAGGTTGATAGCCTGAGGGAAAAGGCAAAAAAGCTTGATGAGGAAAGGCTGGCGGTTCTAAATCTTATAGACAAAATTGAGGTGAAAAAGATTAACATATTTATGGACTGTTTTGACCATATAAACAGGAAGTTTAACGAACTCTATTACTCGTTCTTCAGCGGGGAGGGAAAATTAGGGCTCAGTGACGAGGAAAACCCATTGGAGGGGGGCCTTCTTATACAGGCAAAGTACAAGGAGGACAAGCTAAAAAGCATTGATGCAATGAGTGGTGGGGAAAAGAGTTTAACGGCACTTGCATTCCTTTTTGCAATACAGTCCTTTGAGCCCGCGCCTTTTTACATATTTGACGAGGTTGATGCCGCACTTGATAAGGAGAACTCCTCAAAGGTGGGGAAGATGATAAAGCAAATAAGCAGAGAGAGCCAGTTTATCTCAATAACCCACAATGATTCAATAGTAAAGGAGGCGGATCAAATAATTGGCGTTGCGCTAAACAAGCAGAAGAGTTCAGTAATAGGTTTAAGATTGAAACAGGAAGCAAAGGCTAGGTAAGGAATGTTTCTATTTCTGCATTTTCCCTTAGCCTTTCAAGTTCCTCTTCGTAGAGTGTCTTTTGCTTCTCAAAATACAGGAGGCCATTTAGGTCCTGGACATAATCCTCAAGATCAGTGTTCTTGTCTGTTACCTTAATTATATGATAACCAAATTGGGTTTCAACAATGCCTGAAATTTCCCCGACTTCAAGGGCAAATGCGGCATCCTCAAATTCTCCAACCATCTGGCCCCTTGAAAAGAATCCCAAATCCCCCCCGTTGGGTCCTGTCGGGCCTGTGGATTCTGCAATTGCGGTTTCGGCGAAATCAGCACCGGCATTAAGCCTTTCCAGTGCATCCTCTGCCCCGTTGAGGTCATCAGAAGCGTAAAGTATGTGGGATGCCTTAATTTGAATTAGGTCATCCAAATTCTCATTGAAGTGGTCCTCAATTTCCTTATCAGTCACTTCAATCAAGGTAAAAACATTCTCATTGAGGTATTTTGCAATCAACAAATTGTCACCGAGTATTTTCCTCAGGCCATCCATTGTAAGTCCGTTCTGCGCCAAGAGATCATCAAAATCCTCGTCAGAGTATGGACCCTTTGCATTGGCAACCTCATCATTAATCTCTTCCTCACTAACAACCGTGCCTGCGGCATTTGACTCATCGGTAAGCAATACCATTGCAATAAGCTGGTCAAGCACCTCTATCTGAACCTCTTTTGAGGATGTATCAAATTGGAGGCGGGAAAGCTCCTCCTGGAAAGAGGCATCGGTTATTTCCGTGCCATTTACAACTGCAACAAACCCTGCATTGCCGTTATCGGCAGGGGAGGTATCGGGCAGAATATCTGTACCATCATTTGGAACCTCATTATCTGAATCAGGGAGAACTACGTTTCCTGTCGGAGCCTGCCCCGGAGTAAACCAAAATACAAATGCAAGAAATAATACCGCGACAATGCCAAGAACATAAACCAATGAAATGCCCTTGGATTTTGGGGCTTTTTGGGGCTCCTGAGTTTTCTCTTCCTGAGTTTCCGAGGATTCCCCATTCTCCTGGTTTTCTGGAGTTTCGTCCTGAGATTCCTGATTCCCTTCACTATTTTCCTGATTTTCCTGTTCTGTATCGCTCATTAAGAATCCGCCTTATTATTTTTTCCGGGCGCAAAGTATATAAACTATTCCAAAAGGTTCGGTGTTAGACGAACAAAAGTTATTTAATCTCTTCTTTATTGAATAGATTCTGTAATTCGTGGTGAGCAGATGGAACTTATTTTATATTTGATAATTGTTGCAGGATTGATTGGTCTTGCGGTTGCAGGATTGCGGTCCTTAAGCATTACAAAAGAAAAGGCAGGGGATAAAAAAATGCAGGAAATCTCCTCCCATATAAGGGAGGGGGCAATGGCCTATCTAAAAAAGCAATACTCAATTCTCGCGATTTTTGTTGTTGTTTTGGCGATAATTCTTTTCTTTTTCATTGACGGTACAGGATTGACTTCAATTGCATTTGTTTTAGGGGCAGTTTTCTCTGTTTTGGCAGGATTTTTTGGCATGAATATAGCCACAATTGCAAATGTCAGGACCACTGAAGCCGCAAAAAAAGGTGTTGGGCCTGCGTTGGCCATTGCATTTTCAAGCGGCTCTGTTCTTAGCCTTCTTGCCTCAGCACTTGGAATTCTCGGGCTTGTTGGATTGTTTATACTTTACGCAGGAGACATTGGCTTAATTGCCGGCTTTGCTTTGGGAGCCTCCTCAGTTGCGCTCTTTGCAAGGGTTGGCGGCGGAATTTTCACTAAAGCAGCAGATGTTGGCGCTGATTTGGTTGGAAAGATTGAGGTAGGAATTCCTGAGGATGACCCCAGAAATCCCGCAGTTATTGCTGACAATGTCGGGGACAATGTCGGGGATGTTGCAGGCATGGGAGCAGATTTGTTTGAGAGTTATGTCGGAAGTTTAATTGCCGCACTCGTGTTGGGAGCGGTTATCTTTGCATCCAACACGGAGGCAATTGTTTTTCCGCTTATTATTGCGGCAACAGGTTTGATTGCTTCAATTATTGGCGGGCTTATAGTAAAGGCAAAGAGTGAGGAAAAAATCCACAGTGCATTGAAAAATGGCCTATTCCTCGCCTCGGCGATTGTTGTTGTTGCAGCATATTTCCTTGCAATGACTTTCCTCCCGGCAAGTTTCGAACTGGGCGGGGCAACTTACAGCAACTTTGGCGTGTTTATCGCAATTGTTGCAGGGCTCCTTGTTGGAGTTATAATTGGATTAATAACTGAGTATTATACATCATACGAACATGAGCCTGTAAAGCGCCTTTCGAAATCGGCAGAAACAGGCGCCGCAACCAATATCATTGAGGGGCTTGCATTGGGCTATGAAAGTGTTACCCTTCCAATAGTTGTAATTGCCGCAGGAATTCTTGTCGCATACTATTTTGCAGGGCTTTATGGAATTGCGATTGCCGCTGTTGGAATGCTTTCAACATTGGGAATTTCACTTGCGATTGATGCCTATGGACCTGTCGCAGATAATGCGGGGGGAATTGCCGAGATGGCTGGTTTGGGTTCATCAGTAAGGGCAAAAACAGACGCACTTGATGCCGCAGGAAATACAACTGCCGCAATTGGCAAGGGATTCGCAATCGGTTCAGCCGCACTTACCGCACTTGCATTGTTTTCCGCATTTACCGCTTCTGCGGGAATTACAGTAATTGATATCACCCAGCCTGTTGTTATTGTGGGATTATTGCTGGGCGGAATGCTCCCATTCCTTTTCTCCTCGCTTTCAATGAGGGCTGTGGGAAGGACCGCACACAAAATGATTGAGGAAGTAAGAAGGCAGTTTAAGGAAATTCCTGGTTTGATGGAGGGAAAGGCAACAGCTGACCATGCAAAATGTGTTGAGATTTCAACCGAGGGGGCACTGAGGGAAATGGTTGTTCCAGGGTTAATTGCTGTTTTGTTCCCTATAGCAATAGGAATTTCACTTGGTCCTGAGGCCTTGGGGGGATTACTTGCGGGAACCCTTGTTTGCGGGGTTGCAATGGCAATAGCAATGGCCAATTCAGGCGGGGCATGGGACAATGCAAAGAAATGGATTGAGGCAGGCAATTTGGGCGGAAAGGGAAGCGCCGTACATAAGGCAACTGTTGTTGGGGACACTGTTGGAGACCCTTTCAAGGACACAAGCGGCCCTGCATTAAATATTCTGATTAAACTAATGACAATAGTTTCGCTGGTTTTTATACCGTTGTTTTTGTAATCACTTCTTTATTTTCGCAAGGAAGTGCTCGAAGGATTTTCCGCCCAGAAGAACAAGCAAAACCAGGATTGTTGCTGCCAATGCTGCAGAATAATAGCCAATTCCAATAGCTATTCCAACAGCTGCAATAACCCATAAATCAGCAGCAGTGGTTAGGCCCTGCACATGGTCTTTGGAACGGAAAATTGCACCCGCCCCTAGAAAACCAATTCCGGTTACAATTCCTGCGGCAATTCTCGCAGGATCTGATGTTGCGATAAAACTCATCGAGATAATTGTGAAAAGGGTTGCGCCAACACAGACAAGAACATGTGTTCTCAGTCCCGCAGGCCTTCCCTTTATCTCCCGGTCTACGCCAATTAATCCTCCCAAAATAAGTGCTAGTATAAGCTTCAAAAGTAACTGGTCCAAAGGAAGCATTTCAATGAAAATCATTTCAACCGTTAAATAAATGGAATTGAAATTAATAAGGCTTTTGGTCGATTAAATTAGTTTGTTTTCTTAGAAGCTTTTGATTTTTTGGCCTTCTTTCTTTCCTGATCGTTTATATCCTTTGCGATTCGGGAAATTGTTTTTGACCTGCTTTTTGCTTTTGCCGGTTTAGGGTCTTTCTTCTTTAGGAGGTCTTTTTTCTTTCGAGGGGGGGCTTTTTTCCTGTTTTCATGGGCCAGCTTAACCAATTTTTCCTTCTCGATGGCCATTTCAAGCTTCTCTTCCTTCAATTCCTTTCCAATCTCCCTAACCATCAGGGAATACCTTTCCTTCATGTCACGGTATTCTAACTTCTCAATCATCCCATTATTAAAGTGCTTTTCAAGCTCATGCATCTTGAATTCCCATCCGGTCAGTTCAGCCCTTAACCTGTCAATCTCAAACACATGTTCTGTCCTGTGTTTTAAGAGACTCTCCAGCTTTTTCAATTCCTCATTGTAAAGGGCGGACAGCTCATTATGCTTCTCAACTGAAACCTTTCCAATAGCGTGCCCTTCATCTATTTTTCTTTTTAGCTCCTTAACCCTTGCAATTTCAGAGGCAAGTGAGTAATGCCTCTTGAAATCATCCTTCCCAAAGAAAATTTTCCAGATGAAGAAGAAAAGGACAATTGTGAATATCATTACCGCGAGAAATATCCCCCCAAAAATCAGGATTACCATGTCAGAGTCATCCATAAGGCTGTCGCCCCGGCGCCTTACATTATTCTCAATAATAAATTCTGATGAGGGAACATCCTCATAGTAGTCATACATGTCGTCAGTTACTTCCAGCACCGCCTCTGACAAAAAGGCAAGGTCAATGCCGCTTTTCAGGGAATTGACCGCATTGGACCCATAGCCCTGTTCCCTGTAGAAATTTGCCGACTCAAGGAAATACTTTGCATGGTCAAGGTAAAGCCTTGCCCAGATATATTCCCGGTCACTTGCAAAAATATTTGCGTCGATAGCCTCAATTTTCTGGTTGAGAATTAGATAAAGCTGATTTAGGTCGGCATCACTTGTCTGGATTTCTGACGATACCAGGGCGAATGAGGATGCCGCATCAACTGTTGATGCCAGATACCAGCCCAGTTCCTTTTCAGCCTTTGCCGCGTTAAGCCTTCGTTTAATATCATCTGCATCGCCATCAATAATTGTGAGGCCGTTTTCAGATTCCCTGATCAAATCATCCATATAAACCTCAAAAACATTGTTAGGCAGGACTTTTTTATCCGACTCCCTTGAAAATCCGTAAAACTTGTTTGATATATTATACCATTCCCTTGCAAACTCATATTTCTCTATGCGCCCAAATGCCTCAACATAATCGATGCCATTTCCCCCGACCACCACTGTTTGGGTGTTAAGCAATTCATCCACCGATGCCTCCGCATATATCAGCCTTTGCTTTGCGGCGATGTGCCACTCCAGATTATCTGTTGGAATTGACTCATCCAAATCATCTTTAAGGTCGAGGATGTTTTGCTTGAGTATTGTGATCTTCGACTCAAAAAAGCTGGAGCCCTGGGAAATTATTGACGGATTATCGGAAATATCCTTAACAAACATTG
>JAFCCJ010000035.1 GCA_017610305.1 Candidatus Iainarchaeum sp.
CGTTTGGGATTTTCGGATAATTACTCCTTCTCTTTCAAGACAGCCTGCGCTGCAGCCAATCTTGCAATTGGAACCCTGTAAGGGGAGCAGCTAACATAATCCAAACCGATTTGGTGGCAGAACTCAACACTGTTTGGTTCCCCGCCATGCTCGCCGCAGATTCCAATCTCCAGATCTTTTTTGGTTTTTCTCCCTAATTCAATGCACTGCCTCATTAAACTCCCAACACCTTCCCTGTCGATTACATTGAACGGGTCTTCCTTAAAAATTCCCTTTTCAATATACTCCGGAACAAACTTCCCGACATCATCCCTTGAGAAACCAAAAGTTGTTTGGGTTAGGTCATTGGTTCCGAAGGAGAAGAAGTCGGCGTACTTTGCAACCTCATCCGAAGTCAGGCATGCCCGGGGGAGCTCAATCATCGTACCTATCTTATAATCCAGATTTCCCTTTGCGCCGGTTTCTTCCGCAATCCTCTCCACAATCTCCCTTTGGTTTTTCAGTTCATTAACCTCCCCTACTAAAGGAATTTCAATTTCAGGGAGAACCTTAATTCCCTCCTTTTGGCATTCCAGCGCGGCCTCAAATATCGCCTTTGACTGCATTTCGGTGATTTCAGGATAGGTTACGCCTAGCCTGCATCCCCTGTGCCCCAGCATAGGGTTGAATTCATGCAGGAATTCCACCTTCTTTTTCAGTTCTTCAGATGTAATCCCCAATTCCTTTGAGATTGTTTCAATATCCTTATCTTCTTTCGGCAAAAATTCATGCAATGGCGGATCCAGCAAACGGATTGTTACAGGAAAGCCATCCATTTCCTTAAAAATTCCCTTAAAATCCTCTTTCTGCATTGGCTCAATTGTTTCAAGAGCCTTTTTCCTTGACTCGACATCCTTTGCGACAATCATTTTCCGCACAGCTTTAATCCTCTCCCCCTCAAAGAACATGTGTTCTGTCCTTGTCAGACCAATGCCCTCAGCTCCAAATTCCCTCGCAACCTTAACATCTTCGGGCTTATCTGCATTGGTTCTCACCTTTAATTTCCTGACTGAATCTGCCCAGCCCATCAATTCCTTAAAGTCATCGGTCATCTCAGGCTCAACCAGTTTCAATTCTCCAGTGTAAATTTCTCCCTTTGTACCATCAAGCGTTAACCAGTCACCCTCCTTTATAGTCACATTCCCGACAGTGAAATTACCCTCTTTTTCAGTGATGTGAATTTCTCCAGCGCCTGCAACACATGGGGTTCCCATTCCCCTTGCAACAACGGCGGCATGGGAGGTGAGCCCGCCTCGCGAGGTTAAAATCCCCTGTGCAGCATGCATCCCCTCAATATCCTCAGGAGATGTTTCTGTTCGCACAAGAATTACCCTTTCCTCGGGATTCTCTTCAACCATTTCTTTTGCTTTCTCGGCAGTGAATACAGCTTTGCCAACAGCAGCTCCAGGGGATGCCGCCAAACCCTTTGCAATCTTTTCGGTTTTCTCATCAGGGTCAACCATCTTGTGCAGCAATTGGTCCAGTTGCGCAGGCTTAACCCTTAGCAAAGCCTCGTTTTTTGAAATCAGTTTTTCCTTAACCATGTCAACGGCAATCTTCACCGCAGCCATTGCGGTCCTTTTCCCATTCCTTGTTTGGAGGAGGTAAAAGTCACCCCTCTCAACAGTGAATTCAAAATCCTGCATTTCCTTGTAATGATTCTCCAATTTCCCATAAATTTTCAGTAATTCCTCATAAGCCTCAGGGAGCTTCTTCTTCATATCATCAATTGGTTCAGGCGTCCTGATTCCCGCAACAACATCCTCTCCCTGGGCATTAATCAAATATTCGCCATAATGCTCTTTCTCCCCTGTGGAGGGATTTCTTGTAAATCCAACCCCGGTTCCTGAATCATCGCCCATATTGCCGAAAACCATTGTCTGGACATTTACCCCTGTTCCTGCATCGGTCTTTAATTTATTGATTCTCCTGTAGGCGATGGCCCTTGGGACATTCCAAGAACTGAATACGGCATCAATTCCCATTCTCAACTGCTCAAAGGGGCCGTCAGGAAATAATTTTCCGGTTTCCTTTTTCACCAAAGCCTTATAGCCCTCAACAACTTCCTTAAGGTCGGCAATATCCAAATCAGTGTCAAACTTCGCGCCCTTTGCTTTTTTCACCGAGCTTAAGATTTCCTCAAACTTCTCATGCTTAACCCCCATCACAACATCCCCAAACATGTTGATGAACCTTCGATAGGAGTCATAGGCCATTCTTTCATTGTTGGTCTGCTTTGCAAGGCCCCTAACACTTTCATCATTCAAACCTAAATTCAAAACAGTGTCCATCATCCCAGGCATTGAAACATAACTGCCGCTTCTAACACTCACAAGCAAGGGGTTGTCCTTATCCCCCAATTTTTTGCCCATCTTTTTCTCAAGTTCGGCCAATTTTTCCTTAACCTGCGTTTCCAATCCTTCAGGCCATTTTTTGTTCAAATCATAAAATTCATTGCATGCCTCAGTAGTAATTGTAAATCCAGGGGGAACCGGCAGGCCCAGTGAGGACATTTCCGCCAATTGCGCGCCCTTATTTCCCAATAAAAGAATAGATTCCTTTGCTGACTTGTTTTCCTCAAACATATAGACATATCTCTTCATAAAATCACCAATCCCAATTGCTCACCAGATAAACAATGCCGGCGCAAGGTTTTAAAATTCTCCGCCAAGAACGAAGCTAAATTCGTTGATTGCAGTGGCATTTGGCATTTTCTAACCCTGCATTTTAATTACTTTTGCCGGAAAAATCGTCTTATGCAGGGAAATTTTGAGGAAGTTGAGAAGTCCTGGACCAAGGAACAGGTTATTGAAGAGGGGGACCGCTGCTTGCAGTGCCCAAATCCGCTTTGTGTGGAGGGCTGCCCCGCAAAGATTGACATTAAGGAATTCATTCTCAAAGCAAGGGAGGGGGATTTCCATGGGGCGCTGGAAACAATAAAGGAGAAGAATTTCTTGCCCTCTTTCTGCGGAAGGGTCTGCGATTTTGAAAAACAGTGTGAGGGGGCATGCATATTGGCAAACTCCGGAAATGAGATAAAAATCGGGAAGATTGAGAGATTTTTGGGGGATTTGGAGGAGGGCAAGAGAGAGAGGAAAAACGGAATCGGGAAAAAAGTCGCAGTTGTTGGCTCAGGCCCTGCAGGCATTTCCGCCGCGCTGGAACTTTCGCTAAATGGGGTTGATGTAAAACTGTTTGAGGAGCTGAAGGAGTTTGGCGGGATTCCGCAGTATGCGATTCCGGAATTCCGTTTGCCAAAAGAGGTTGTTGAAAGGGAAGAAAAAAAGGCAAAAGCTGCCGGAATTGAAATTGAGGCCAATAAAAAATTGGGAGAAAACCTCAAATTAACTGAACTGATTAAAAATTTTGATTCGGTGATTATTGCGATTGGCGGAGGCCCCCCAGGAAAATTGGAGTATGCCGGTGCGGATTTGGAGGGAGTATGGGGCGCAAATTATTTTCTCAAAAGGGCAAACCGCTCAGAGAATCTGAATATTGGGGAAAAAACAGTTGTGATTGGAGGGGGAAATGTTGCAATCGATGCAGCAAGGGCAGCCTCGCGCTTGGGTTCTAAGGTCACAATCGCTTATCGCAGGACTGAGAAGGAGATGCCTGCAATTGTTTCAGAGATTGCGCATGCGAGGGAGGATGGTGTTGAATTTTCGTTTTTACTTTCCCCGAAAAAATTTGAGGGGGCGGGGAAATTGGAAAATGTTGTTTTCAATGAGATGGAATTGGGAGAAGAGGATGGAGAGGGAAGAAGGAAATCTGCCCCTACCGGGAAGGAGAAAGTGATTGAATGCAGCAGCTGCATTGTTGCAATTGGGCAAAGGGCCGAGGAAGGGATGCTGAAAAAGGAAGGATTGGAATTGAATGAATGGGGAAATATTAAGGTTGATGGAAATTTTCGCACAAATCTGGAAAAGGTTTATGCGGTGGGGGACTCAGTAACAAGCCCGAAAACAGTTATCGAGGCAGCAAGGGACGGTAAAATCCTCGGGAAAATGGTTCTGGGAAGTTTTAAATTAACTTAATATGCTAATTATTGCATGTATTCATTGAACTTAGTTAAATTTGGAACTAATCAGAATATGTCTACAACTACTAAAATAAAGACTACAAAGATGTGCTAAATACAGCGCCTCTTTGGAAAGTTCTATTGGAATTTTCTTGGGAGAGAGACATGAGCATAGTGATGAAAGTCGGGGGAAGCATCTTAAAAGATGAGAAAGGTTTTGATAGGGTAGTGGATATTGTAAAGGGGAGAGAAGATAGGCAGGTTATTGTCATTTCCGCACTTTACGGGGTAACTGACAGTTTGATAAATGCTGCTGAAAACTGCGTGAAAAAGGAAAGGGCAATAGCGGAAACACTTGTTGATTTAAGAAATAAGCATATTCTTTTGATTAACTCGATTGACAATAAGAAAATCAGGGAACGGGCAATCGGCAAAATTGAGGAAAAATTAGCGGTTCTGGAACGGTTTCTTTACGGAGTTCATTATTTGGGGGAACTTTCTCCAAGAAGCAGGGATTTATTGCAGAGTTTTGGTGAAAGGCTCTCCCCAATAGTTATGCAGGCATTTTTGGAAGCCGCCGGACTTTCTTGCGTTTTTCTGACTTCAGAAGAGGCAGGAATTATTGCCCACGGGGAATATGATAGGGCAAATGCCGATATGAAAAAAACCACAAAAAACCTGAAGAAGAATTTACTTCCAAAACTGAAGGAAAATGTCGTTCTGGTCACCGGTTTCTATGGAACCGATTCAGAGGGAAATGTGAGGGCATTTGGAAGGGGGGGAACCGATTACACAGCCTCAGTTGTTGCAGCATGCATTGGCGCAGGTTCTTTTGAGATTTGGAAAGATGTAAACGGCTTTATGAGCGCCAATCCTAATATTGTTAGTGAGGCAAAGAGAGTTCCCCTGCTAAGCTATGATGAGGCTGAGGAATTGGGTTATCTGGGTGCGGAAATTCTCTATCCAAAATGCATCCTTCCTTTGAGGGATTATGGGGTTAGTGCAGTGATAAAAAATATTTTCCGCCCTAGTGAAAAGGGCACAATAATCTCGAAAAATGGGGAAACATCAAGGGCAGTGGTAAAATCAATTGCCGCCAGCAAAAACATAGCCTATGTTACTGTGGGGGAAGCTGCAATGGTTAAAGCTCCTGGTGTTGCGGCAAGGCTTTTCACAATGATTGCGAATGCAGGAATTTCAATTAACATGATTGCAACCTCCGAAACAAATATTTCATTCACATTAGATAGGAAGAATCTGAAAAAAATTGTGAAGATTCTGAAATCGAATGGAAGTGAATTCGAGGTTGTAGAGGCAAGGGACGATGTCGTTCTCCTTGGAGTGGTTGGAGAGGGGATGAAAAATACTCCGGGAACGGCAGGAAAATTATTCAGTTGCCTTGGAAGAAATGGAATAAACATAGAGATGATTTCCCAAGGGGCTTCAGAAATTAACATTTCATTGATTGTCAAGGAGAAGGAATTGGATGACGCAATCAAATGCATTCATAGGGAATTTGTGGAGGGTGAAAAATGAAAAAAATAAAAGTGGGCGTATTAGGGGCGACCGGAATGGTTGGGCAGAGATTTATCGAACTTTTACATAATCATCCCTGGTTTGAGATTTCGGAAGTAGGAGCCTCAGAAAGGAGCGCAGGAAAGAGATATGACGAGGCAGTTGAGGGCAGGTGGAAAGCAGATACCCCGATTCCTGAAGGAATTGCTGATTTGGAGCTTAAGTTATGCAAACCCGATTTGGACTGCAAACTGGTTTTTGGGGCGATGGACAGGTCAATTGCAGGCCCAATTGAGGAGGAATTCGCTTCATCTGGCTATGCAGTTGTAACAAATTCGAAAAACCACCGAATGGTTGATGATGTTCCTTTGCTGATTCCGGAGGTAAATTCTGAACATCTGGAAATTCTTAAGAAACAAAAAGAAAGGTTTGGCGACGGGCTTATTGTCACAAACCCCAATTGCAGCACAATTGGAATGGTTCTCGCACTGGCGCCGCTCCATGAGCAATTCGGGCTTTCAAAAATAATGGTTACCACAATGCAGGCAGTTAGCGGTGCCGGTTATCCTGGCGTGCCTTCCCTAGATGTACTTGACAATGTGCTCCCCAATATTGGTGGGGAGGAGGAAAAGATGGAAACCGAATCCCTGAAAATCCTCGGAAATCTGGAAAACAACCAATTCAGCAATGCAAAAATAAAAATAAGTGCCGACTGCAACAGGGTTGCTGTTAAGGATGGGCATCTGGAAAGCATTTCAATTGAATTAAATGAAAAGGCTACAAGGGAGCAGCTGGTGGAGTCCTTTAGGAATTTTAATCCTTTGAAGGAGTTAAATCTGCCAACAGCACCTAACCCCCCAATTGTTCTGCGCGATGAAGAGGACAGGCCCCAGCCAAGGCAGGACCGCAATGAGGGAAACGGGATGGCTGCAGTTATAGGGAGGGTCAGGGAATGCAATGTTTTGGACTGGAAATTAAATGCCCTGAGCCATAACACCATAAGGGGAGCTGCAGGGGCGTCTATTCTGAATGCGGAATTGTTAAAGGCAAAAGGCTATTTGAAGTAGATTTAAATATAACAATTGCCATTATAATGGCAGAATGCCAAAGGATGATTTGTCGAAAGTGTTGAAACGGCTGGACAGCATAGATAATAGAATCAACCGCTTAGAATCCAAATTCAGCAGATTGGGGACATCTGCCTCTGAGGAAGTTGAAGAAGTTGTTGAAACGCCTGTTGAAAAAATTCAGGAAGAACCGCAACCATCAAAATTGGAGGAAGCCATAACTAAGCCAGAAATCACATTTAAGGGGATAGAAAAAAGCATAGGCATAAAGTGGTTTGCCGGGGCAGGAATTGTTTCATTGGTTTTTGCGGCCGCTTTTTTAATAATTTACCTGATTCAAAATAACCTAATAAGCCCGGAAGCCCAGATTTTGGTGGGAATTTTAATTGGGTTCATAGTTCTGTTTGCAGGGAAAACCCTCCAGGACAGGGCGCACCTTTTTTTGGGCAGGTCCCTTATCGGAGGTGGGTTTGCAATACTTTACTTTACGATTTATGCCGCCCACATGCTTTACCAGTTGATTCCTGTGGAAGTGAACCTAATTCTCCTTACCTTGATTATAATTTCGGCAATTGTAATTTCCTTAAAATATAATTCGAAGACCATTGCAGGCGGGGCGTTCTTTTTAGGATATATAACCCCGCTGATAACAGGGACCGTTTCCTGGTTTGCCCTGCCCTATGCAGCTGCCTTGCTTATTGGAACGGCGTACATTCTTACTAAAAGGGGATGGAATTTTTTGGCGGTCGGCAGTTCGCTCTTAACCTATTTAGTCCTGATTTTCTGGTTAGTAGATCCTTTAAGTAAGGAACTTCCTCAATACTCCATTATTCTCCTGATTTTCCTTTATGTATTATTTGCAATAACTGGTGTGATGTCTTTTGGTTTGGAAAAGGCCAGAAAGGGAAGTATTTTGACAATTTTATTTGTTTTAATAAGTCCGTTCCTATTCCACATATTTTCGCACCTTCTTCTGAAAGAATATTTCCCTTCTCTGATAGATTTATTTCCGTTGATGGTTGTTGCCAGCTTTTTGCTCTTTGCATATGTGGCAAGAAGAATAGGAAATAATTATCTTTCCTATCTGCTATCAGCAATAGGTCTGTCTTATCTGGTTATGGTACTTGCTTCATTTTTGGGCCAGGCACATATAGGCATGACAAATATTGTCTGGCTAATGGTTGCTCAGGGATTTTTGCTGCTCCTTTTGAGCATTAAGTTTAGAAATACAAAACTCTGGGCTTTCAGTTCTCTGCTCTATGGGCTGACTTTTTTACATGTGTTGCTGATAAGTAGCTGGCTTCTCAAAAGTTTTGACATATATAATTTTCTTGAAAGTACCCGATTCCTAGCCTTTATAGCCCCAATTGTTTTGTTATACCTAAGTTATTTAGCAGTCGAGAAAAAAGGAAATCTTCTGCCTCTAGATAAGAAATGGGCGGATGTTGCAAAAAATACCTATACAATAGCGGCAACAATCATGCTAACTTTATTAATCCTCCTTGATTTCGGCCAGATGTGGAGTTCAATATTCCTCATAGCAGAAATCCTGTTTTTACTCTTCCTGAGCTTCAGATTCAGAAGCCTGACCTTCTTTTCATTGGCTACTATTGCAGGCTTTTTAACATTTTTAAAGATTGGGGTGTGGGATGCTCTTACCCTGGCAGCCCTTGATTTGTCCAACCTTATTGGTAGTGAGAGGGTTATTGCCATGGCTCTTGCTATAATTGCATTCTATGCGATCTATATTTGGTTAGAGAATAAGAAGGGACTGTTCGATAAATATGCGGAAGTATTGAACTGGATTCAGAATCTTTTCGCAGTCGCAGCAACTGCATTGACCACGAGTTTAATAACCCTGGAAATCTTAAGCACTGACTGGCTGCAAAATGTCCAGCAGACAGGCATTTCAGTTGTGTGGGTAGTTCAGGCATTAATAATGCTGTTTTTGGGATTTGTTTTCAGAATAAGGCTATTCAGAGTTATGGGCGTTCTTTTGTTCCTGCTTTCAATTATAAAAGTATTCTTGATAGATTTGTCTGGTTTGGATGTCTTGTATAGGATTATTTCTTTTTTCGTTCTGGGGCTGATTCTTATTGCCGCAGCATTCCTCTATTCCCGATTTGAGAAAATTGTCTGAATCATTTATTAGGAAGCACACGAAGAACAACTTCCTTTTGGGAGGATTCAATCCTGACCCTGAACTTTTTTTCAGATTTAGCAAGGTAATTATTCCTCACCCATCTCAAGAATTCACCCTGTTCAGGAGTAAGAGGATAATTATGAGGCTGGTCTCCCTTTTCTATGGCAAACTTAATGCCAACCCCCCGTACATTTTCAACAGCAATCCCCAACTCAGCAGCTTTTTTCTTCATTTCATCAATAACTTCGCCACGCTTTATGATTCTGTTGCTGCGGTCACCTAGTATTGAGTTTTTTCGCGGATTTTTCCCTGGCTTCATAAATAAAACTAAAAAAGAAAAGCATAAAACAGCCTACTTGGGGAGTCCTACGGACAGTCTGTCCTATAAAATCGCTACATAATTATGGTTTATAAAGAGTTCCTGAAGGAATTCCCTTATGAAAGGGATAAATCGAATAGGAATTACCGGACATTTTAGCAACCAGCTTCCAAGGGTTGTTGCAAGGGAAGCAATCGGAATACTGAATAAACTGGGCATTAAATATGATGTCGATAACTCGTTTCTCAAAACAAAAGATTCAATCCCCCTTGAAAAATTCAATTCTGATTTGGTTTTGGTTTTTGGCGGGGACGGCACAATGCTCAGAGCTGCAAGGGAAGTCCCGGGAAAAATTCCCCTGCTTGGGATTAATTGTGGTGCAGTTGGCTATCTTATGGAACTGGATTTTAATAATCTGAAAAGAAGCCTGCCGGAAATCGTTAAAGGGGAGTTTGCTGTTGAGGAAAGGACAAGGCTGGAGCTTAAAATAAAAGGGCAAAAAACTCCGTATGCGCTCAATGAGGTCACAATAAGCCCGATAATAAACCAGACCCTGATGCATTATACTCTGGAAATTAACGGAAAAAAGGAGAAGAGCGATGTAAGTGATGGTTTGCTTATAAGCACTCCGACAGGGAGCACGGCACATAATTTGTCGGCCGGAGGCTCCATCATAAAGCCAGATGCAAAGGTTTTTTCAATAATTTCTTTAAGTTCACTGAACAGGGAGATAAGGCCGATGATTGTTAACGATGATTCTGTGATTAAAGTTAAGGGTTTGCAATTTGGCAGGAATGAGGCGGTAATTGACGGGCACAAAAGAATCGAGCTGGAAGAAAAAATTGAGATAAAGAAAGGCAAGCCAATCCTATTTGCGGTTCCTATTAAAACCCATATTATAAAAGAGCAAATCCTCCCCAAAACCCTTTCCCCAAGCGCGAGATTTCTCCATAAATTAATTAATTTCAAGGGCTCACAAACCCAGGCAGAACTGGTGTCGGAAACCGGCCTGCCTGAAAGGACAGTAAGGAGATCTTTGGAATCCCTGATAGAACACCGGCTGATATTGGAGAAAAGCCACAAATTCGACAGAAGGAAAAAGATCTACCGTTTGGTTAGCTGATTCTTTCCGTCTATTGCCGTTAAAGTGGTTGGCATTTAACGAAAGATTTATATATGGGTTTAGGGGCAATGTGTAGACGGTGAGCCTATTATGAGTACTGAAGAAATGCTGAAAAAAGGGGAAGAGAAGAAGAAGGCAAGGCGCAGAATACTGAAAGAATTCTACCGGAGTTCTACAGAATACTTCCAAAATCCCCAGTTTTATTAATCGCTTCAAGGCTAATTATTTGCATTTTTTTAATATAATAATTCCATTTATTTAATGATTTAATATATTGTATAGTGGTGATGGGGGAATGAAGAGCTCAAGGGTTAGCAAGTTCTATAAAAAAAGCTTGGAAGAACGTGCGGACTTTGTAAAGGATTTTGCCTCCCTCAACGAAGAGGAAGTAGAGCAGCTGACGCAATTTGGTTCGCTTGGGAAAGACAGTGCCGACAGGATGATTGAAAACGTAATTGGTGCAATCACCCTCCCTTTGGGAATTGCAACTAATTTTGAGATTAATGGAAAACCATATTTGATTCCAATGGCATTGGAGGAACCCTCGGTTGTTGCTGCGGCTTCAAACGCGGCAAAATTAAGCTCTGGATTTGAGACAGAATCAACAGACCCAGTTATGATTGGGCAGATTCATCTTGCGAATGTAAAGGATTTCGCAAAAGCTGTTGGGGAAATTAAAGCCATGGAAAAGGAATTGTTAAGGGCCGCAAATTCAGAGGATTCAACCCTAATAAACCTCGGAGGGGGGGCCAAGAAGATCGAGGTTAATGAACTGGGAAAATTTATCCAGGTTCATTTGTTTGTTGATGTAAGGGATGCGATGGGCGCAAACGCGGTTAACACAATGTGCGAAAAAATTGCCCCTGAAATCGAGGGAATTTCAGGCGGGAAGGCGAGGCTGAAAATTATTACAAATCTGGCAACTGAGAGGATTGCGAAGGCGAAAGCTGTATGGAAAAAGGAAGAGCTTGGCGAAGGAACAATAGATTCAATTATTGAGGCCTATGAAATTGCAAAACTGGACAACTACCGCTGCACAACCCATAACAAGGGGGCAATGAATGGGATGGATGCCGTTGTTCTTGCCACGGGAAATGATTGGAGGGCATTTGAGGCAGGGGTTCATTCCTATGCTTCACTAGGCAGTTACAAACCAATTACAAACTATTCCAAAGACAAGGAAGGGAATCTTGTCGGGGAAATCGAAATCCCTGTTCAGTTGGGGATTGTTGGGGGCGCGACAAAAATAAACCCTGTTGCAGGGATTTCGCTGAAAATTCTAGGGGTAAAAACAGCCCAGGAACTGGGGGAAGTTATTGCAGCGGTCGGATTGGCGCAGAATTTTGCCGCTTTAAGGGCATTATCAACTGAAGGGATACAAAAAGGGCATATGCGGCTGCATGCGAAAAACATCGCAATTTCGGCAGGTGCCGTAGGAAAAGATGCAGATTTGGTCGCCGCGAAGATGATTGAGGAAAAAAATATAAGGCTTGTTAGGGCTAAAGAAATACTGAAGGGGATGAAGGAATGAACTGGAAGGAATTTTTGCAGCCGACATTACCGAAAATAATTATTGCGATTATTTTGTTTTTAGTGTTGCCTATTGTGCCTCTGCCAGTTCAAACTATGGAAGGCGACCCTGGTCTGCCATACATATTAGAAAATGGTTTCGATTCATCAAGACAAATTATTGCAGGAAGCTTAGCTATAATTGGAAATGAACCATCATCAATTTTAACCGTCTCAGTCCCGGATTTAATACTTTTTTCAGTTATTTCACTTATAATTTCGTATTTAATTTCTTGTTTGATTTTGCATTTATATAAAACAAAGGTGAAAAAATGAACTGGAAGGAATTTTTAAGGCCAACAATCCCAAAAATAATTCTTGTAATTGTTTTGTTTTTGATTTTACCATTTATTCCTGCAGAAAAGGGCTGCGAATATGATTTGGTAGAAGGGCCTGGTGAGATGCCCCCCTGCCCAATAATTTTTATTAATGGCATCTATCTTATTTTAGAAATACTAGAGTATTCGTTAAATGTTTTGCCAACCATTTTTTCAGGTATGTCGATTGCCCCTGTAATGGTAAGAACACTTCAGCGGCTATTTTTTACCGGAATTTTTGCAGCCTTCGTGTTTGCAATCTTATATTTAATTTCTTGCGGAATTGTCCAGGCATATAAAAAAATTAGGGTGAAAAAATGACTTCCGGAATTGTAGGTTATGGCTCATATGTTCCCGAAAAGAGGATTACTGTAGAGGAAATTGCCAGGGTCTGGAAGAAGGACGGGAAAAAGATTGCCGCTGGCTTGAATGTCAAGGAAAAGGCTGTCGCAGCTTTTGATGAGGACTGTGCAACAATTTCTGTTGAGATTGCAAGAAGGGCGGTAGAGCATTCCGGAATTAATCCCCAAGATATTGGCGCAATTTATGTTGGTTCTGAAAGCCACCCATATGCAGTTAAGCCAACGGCCTCTGTTGTTGCAGATGCAATAAGTGCGGGCCCTGAATTAACCGCTGCTGATTTGGAATTTGCATGCAAGGCAGGAACTGCGGGAATGCAGATGGTTATGGGAATGTGCATGGCGGGAATGATTGATTATGGTCTTGCAATAGGTGCAGATACCGCGCAGGGAAGACCTAATGATGCATTGGAATTTACTGCGGCTTCAGGCGGGGCGGGTTTTATTATCGGCTCAAAGAAAGATGAAACTATTGCCTCACTTGATAACACATTTTCTTTTACAACGGACACACCTGATTTCTGGAGAAGGCAGCATGCGGAATTTCCAAGGCATGCAGGAAGATTTACAGGGGAACCTGCCTATTTCAGGCATGTTGTAAGCGCTGCTGAGGGAATGCTGAAAAAAGCAAAGATGAAAGTTGATGACTTTGACCATGTGGTTTTCCACCAGCCAAATGGGAAGTTCCCAATCCGTGCCGCAAAAACACTTGGAATTCCAAAAGATAAGATTGAGGCAGGCTTCCTTACCCCGATAATAGGAAACACTTACAGCGGTGCAACAATGCTGGGTTTGGCGGCAATACTTGATATTGCAAAGCCTGATGAGAAAATACTTGCAGTTAGTTATGGTTCAGGTGCGGGGAGCGATGCATTTTGCCTTACAACAACAAAACTGGTTTCAAAGAAGAGGAATAAATTGCCTGTGAGAGAGATGATTAAGAAAAAGAATTACGTTGATTATGCCGAGTATGTAATCGACAGGAAGAAATTGAAAACCTTGTGATGATTATGGATTCTAAAAAAATTTTAGCAGTTTTGGCTTTGACGGTAGGAATAATGACGATCCTGCATTTCGCATCATCTTTTGCTTACAATGAGAATTCTATTGATGCCGGATTTCCACTAAAATATTCTGTTGGCTATGAATGCGCCCCGGACCCAAGCCTTCCTGATGCACATCTGTTAGGGCTTGGAATGTGTGAAGAAGTTAACATTCTATTCCTTTTAATTGACTTAATAATTGTACTTGCAATTTCATATGTATTGATTTTTTGGCTGGTGATGAAGTGAGAAGCGTAAGCATTATTGGGGCAGGGCTGACCAAATTCGGTGAGCAATGGAAAAAGAGTTTCAGGGAGCTTGTGGCAGAGGCGGGAATAAAGGCTCTGCATGATTCCGGAATTGAGGGCAAGGATATTGAGGCAGCTTTTGGGGGCTGCATGGCTTCAGGAAGATTTATCGGCCAGGAGCATATAGGTGCATTGATTGCCGACCAATTGGGCCTGAATCCAATTCCCTCCACGAGATTAGAGGCCGCATGTGCTTCAGGCGGGGTTACTTTAAGGGGAGGGCTGCTTTCAGTTGCTTCCGGTGCCCATGATATTGTTGCAGTTGGCGGTGTGGAGAAAATGACTGAAATAAGCACCGATAAGGCCGCGTTTGCACTTGGTGGTGCAGGGGACCAGGAAACGGAATTATTCCATGGTGCGACATTTCCCGCACTTTATGCATTGATGGCAATGAGGCATATGCGTGAATTTAAAACAACGGAAGAACAGATGGCGATGTGCTCAGTTAAGAACCACCATAATGCCATGTTCAACCCGAACGCCCACTTCCACAGGGAAATTACTGTTGAGGATGTTATGAAATCAGGTTATATTGCATCCCCATTAAAATTGCTTGATTGCTCACCAATTTCTGACGGGGCCGCGGTTGTATTGCTGTGCGAAACTGAAAAGGCAAAGAAATTGGTTGATAGCCCTATTGAAATAATCGCCTCAGCACAGGCATCAGACACACTTGCGCTTACAGGACGAAAAAAATTGACGGAAATTGCCGCCACAAAAGTTGCCGTCGAAAGTGCCTATAAGGCGGCCGGCGTAACAGCAAAAGATATTGATGTTGCCGAGGTGCATGACTGTTTCAGCATTGCGGAAATTTTTGCA
>JAFCCJ010000081.1 GCA_017610305.1 Candidatus Iainarchaeum sp.
ATCAAAGGGGTATTTTCCCGCTTATTAGTATGGCGGATGTTTCTCCGCCGCGTTATGGCAAGATATCCCACTGTTTTGGCAATCTGATTTTCGTGTGATACTCTCAACGTATCTATACAAAGCATGAAGTCGCACATTTGGTAGGATAACATTACAAAGGTGATGTTATCCAGATCTGTACAATCACTTGTTCCCCCCTCCGCTTCGCTCCGGGGGGAATGCGGCAGTTGAGCAGTAAACTCCTGATTTCCCCTTCGCTTCGCTGCGGGGAGAACCAGGAGTTCGAGACAGATGCCCTTCGGGCACTGCTCAACTGCCGCATTATGCTTTGGGAAAATACAAAATAAGGATGAATGGTGAATCAAGGTGATTTGAAAGTATGGTTGGAAGATAACTGCCAAATGTTCTGGCAAATGTTGAATACTAAGGCCAAGACGCGCCTTCCAACAGGCCTTGTTGAGTATATAGGTATCGGCTCCCAATCTGAAATTGACGCTGGGCGAGACCATATTTTATCAATTGAAAGGCAATTAAATCTGTTATCAAATGAGTTTGGCTGGAAAAACGTTTCAGATAAGTATCGCCGTGACTTATCTGGATTGAATTCCGAAAACCAGGTTGCTGAGCTTTTCTGCGAAATTGCCTTATGTGCATCCCTCGCAAAACATGCACAAAATATTGAATTGCGACCATCAACAGGAAAAGGCACATATTCTGATTGTTTATTCAATGTAAAAGGTCTTGATATCTACGGGGAAGCTAAAAGGTACGTTGACCCTTGGCCGCATATTGAGAGGATTGGAGACAGCAAGAACGATAAAAAAATCCCTTATAAACGTTCAATTTCAAAAGCCCCTCCTGTTGAAAAACCCAATGATTCCGCTCGCCCGAGATCAATGGACCTAAGGAGTAAGTTGAGTGACGTCCACAAACAGTTTCCTGATGGGACACTAAATATTTTGTTCGTATTCCATCCATCATTTGGCGAAAGCAAAAGGTATTTCACCCAAGCCCTTTTTGGTGATTCAAATTTCTTCAAAATGGACTCCGGTTTTGTCTTAGAAAGTGACGGCTTATTTTCACTCGATGATTGGAAAAACATCTCTGCATGTTGTTTGTGTCGTGTCAATCAAGATTCAAAAGCAGGTTTCATATTTTTCTGGAAAAACCCTCGGGCTGATATTGAATTGCCGGAGGTAGTACGCAAGGAACTGCAAGCATAACCAGCACCTGGACGCAGACGGGCGAAAAAGCGCGCCCGCTGGTCAGGCGCGCCGTTCTGGGTAAACAGATTAAAACAGGTTGATATAATGTTGCGTTGCAAGACCGTGACCCTCATTTTCTCCAGAAACTGAATTTAAAGAGCAGACAAGGCTGCAGGGATTTGTAAGGCAGGCAGGAACATAAACAGTCTTGACACAAGAGCAGGTATTGGATGATAATTTACCGTCAGGTAATGGAGATGTCAAAATGAGAAAAAGGCATTTAAAATGGTTGTGGATATTGGTTATATTCTTTGTAGGATGCGCCGCTGCCCCTGTCCAAAAAACAGACCTCAGCAAGATAGAAATTGGTTGCTCTATAGAAGAGGTTAAGAAGACGATACCTGGAGTTCCTATAGTAGAAACTGGATTATCACCTCGACAGGCAGTTGTCGCATTTATGTTATCACACTTAGATTATAAAGTTCTGAGTACCCCGAAAACCCTGGAAATTCTTGACGACCTTTCAAAAATTTTGGAAGCTGAGAAGCCCGGATGGACTATGTTGCTCTATCAAAACCTGCGCATCGATGGATTAGTTACTCCATATTGGTTTATCTTTGATAATAAAAATAAACTCATTGAACATGGCGAAGGGGATGAAAAAGTGGCTAACTACGCGTGGAACTGTATGGTCACTCGGGCATTCAGGGCGAATGGGTTCCTGACTTATGCAGAAGCAGCAAAGCGGGATTTCAAGGGATTCCTCAAGCTAGAGAAAGACAATCCCTATATGTCATACTTTAAGGAAATCTGGAAACACAGAATTATGTTAGCCGAGAAACTCGACAAAAAGGAAATCACCGAAAAAGAGTTTGATTACCTTACAACCCAGAAGCAGAATGAAATAAAGGAGAAAATACACAGAGCTATAATGGCAGACTCTGGGGGAAATAATCAAGGCGGTTTAACAACTTCGCAGACGTTGATGATGGGATGGTTTTTATCCCGGCCCCACTATGCGCCTTATCGGCCACCGTATATAGGCTATGGTCCCGCCGGACTCCCTATTTATAATCCTTCCCCTTATTGACGTTAGAGGAGAAAATAGCAAAATCAAGGGTTATCAGGTCTTGCAATGGTGCGTTATGTTTTTTACACAAGGGGAGGGTAAGACAAGTGCAAACGCCGATTTGGGTCATGATATTGACGGCTCTTCTTTCCGGATTAGTGACATTATTCGTTTCAACATGCTTCTACGTTCGGCACGAGCGAAGAAAAGAAAAACTTTCCTTGCTCAAAGAACTCATGGGAAATCGTCATGGCCTAACTCCCGCTGGGAATGCTGAGGCCAAGGCACGATTCTTTCAGGCATTAAACACTGCATTTGCGGTGTTTAATGATTCGAAGCCCGTTGTGGAGGCGCTCCAGGACTTTAAAAAACACAAGGGCCATGCTTCAAACAATGTGACTCAGTTGCTCCGGCGCATGAGTCAGGATTTAAAAATCGATACCAGTTACTTGGAGGATGATTTCTTTGACGAGCCTTTTACTCCCGGCAATCAAGGCCCACCAGAAACATAACAAATAAAGGATTAGCTCTGAGTCGAGTGAAACGAGTGCTCAGAGCTAATCCATGGTTCAAGAAGCCAAATTTATTAGTTGGCACATAAATTGCTGAAGGGGGATTGGT
>JAFCCJ010000082.1 GCA_017610305.1 Candidatus Iainarchaeum sp.
ATTCTGCACAGAAATCTATTTAATCATTTCGTCAATTGACGTAATATATGGTTGCAGTGATTTCGAGGAAATTATTATATACAATTGTATACCTGTGTATACTTGGCGATCAAATGAGTTCCACAACTATAAGGGTAAATACTTCCACAAAAAAGAAACTTGAGGCACTTAAGGCTTACAAAAGGGAAAGCTATGACGACCTTTTCAAGAAGCTTTTAGTGATGATTCCTGAGGGGGATGACGAAGGCAAGTATACTGATGAGTTTAGAGCCGGACTTTTGGAATCTCTTTTTGAATCCAAAACTGGGCAAACCATTCCTTTTGAACAGTTAAAGAAAGAATTAGGGCTTGAATAAATGTGGAAATTAGAGTTTACAAAAAAGGCAAGAAAGGATCTTCTTAGGCAGGAAAAAATTGTTGTTACACATATTGCTAAAAAGATTAACAGTACTTTAAAAACTCCGGAAACAAAATTCGAGCAACTTGTTGATTCTGAATACTGGAGACTTAGAGTGGGTAATTATCGCATTATTGCTTTTTTGGATCACGAAAAAAAAGTAGTTGAGATTCAGCGGATTGGGCACAGAAAAAGTATTTACAGGAATCTTTAGAGGCAGTAAAGGTTTTATCTTCCAAAGCCCTATTATTTGCGGTTGTAATGGGTATTTTCAGTAATTTTAAGGAATTTTTACAGGACTTAAGATTCTCGCTGATGCCAAAATCTGTTGAGTCCCTCGGCTATCAAAGGGAAACGCTTCTGGATGAGATTTACCTCGCCGAGAAGAAAATGATGCGAAGGGAGATTAGTGAAGAAACTTTTATTGAATTCCGCGAGGAAAAATTGATGGACCTTATTGCGATTGAGGCCGAATTATCAACGAAGAAAATTGAAATGGAAATCAACCGGATTACTGCCGGGGAGATAAGCAAACTTAGCCCTGAGAGAGGGCTAGCGATGAAAGAACTGCTGAAAGACAAGGACCTTATTTTGAGGGAGATTAATCTTGCGGAGAAGAAATATTTCCACCGCAAGTTTGATGCAAATACTTACAAGAAGATTATAAGGGAAAAGAATAAGGAAATGATTGAGATTGAGGTTAAGATAAAGCAAATCTATAGGGCTGAGGCTAAGGAGATTATGAAGAAGGCAGAGCAATTTCTTGCGATGAGTGAGGAACAGAGGCTGGCATCACATTCGGAGGAGATTGCTAATGCGCTTTTCCAGCAGATTCCTATTGAGCACGAGACTGTTCCAAAAAGCCATAAGGAATATGTTCCGCGAAGGAGAAGGAGGAAGCATTAAATGTTTGAAATTGAAGATGCGAAAGAATTAATTGCTTTAGCGAGGAAGAGCATTGAATACTACCTTGCCACAGGGACTTATATTCAGGATGAGCCAAAGGAGAAGAAATTCAAGGAGGAAAGAGGGGCATTTGTTTCCCTGCATACTTATCCTGAGCATCAGCTGAGGGGCTGCATTGGTTTTATTGAGCCAGTAAAATCAATCTGGGAGACTGTGATTGAGTGTTCGGTTTCTGCCGCTTTTAGAGACCCTAGGTTTTCAAAACTTACTGCAGGTGAATGGGAAAAGAACAATCTTATTGTTGAGATTTCTGTTTTGAGCATTCCTGATTTAATTTATGTAACTGATCCAAAGGAATATTTGGAGAAGATAGTTGTGGGAAGAGACGGCCTCATAGTGGAGAGGGACATAAACAAAGGGCTTCTTCTTCCGCAGGTTCCGGTTGAGTTTGGCTGGGATGCAGAGGAATTTCTGAAACAATGCTGTGTTAAAGCAGGATTGAATGAGGATTCATGGCAGGATGAATCAACTGTTGTTTACAAATTCTCGGCGCAGGTGTGGAAGGAAAGTTCCCCAAAGGGAGAGGTTGTGGTTGGGTAAGTTAGGAAATTTTCGCGCCAAAGTATCTTCTTTAATTGAAGGTAAACTTCAAAAAGGCAGGATGGCCACGAAAAGAATTCGTAGAAGGGAGGTTGCTCCAGAAGTAACGCAGGAAATATTTGGGAAACTTGGAGAAATTCTGGGAAATCCTAACAAGGCTGGCTTTTGGTTCGATGTTCGTCCTGGAAGAGAGATTGCTGTTTATGGTGATGAAAAGCAGGTGATCAAAAAAGTAAAAGATTTTTTGAGTGAGGACTTAAAGGAATTACTTGATAGGTATGATTTGTCTTTGATTCTTTTCACTGAACCAACAACAAAAATGGGGGATGTTAATTTTATTCGGGCTTCCATACAACCGAGGCGGGGCGAGACTGTTCTTTACAGTCCTAGAAAGAGAAAATAATCAGCAACCCTCATCAGGGTTGATTCCGTTTTCTATCAGGCATTGATAGTATGAATCGGCCTGTGAATCCAGAACCTCATTTGTTTCTAACAATGCATTGTAGTCCTGCGTAATTCCACTGTTTAGCACTGGATCGATAAACTGACTAGTTATAATTCCGCCTATTAAGAGACCTAAAATGAAAATGAAAATCACAAATATTTTACCCATGCTCCAGAACTTCTTCCCCCTCTTTTTCGGGGCCTCATAATCATCATCGTCATCTGAGTAAGAGGTCTGCTCCCCTAAATCTATATCGTCCACATATCTCTTTTTCTTGGGCATTTTATCCACAATAGTATGGGATTAGTGGTTAATAAGTTTTTCTGCCGGCCATTACTGGGAAGTGCCGCTGTATGTAATTTCCCCTCCACTATAGTCTCCTGGAAGGAGATTGGGCGGAAGTACCATATATAGATAAGTATCGAACTCG
>JAFCCJ010000036.1 GCA_017610305.1 Candidatus Iainarchaeum sp.
TGTTGAATAGGGGTTCTACGAGAAAGGGCATTGAGGATTTTTTTACTATTGGCGGAAATTTCTTAGACTTATTTGCTCCAAGAGAATATAAAGGGCAGAGAATTGATATAGGTACAAGGCTTCTGCAGGCATATAATATGAGCCCTGCAGCCATCGCTATTTCAAAACACCCTACAATTAATGTTGGCGGAGGTTTTATCGCCTTCACTTTTGCCAGAACCAGAGGGCGAGATGAACTAGTTATTACTGATGTACAGGGCAAACACCTGGATATTTTATTCAGGGAATTGAAAGATCATGCCGGAAAATGTGGTTTTTCAAAGATTAAACTGTTGAGGCCAGAACACAACAACGCCTTAAAGAGGCACAAAAATCCTGAGAATCTAATAGATTTCTATTATACTTTCGCAAACAGTGTAGGCCTTACAGATAAGGCGAGGAAATATCGGGAAATGAAACTCTGATTCCGGCTTCGGGAAAGGCGTAAAAGGGTTTTCATGACTGAAAAATCAGTCGATTACATATTGATTTTCCATATTAAACAAGCACTCAATTTTGTCAAGTTGTTCATTGTGTTTAAAATGCATGTTGCTTTCTGATTTCGTTATTGCGGTTAATTCATCTGTTGAAACTGCCTCATATTTTAATTCGGTTTCTAAAGTGACAACTACTGGAGGAAAAAATACATATCCCTCATCAGCAAATGGTCCTGAGAAACGTTTAAAGATAAGTTCTTCGCCCGAGATTATATATCTTAACTTATTTTTATCTTCAGTTTGTGGCTCATGAAGATATTCTATTGGAAATGGATCTGCAGATATGTTCCAATCCGAAAAAACCACTTGGGCTGGTGTTTTACCCACGTTTTCAAAATAAACTGAAATTTCAAATAGCTTCACTTTGAAATTGGGATAACAGTCCTTTGATAACTCCCCGTTTGTTTCACTATTGATTTCGCCACCGGGGAAGGTTGTTACTCTCAATTGTTCTCCACTCGGACCCCTAAAAAAATATTCAGTCTTAGAAAAAATGAGCCAGGGCCGATTTTCAATCTCAAACTGCTTTTTTAACAGATTAACTTGAGTAGCCAAATTATTTGAGTCCCTTGATTGGATGGCTAATGCGGCATTGTAATCATCTGCCATTTGAGCGGTTTTTTCAGCTAAGGTAGATGTTGAGACGGCATAATCATAAGTAGTTGACAACAAAAGAATGGAAACAAAAGTTGCCCCCCAAACCAAAATAATGCTGTTCCAAACGCCCTTAGTATCTCCTTGTGCCTTTTTATAATTGGGCCGTACCCAAAAAATAAATAACAAGACCCAAATTACTGGAAGGACTACTGACAAAACTGCTTTCCAAATATCAAAAGTTGGTTCAACCATAACAAGTTACTTTTACAAAACTCATAAAAAATGAAGGAGGTAATTCACCCTAACTTCTACATAACACTAATCTGTTTTACCTTTCTCTAGGGCGATTTTTCCCTGCCCCCTACTCCCTAGAGTTTTAGGCCATCTTAAGGAACATCCAATTCCCCCCTACTCCTTCTAAAGTGCCTTAAAACGGCTCTGGAACCCCTGTAGTTCCCCTAATCCTATTCTGATGCGAATTAAGACGCCCTAATAACCTTACCAAACGCGGCATAATGTATATTAGGCTGCATAATTACGGAGGGAATTTTAAGAAAAGTGAAAAAAACATAGGTGGTTTTTTAGGGGCATATTTAGGGAGCTCGGAATTAACCTCTTTCATTAAGGGGCCACAAATATGGGTTATGTAGAAGTCAGTACTTTTCAAGCCTATTCTTTAGCCAGTTCTAAAACAATTCTTTCCCCATCTTTCACTGCGTTTAGCTTTTCCTTCTCTATCTTATCCAGATGCGCGAATACAGAAACAGGGGAATATGCCTTAGGTTTGCTTCCTGTACTTACCGGAGTTCTACCGAAAAAGATAGCTATTGCTGGCCCCTCAGGCCAGTAGGCAATGTCCCCCTCCTCGGCTTCCAGGATAGCATGGCCGTTAGATATAGCCAAATCAACAAAGAAATAGATCTCCTCACCCCATCTCTGGGCTACTCCCTCTATAGGCAAATTTTCCACTATTTTCGCAGAAACCGTAGGATTCTGTACGGCAATATGCCCTAAAAACGCGTATTTTTCGGTTTTCAGGAGGATTTTCTGCTGTCCTGTTGGGGAATTCTGGGGCGGCATAAGAACCAGATAAAATTAGAACTGGAAATGATTAAAGTAAAATACTGTTATGTATAAAGTGGCTACATAACTTAGTTTGTTTTGAAAAATCATTCTAATTGTTTTTCCAGTTCTTTAATTCGCCTTTTAATTTCTTTGATTCTGCCTTCGATCTTAGCCTCTTCTGCTTCATTTGCGGGTTGTTTTTTTCTTAATTCACTCCAATCTTCAAAATGACGATTTATTCTTCCTAGCCCGTCTTTTTCTTCATTTATTGCTCTCCTTTCCGTTTCATTCTTTTTCCGTTCCAAGGCATTCACAGTGGTGCTTCGGTTTAATTCACCTATGCTCTCGTCAGCAATTTTTATACTTACTGCGATTAATTGTCTCTTAAGGTTTAGGGCTTTGTCCAGCATAGCTGGCCCTGCATACGGACTATTTGCCTGGGTTTCAATTGCTTTCAAACTACTGGCAATGCCCTGCCTTTCATCGCGAAGTTGTTTTATTGTGCTAGAGGGCCCTTTAGATTTGCCGCTTGGCAGATGATACCTTTTCCTACCACGAACCGGATCTCTAAAATGTGCCAATCAATCACCCTCAACTTCCAATAAAGATAAATCACGCAGGATATTTATTCCTTTTACTTTTTTTGTGTGTTTACTTTTGTTCTTTTCCATCCGGCAGGAACTGGTTCATTCGCCCCGAAAAATCTTGTTTCATTTCCATCAGTGTAGTGGCCTGCTTGATGTTTCTTGACAATCGCGCGCTTCCCAAACCGTTCGTGTTTATTTCTCGCCATTAAAATAATAAGTCGCCCAATATTTTTATTCCTTTGCCCTGCTGCAGAAAGATTTAATAAAACTGGAGGAGATATTCAGTATATGCCTAGGCCGAAGAAGAATTACAGTCATCCAAAATTAACGTCAAAGCTAAGATCTGCAATATGGGTTGGAAAAGTCGATGAAGTTAGAAAAGCTATTGAATCATTAAAAAATGACCCAAAAAAAGAGGTTACTTTAGAATCATTGGCAAAGGAGACCAAACTTCCTATTGAAATCGTCCCTGCCCTGTGGAAAGAAGCCAAAAGAGAACAATAGCAAATTATTACTTTCAGGAATTCCTGTTATGTATAAGACTATTATTATGTCAGTGCCCAATTACCGGCCTTTTCCTTGAATGTTCCCATTACAATATGGGATTCTGTCCTCTGGACTTTTTCTATTTTCAGGATTTCCCTGATAAATGCCCTCATTTCATTACGGTTTTTGAATTTCGCTATAACTATTGCGTCAAAGCTCCCTGCAACACTATAAACAGCCGTTGAGTTTTTCATGTCTGCAATGGCCTTCTCAACCTCTTCAGTGTATGCCTGCCTGGTCCGGATGGTTATTATCGCGGTAAGCCCATAGCCCATTTTCTCATGGTCAAGTTCCGCACTAAATCCCTTTATCATGCCACTCTCTTTAAGCCTCTCAAGCCTGGAACTGGCGGTGCTTACGGCAATCCCAATCTTCCTCGAGATGCTCCTTAGTGACTGCCTTGAATCAGCCACCAATTCCTGCAAAAGCAGCTTGTCAATATTGTCTATTTCTTTCGATTTCATAACAGACTATTAATGCAAAAAATTATTAAATAATTACTATAAATGACCAAAAACTTGGACAAAAGTCCGAAACTTTACATTAGTTTCATAATTAGTCACTACGTTTAATGACTATTAATGCTTTTTTTGAAACATTTGTTTTTTGAGTCTAGTTAACGGCGTTAACTACAGGCCGATTGTTTCCTTATTTCGCAATCATGCTTATATACGGCGAAAGCGGCAATATATTCAATGGGAAGGATAACACATCCCATAGTAAAAAAAGGGCAGGCGAAAAAAATGGATGATAGAGAGCAAAAGAGACCAAGACTAACCCTTATAGATGGTATACCGCGCAGAGCAAAAAGATAATCGCGCTTTCTAAATTCTAGAGCCCGTTTTAGGGCATTAAATTAGACATTTCCTTTTCAATTTAATCTTCAATTTGCAGTTCAAGCCTTTTTTTGTACTCTTTCTCAACATATTTGTATTCCTGATAATGCTCAAGAATCTTCAGGAGAATCCCGTGGTCGCCGCTCCTTGTTATGTGCTTGGGATGAATGTCAAAATAGAATTCCTGCTTCTGCCCCGGCTCCAGGGAATCAATTCTCTTTGATGTGTTGTAGAGCAAGCCACCCTTGTCCAGTGACAGCTCCCTGGAAAGAATTACATCCATTGTGATTTTTTTTGTCTCGCTGCCCTTGTTAATCAACTCTACAGTAAACTGCACAGGTTCCCTCCTGCTAAGCTTCATTCTGAACGGATGGAAAGTTGTGTTTATTCCGATCATTTCTGCACCTATAGTTATTATTCTGCGATTGCTTTTTAATATCTATTTGAAACCAAAGAAATAAAAACTCCGAGGGAATAATATATTAGAAAGGGAAAAAGATTGTTTCCCCCATTATGTATAAGTGATTAACTTGAGCAGCGAATTTCCAGAGGCAGAATTGATTAGGAAAACTTTTATGATCCGCTCTATGGATCTCCCTCCCAATATCGCAATGACCAAGCGTTCGTTATTGCGGTGGTTTGCATTGGCATTTGGTCTGCTTTCTGCAAAGGAGAGCAGGAACACGGTTATAGATGTGCTTGATGCGCTTTTTTCCTTCCAGATTGCGCAAAAAAAGGAGCCCACCACAAATGAACTGCAGTTATATCTAAAGGAGAAGAAAAAGCCAATCAGCGATAAATTGTTGCGATATCATCTAAAACGGATGATTGATGTGGGTATGCTGCAAAGGAAGAAGATGAAATATTCCTTTTCCCACTCCCCCTATGCTGAAAAGGTTGATTTGATTGAGGGCTTCAGGCACAATATAAAGGAGCCTGTAAACAAATCCCTTGATGATATTGAGGCGGTTTTGGGGAAAATTAAGTCCAACTATTCCCAATGACTTAAATTCTTTTTGAGTTTGAATCTTATCCTATGAAAACCTCAATCATTGTCTCCAAGGAAGATATTGCCGGAATGAATATGGCAAAACTCTTTAAGGAAAATTTTGGCTTTAAGGAAACCGAAAACGAGTTTGATGGAAACAAAATTTGGGTGAAAGACGACTTTGAAATGGTTTTTGTAAATGAGTTCCAGATTTATGCCGAGCATTTGAATGATTTGGAAACCGATATTATTGTTTTTGCTTCTAGGCATTCTTCTGCAGCGGAAAGGCCAAGCCTAACAGTCCATGCTCCCGGCAACTGGAGCAAGGCCGAGATGGGGGGAAAGGATAGGGAGTTATGCCCGACTTATGCGGGATTGATTAAGAACTATTTGTTGGAATTACAAGCTAAAAAAGATGAATTGGGTTTGGGGCATGAGATTTCTTTGGAATGCACACATCATGGACCGTTTTTGGAAAAGCCAGCGGTGTTTATTGAGTTAGGGAGCTGCGAAAGGCAGTGGGGGGATTGGAAAGCGGCGGAGGTTATTTCAGAAATAATTTTCAATTCAACAAAAATTGAGCACAAGGGCACTGTTGCCGTCGGAATTGGGGGAAACCACTACTGCCCGGAATTCACCAAATTAGTTCTGCGTACCGATTACGCAACCTCGCATATAATCCCGAAATATATGCTGCAGAATTTTTCAGAGGAGTTGTTGGTGAAAGCTATTGCGAAGACTGTTGAAAAGGTTGATGAAATTGTAATAGATTACAAGGGTTTGGGGCTGGAGAAAAAGAGGGTTTTGCCTGTGCTTGAGAATTGCGGTTTGCCTGTGAAAAGGGTTAGGAAATTGCTTTAAAAAATTATAAGTTATGTATAAGTCACTTAAATTTCCTCTGCTCAATCCATTCCTTTGTTGTTCCAAGCAGGACATATTTCTTCTTTTTCAAATCTGAAAACCTTTTCGCCCCAAGCAAAAACATTCCTGTTTTAATTTCATCAATTAAATTCTCCAGATATTTTTCAACTGCCTTTGTTCCGCCCCTGTGCTGAGCCTTCAATACAGGTAGTGCAACACCGCATAAATCAGCCCCCAAAACACATGCCTTTACAACATCCAAACCGCTTCTTATTCCCCCTGTCGCTATTATTTCCCCCTCAAACGCCTTCCTTACCTCTAAAACGCTAACTGCCGTAGGAATTCCATAATCCCAAAAAGTGTGTTTCTTCTTTTTGGTCCTTAGATATTCAATTCCTGTCCAGCTTGTTCCGCCAGCTCCCCCTACATCTATTGCCTTAATGTCGGTTTTGGCCAGCTTTTCTGCGACCTCATAGGAAACTCCTGAACCAACCTCCTTCACAATTATCGGATATGAAAGATTCTTTGCAAGCCGAGAAATTGTCTTGATTCCCTTTGAGAAATCAGTAGTTCCCTCAGGCTGAATCGCCTCATGGGCGGCATTGACATGTACAGCTAAGGCATCTGCCTCAATGGTTTCCAATGCGTGTTCAATCTCAAGGGTTGAATAAGAACTTGCCTGCGCTACACCAATATTTCCTGCGAGGAAAATATTCGGCGCGTATTTTCTCACCTTGTAGGTATCGACGAGTTCTGGCTTTTCCAGCATCGCCCTTTGCGAACCCAAACCCATTCCAATTCCGACTTTCTCGCATGCTGTTGCAATGTCCCTGTTAATTTTCTTTGCCTTTTTCACCCCGCCAGTTATTGCCGCAACCATAATAGGTGCGGAAAAATCCTTGCCCATAAATTTTGTCCCGCACTTGACCTTTTCCTTGTCAATTTCAGGCAATGTTTTGTAAACAAGGTCAACACCGCCGAAATTGACATCCCCCAAACCAGTTTTCTTGTTTTTGAATTCCACATTCTTTTTCAATGAAAGATTTATGTGGTCGAGTTTCCTGTCCTTTATAGCCATTCTCACACCATTTTTATTTCTGTTCCTTCAACATCTTTTCCGGCAAGAGCATTATACAAATTTTCTTTCTCAGTAACATTAAAAATCAAAACATTTACTCCCTGCAGGGTTTTAAGGACCTCAACAAGCTTCCCTTTCATCCCTCCAGTGACATCAACATCTTTTGTTTCCGAAACCTTTAGCAAAACATCATCCACATTTTCCTCATTAATGTTTGAAATAATTTCGGCATCCTTGTTTGTCCTTGGATCCTTATCATGTATTCCAGGAACATTTGTTCCAAACAAGACCCTTTCCGCACCCAATTCTTTCGCAAGATATGCAATTATCGCATCCCCGCTCACAACACTTGCCTTCAGTTCTCTATCAAGAACCATGTCCCCATACATTATGGGGATTATTCCTGAATTAAGCTCAAGCAGGCTTTTTATGATTGAGGTGTCAAAAGAAACTATCTTTTTGTTCTCCTGAACTATGCAAACACTTGGCTGCACCGGAAAACCCAAAAGCCCTACCTTAACAAACTCATCAACAACTATCCTGTTTAATTCTTCCATTGAATTATGGGTTTTAACAAACCCTTCAAAATGCTCGCTGGTTTTAAGGCCATTGTCAATCCCATATTCTGTAACAAATTTATGCCCGTATGGCCCTGCCCCGTGCACCACTATAAGATTGAAATCTTTCTCTTCCTTTGCCCTCTTAATTTCCTCAGCAGCCATCCTGATAACATTCGGCCTTACCTTCGGAATATTCCTTCTTTTGTAGGTAATGGCAGAACCGCCAAGTTTCAGAATAATAAGAGCTTTCATAAAACTAACCTGGAATTTTTACAATGCCATTTTCAGCATCTACTTCTATTTCATCACCGTCTTTAATCTTCTCAATATCTATGCTGTCAACGCAGGGAATTTCAGAAATAATTGCCCCTACCGCTACAATTGTCTCGCATTCTTTATTAATTATCGCCTTTGGCGCAACCCCGTTCTTTTTCATTTGGTAAAGTGTATATGAGCCAACAGTTGAGCCCTTTCCCTGCGGAAAAACCAGAATTTTCCCTGAAACACTCTTTCCCTCGAGGGGATGGCCTTTCTCAACGACATTTCCATTTTCAGGGTCAACTCCCCCATAGAATGAAATCCCCTCACTGCTTACAATTGCCTCGCCCTTGGCGGTTCCGGTAAAAATCTTTCTTCCTTTCAGTTCCATTTACTCACCAACCGCTTCCTTTACGCACTCCTCAATTGTGCAGAATTTTGTCTTAAATGCATTCTTTCCCCTGCCATAATAAACTCCCTTTGCAGAGTTGGTTGCAATTCCCTTAAACCTTCCTTTCAAAGGAGCGACAGCCAAGCAGGTGTCGCAGGCAAATTTCGCCCCTGAATCAGTAATTGTTTTCGCAAATCCCTTTTTCTCAGCCATTTCCTTAATAGGCCTTGCAAGGCATACCCAAAATTCCTTTTGTACTTTCTTTCCCTCTAACATCCCCGCAATCTTCTCAACCTCTTCAATTGTTGCATGAGGGCATCCAATTGAAACAAAATCAATCTCATCAGCATCATTCATTTCCTTAATTGCATTTTCCACTTCCTCTTTTGTGATTTCAACCTTTTCTTCAGGAACTGTTGTCTTGTTTGGAGTAATTCCATCCATATGAAACAATGCAGTCCCTCCATAAGTTGCAATTGAGGCACAGAAACTTTTCAGTTGTTCCAAATCCGCCTTATCAACTCCCCTTATTAGCGGAATTCTTTTGCCAATCTTTTTACCAATCGCATAACCCAAAGCACCGAATTCCATCACATTTTTCGGGCTTTCAGGAACCTCAACAATAACTTGCGCCTGCCTGTTTTCATCCAAATGGAAACCAAACTCGGCGGTTTTCCCTGTAAGGGCTGAAGCCAGTGCACTGGGCCCTCCCTCGCGGTTGGTTTTCGCGCCCAAAACTGAATTAGCATAACAAACCGCGCTGCTTTCACTCCAGGAAATATGGTCCCCCTGCTTTGGCTTATTCCCCACAAGATACGGTGTGCAGGTGCAGGTTGTAATAACATCCATCTTTCCAAATGCATCAATAACCAGTTTTTGCTTCTTTGCAAATTCAGGGTCAATTCCCAGTTCCTGCCAGTTCTCCAGATCCATTCCCGCAGGATTTAAAGTGGTGTAAACCCTTGTCTTTCCGTCCTTTGCCAGCTCAGCCAAATATTCCAAACCAGCATCCCCTAAATTGTGATAGCTAACGCCGGCAATCTGGACAGAGGTAACGGGAATCAATCTCTTTGCACCGAAAATATCCCCCAATGCGGTAAGGATTTCCATGCTCTTCTTAACAGCCGCCCCATGCTTGCCTTCGAGCATCTCCTTTTCTTCAGTGGTTAGTTCCATTATCTAACTCCCACCCAATTGATTCTCTAAATCTTTAAAAAAATTAACAATATATTCGTAATCTGGCTTTGCCAGTTCTTTACTCTCATTAAGTGCCAATCCCTCAAATCTTTTCTTGCACATAGGAATAACTTCTTCCATCTTTATCCTACCTGCCTCTATGAATAAAATGTGTCGATATACCCCTATTATCCCTAAAGCATCCATCTTATCAACATCATAAAGGATTTTCGCCTCGAGCAATTTTCTCTTTTCAGCGGGAAAAGTATAATCATGTTGGCCTATTGCCTCAAGAACTTGCGGAATTTTTTCCTTAGGAAACTCATGTTTCTCAAGTATTGGTTTAGCTAACTCAACCGACTTATCACCATGAATCTCCAAACCATAATGCCTTCCCAAATCATGCAATAAAACTGCGGCGACCATAACTTCCATATCCCCCTTAAGCTTCTCGCAAAGAATCTTGGATTTTGTCCAGACCCTTAATATGTGGTCGGTTTTATGCACGGGGGAAATTTGAGGGGATATTTTCATTTGTTTTTCCATTTCCCCTAAGAGAACAGGATACCACTTTTCCCAAGACATCTGATTACTCCAGCCCGTATTTTTTCATATCAACTTTTGGAAATTCTGCCTTCTCGAAATTTTTCCCTTTCACAGTCAATGGTTTTGTCAAATCAAAACCTACTTTTGTTGTGAAACTTGTTTCAGGAACTGCACTAGGGTCAAGGGAACTTCCCTTTTCCTTGTCTTTAACTATCATATCAGCATCTGCCTGGAACCTTGTTGCCATTGCCCACTCAACTTCCAAAGGATTGTAGATATCAATGTCCTTGTCCACAACAAAAACATGTTTGCAGCTTTTGTGTCCCTCAAATGCCCCTGCAATCGCTTTCTTGCCATCGTCCTCATTTTTCTTATCGATCTTGACAATCGCATGTAACCATGAACTTCCGCCGGGGTTTACATTAACATCTAAGCATTTCACGCCTGCATCATTAACCTTCTTGAAAATTGTGGGCTCCCTAGGCATCCCCATCAAAATTTTATGTTCCAGCAAACCAGGCAATAAAGCCTGCCAGATTGCATCTTTCCTGTGCGTTATTTTTGTAATTTCCAAAACCGGCTCCTGCCTGACAAAATCATAGGTCTCGGTCAAATCTACAAAAGGCCCTTCATCATGCTTCTCCCCTAATCTAATAACCCCCTCCATAACAAATTCACAGTCAGCTGGAATCATTGCATCAAAGGTTTTTGCCTTAACAACTTTCAATGGCTCAAGTGTATTTGCAATCTCAAGTTCATTCTGACCTAAATCAACAGAAGTGGCGGCAGCAAGCAATACATTAGGAGCGTTACCAACACAAATGGCAACCTTCATCTCCTTTTGCTTTTCTAAGAACTGGTCAAAGTGCCTTTTCTTCACAATCCTCACACTGAACTTGTTTTTTGAAAACTGCATGCTCCTATGATAATCAACATTCTGCCCCCATTCCTTGTCAGTAATTATAAAAATCCCTGAGCTAATGTAATTCCCTCCGTCCTTATCGCAGTGGAATAGAATTGGAATTTTATCCAAATCAACATCAATCTCAACTTCCTGGCAGGGAGCTGCTGTTACAACTTCCGGCTTTGAGGGATTTTCAATTGCATTAACCAAAGTAGGAATCAGTTCAGCAGGAGTAATTCCAAAATAATCGGCAACACTGTCTTTTGTTGGAAAGATATTCCCCGCAACTCGGAATTCTGATTCCTTTATCTTTTCGAATAAAACTGGTTTTTCGTCCAACTCTTTTATGATTCCTGATGCTTCCAATCTTTTGGAAACCGGTTGCTTTACCTTTACAAGTTTTCCATCATTTTCCAGTTTGTCCAGATATTCCCTGAATCCCATTACTCCCACCTCTTGAATTCTGTGTTTTCAATCCCTAAACAGTCCATTATTTTTCCATTAATAAAAGAGAATAAGTCCTTAATTTCCTTTGGTTTATGGTAAAAGCCGGGAGCCAAAGGCATTACAATTGCCCCTGCAAGGGACAATTTATGCATCTGTTCAAGGGCAGGGGAACTTAGCGGTGTTTCCCTAACCCCCAAAACCAGGGTTTTTTTCATTTTTAGTACATTATCAGCTGCCCTTGTAAGTAAAGTGCCTGTATGGGCATTTGCAATTTCGCTAGCGGTTTTCACCGAGCAGGGAACAACAACCATTCCATCAACCAAAAAACTGCTGGATGAAATCGGCGCATCCATTTCCTTATTTCCAAAGGATTTGATTGCGAGCTTTTTCACCTCTTTAGGGGCGTAATCAGTTTCAATCTCAATCAGCTTTTCAGCCCACTCACTCATAACCAAGTAAGTTTCAATCTTCTTCCCTTTAAGTGCCTTAAGGAGTTCAACCCCATACTGGATTCCAGACGCTCCGGAAATCCCTACAATAATTCTCATCAGGCTACCCCTTCCCCAATGATGTTTTTGTTGCCTCAAAGCCTGCGGCTTCAACCGCTTTTGCAATTCTTTCCTGTGTCTCCTCGTCAGGTGCAAGGCAGATAACCAAACCGCCTCTCCCTGTTCCTGTTAGCTTTGCCCCCAATGCACCATTTTCCTTTGCAACAGAAATTATTTTCTCAATCTCATCACAACTAACATTAATTTTCCTAAGAAGTTCCTGATTCCTGTCCATCAATTCCCCTAATTTTTCAATATGCCCTTCCTTTAATGCGGCAAGCCCTTCATCAAAAACATCTTTATACTCGGCAAAAATTTTCCCATATTCTTCAGAATTCTTTTCCTTCTCTGCTTTCACATCAGCAACAACTTCCTTTGTTTCCTGTGTAATTCCTGTGCTGGCGAGAACAATCTTTATTGGTTCCTTAACCTCTAGCAAATCAATTTTGTTCGGCCCACCCTCCAAATTCTTCTCAAAAACCAGCATCCCCCCATAGGTTGAACAGGTGTTGTCAATTCCGCTCGGGGTTCCTGCACTTCCCTTCTCCCCTTCGTATGCAACCTCATTTATGCCATCATCATCCAGACCCAAAGAAAATTCCTCATTCAGTGCCCTCGCAATCGAGCTTGCAAGTGCAGCACTGGCACCAACCCCTGAAACACATTTTAAATTCCCTGCTAGCGTAATTTTCAGCGGAGTTTTCTCCAAATCAATTTTCAGGAATTTCATAATTAAATCAAGGCCCCTTGTTATCTCGCCCTGCTTTTTTGTTTTGTATCCTTCAATCGCGGGCCGGTTGTCAATTAACTCCAAACCCTTTTCTCCCTTCGCAACTGTTGCGGTTGTAATGTCAGAAATAGCTGAAGCAACTGCAGGCAGGCCATAAACAACAAAATGCTCGCCAAAAAGAATTGTTTTTCCGTAACCGATTCCTTTGCCCATTTCACCACCAATATCAATTAATGCTATTTTCTGCGCTTAGTCACTGTTAATGGTTTTGGTTTATTCGCCATTTCAAGCTGTCTCAACCCAATCTTTCTGCTAACTTTATCATGAGCCCTATTCAGGGCATTACTTTGTTTTCGATTAATTTTCTTCTTCTTAATAATCCCATTTAATTCCATTACTTTACGCCGTTTTTCAGAACTCGGGTCTTCGCCATATTCCTCATAAGCTTCAATTAATTCCCTAACTAAATCCGTGATCTTCTCTTTCTTTTCCACTGTTCCAGTCATCCAACAACCTTGAACTTATAACCGTAAGCGATTGCACCCTCTGGATCGTTGTCTGAAATTTTCCTGAAGACCTTTTCGACTTTTGCGCCGAATTTAACCTTTTCCTTTTCACGGTCAACCAGCTGGCTCAGTACTTTTACCTTATTGCTCAATTCAATCAGCGCAAGGAAATAGGGGGTTTCAGTATCAAACCCTTCAGGGCCGACAAAAACTTCGGTAAATGAAATTATCTTCCCCTCTCTAGGCATTTGCTTTGGAACTAATTTCCCTTTCCTCCTGCAGTTGGGGCAGATTGCCCTTGCAGGGAAATATTCAGCTCCACAAGTTGTGCATTTATTCCCCTCTAAATTATACCTTTGGGCATAATTCCTCCACATCAATGGCAATGCCGCATCAACCATCTTAAGCCCTCCTCATAATGTGGATTGCGCAGGTTGCTCCACTTCCGCCAATATTGTGGGCCAATCCAACTTCCGCATCCTTAACCTGCCTTTTGCCGGCATTTCCCCTTAAATGCTCATAAATCTCCGCCGCCTGTTTTATCCCTGTTGCCCCAACAGGATGGCCTGCTCCCTTAAGTCCCCCTGAAGGGTTTATCGGAATGCTTCCATTAAGCTTAGTTTCGCCCCTTTCAACCGCAGCTCCCCCCTCCCCTTTCTTGAAGAATCCCAAATCCTCTATTGCAAAAATTTCCGCAATGCTGAAACAGTCATGCA
>JAFCCJ010000083.1 GCA_017610305.1 Candidatus Iainarchaeum sp.
ACCGCTCCCGCGCGGGATAATTACATCAATCTTACCGTGCATTTGCAGCATAACATTAACCGCTTCCCTATCCTTTGAATCCACGAGCTGAATTGATTCTTTCGGCAAACCTGATTTTTTAACAGCGCCGGAAATTGCCTCAACAATTGCGCGGTTGGAATTTAACGCATCACTTCCCCCGCGCAAAATAATCGCATTCCCGCTTTTCAAACAAAGTGCGGAGGCATCTACCGAAACATTTGGCCTGCTCTCGTAAATCAAGCCTACAACTCCCAAAGGAACCCTCACTTTTTTTAGTTCCATTCCGTTGTGCATTTTCTTTTGCTCAACAATTTCCCCCACCGGATCTTCAAGAGAAATAACACTTTCCAAATCAGAAATAATTCCCTCAATCCTTTTCTCATCAAGAGATAATCTATCAATTAATGATTCCTTAATTCCTTTCTCCCTTGCCGCATCAACATCAACCTTATTCGCATCCAAAATTTTCTTCATATCAGCCCGCAGAGCATTTGCCATTTCCTTCAGCGCGGAATTTTTCTGCTCAGTTGTGGCCTGCGCAAGAACTGCAGATGCCTTTTTCGCATTTTCGGCCATTGAATTCAATTCTTCCTGCAAACTCATTTTCCCAGCTCCCTGCTCCGTGCAGCTGCTGCAGCAACTGTTTTTTTCAGAATCTCAGCAACATCACTTTTCTCCAGAATTTCTCTCCCTGCAATTGTAGTTCCTCCCGGAGAGGAAACCATTTCACTCAATTCCCCAGGAGAAATATTTTTCTCGAGCAGCAGTTTCGCAGTTCCCAAAGCAGTCTGCTCAGCAAGCAGAATTGCCTGCTCCCTGCTCAATCCTTCCTTCTCTCCCGCTTTTGCGAGGGAATCAATTAAGTAAGCAAAAAACGCCGGCCCTGAACCGCTTACTGCAGTAACTGCATCCATCAGTTCCTCTTTCAATTCCAATGTTTTACCCGCAGAATTCAACAAATCAAAAATTACTTTTCTATCTTCATCATTCACCTTTTCTCCAAACGTAATTACACTCATCGCCTCCCCAACCAAGCAGGGGGTGTTGGGCATTACCCTTACAATTTTGGCATTCAATTTTGCTTTCAGTTTTTCCAGTTTCACACCAGCCGCAATAGAAACAAAAATCTGTTTTTCATTTGCGCCGATGGAAATTTCATCCAGCACTAAATCCATATCCTGTGGCTTCACGCACAGGAAAACAATTTCGGAATTTTCCACAACTTCCAAATTATTTTCGGCAACATTCACACCAAAATTCGATTTCATAATTCCGGTCCTTTCGCTGCTTTTGTCACTCACCCAAACATTTCCTTTTTCGACCAATTTTGCGGCGAGGAAGCTACCCAAAAGTGCTTCTGCCATCTTTCCTGAACCTATGAATCCGATTTTCATGAAATCACCAAAAAAGAAATGGGAGAGCCCGGATTCGGACCGGGGTTGGAAGCTCCCCGAGCTCCAGTACTAGACCAGACTATACTACCCCCCCAATAATTACTATGGATAAATCTAACAGAATCAGTAAAATTTTGACCTAAGAGGAAGACACTCACTTTTAGGGTTCATTTTAGAATTTGCTTGGGAAATGTATTTAAAGCTTTATTCGGAGGGGTTTGCCTTCTGATACTCTTCATACATCTGGAGAATCTCGTCCCTGAGAACCCCTCCAATTATCTCAATATCCAGCTTTTCTTCCTTATAGAATTTTTCCGGCCAAACAGTAAACTGCCTTCGATATTCTCCCTTAAAATCATCCCTCTGGCTTCCATAAACCAATGTCTTAACATTTGCCCATGCGATAGCAGATGTGCACATTGGGCAGGGTTCGCAGCTGGAATACAGAGTATATTCAGATAAATCATTGCTGCCAGTTTCCCTTGAGAAATTTCGGATAGCATTTAATTCTGCATGGGAGGTGGGATCGTTATCCTGAATAACTTTATTATGGGCTCTTGCCACAACTTCGCCGTCTTTTATCAAAACTGCGCCAAAAGGGCGGTTTCCCTCCTTAACCCCTTTCATTGCCTCTTCAATCGCCATCTTCATGAATTTTTCATGTTCTTGCATAGGCCTTCACATCCTAACAGTTATTGCTATCCCCTAATCCATTAAATTCCAAGACTGCGGTCTCCAAGTTTGCAAACCATTTTGCACAATAATTATCATTAGTATAGTTTTCATAACCACTCAAAATGAAACAGCTAATTAATTTATTTGTGGTAAGACTGCGCGTACAAATCGCAAAAGGCAGTTCTACTCCTTCTGGAACTGTTGGCATAAAAGCTCTTTTACCGTCTGAAAATTCAACTAAGAAATTATGAAATTCCTTTGGCTGATAGGGTAATTTTAATTCGGATAATCCAATAGGATCAAGTTCCTTAGGCGTTTCGGTCTGTTGGTTATTAGCCTCATAGTTAATATTAATTTCTTCTGCGATATATGTGTTCCCACTATTAAAGTCACTAACATTGATATTGCTGGTTTCAGGAGCATAATCTATATCTATCGGGAAACTAAAATTGATAGCTAATAAGGTTACTCCGAAAATGCTTATGCCTAGAACCAGGAGGATCTTTACCCACTTATTTTCTATTATTCGAGATATATTCATAAATAATAACTCTCTGAAAAGGTTTAAATCGATTGCGAACGAAGTGAGCAAGGTCGATTCCACAGAATCGGCCGTCGTGTACCCGCAGATAGGCGGGTAGTTTGGGGCAGGGAGGATTTGAAC
>JAFCCJ010000084.1 GCA_017610305.1 Candidatus Iainarchaeum sp.
TGCTCGACAAGAATCCCCAAGAAGCTCTCAATAGAACCATAACGGGTCCTGTGAAGCATGGTGGGTCTGTGCGCATTATCATCCTTCCCAATATATGTGAGTCCAAATTTTTCAGGCATTGTAAAATCAAGCTGGATGGTTCCACATTGCCAGCTTCTTCCCAATGCATCATTGATATGGAAATCAATTTTCGGCCCGTAAAAAGCCCCGTCCCCCCCATTCAAAGAGTAATCAATCACCCTCTCTTCAAGCGCCTCTTTCAAACCTGATTCGGCGGCATCCCACATTTCCTGGGAGCCCATTGCCTTCTCAGGCTTTGTGCTGAGTTCAATCCTGTAATCCATGAAGCCAAATGTTTTGTATATGAAATCAAAAAGGTCAATCACCCCAATAACCTCGTTCTTTATCTGTTCAGGTGTGCAATAAATATGCGCATCATCCTGTGTGAATTTCCTGACCCTAAAAAGGCCATTTAGAACCCCTGAAAGTTCATGCCTATGAACAGTTCCCAATTCAGCAGATCTGATAGGCAAATCCCTGTAGGAATGCCTCTTGGTTTTGTAAATTAAAATCCCTCCCGGGCAGTTCATCGGCTTAACAGCATAATCCTCTTCATCAATCTGCGTGAAATACATGTTCTCCCTGTAATGGTCCCAATGCCCTGACTTCTCCCACAACTCCCTTTTCAAAATTATGGGGGTGTTAACTTCACCATAACCCCTCTTGACATGCTCCTCCCTCCAAAATTTCAGGAGCTCATTCCAGATAACCATTCCATTGGGATGGAAAAAAGGAACTCCCGGAGATTCCTCGTGGAAGGAATAAAGGTCGAGTTCGGTGCCGATCTTGAGGTGGTTTCTTTTTACAGCCTCCTCCTTTATCTTAATCCATTTGTTCAGATCTTTTTTATCGGGGAAAGCGGTTCCATAGATTCTTGTAAGCATTTTATTTTTTGAGTTTCCTCTCCAATAAGCTCCTGCAATTTTTGTTAATTTAAAGGCGTCAATATAATGCGTATTTGGGACATGCGGCCCTTTGCATAAGTTATCAAATTCGCCCTGGCGATACATGCTAACTCGCCCACTTTCAATCGCATTAACCAGTTCAGTTTTATATGGGTCATTTTTGTAAAAGGCGAGTGCCTCTTTTTTAGGAATGTCTCTTTGGGTCACTTCCAATTTTTCCTTCACAATCTTTCGCATTTCTTCCTCAATTTTTTTTAGGTCCTCGGGATGCAGTTCTTTTATATCATAATCCTGGTAAAAACCGTCATCTATTGCCGTGCCCACACCTAAACCAATATTCTGGCCTTTAAAGACTCTCAATACTGCCTGAGTCATGATATGGGATGCGCTATGCCAGAAAATCTCCTTCCCTTCATCAGTCTTGAATGTGATTATTTCAATCCTGGCGTTTTTCTCAATAGGCCTGGCTAAATCAACTAATTCATCATTAACCTTTACCGCAAGTGCGGCCCTTGCCAAACCCTCACCTATTGATTCAGCAACCTTTGCCCCGGTAATCCCTTTCTTGAATTTCTTCTTTGAATTATCCGGAAATATAAGTTCAATATCCATTTTCATCACTGCAATGCTTAGTATATGATTCATTAATAAATAATTTAATATAATAAGCCCATAAACTAAAATTTTCCCAATTTCGTTCAGAAGCAGATTAAAGCACTTCTCATTCCAGGTTTTATATGATTTCGCCATCGTTTTGCGTAAGGTGCAAGGGAAGGGGCTGGTGTGGGGAAAACTGCAGAATTCTTGAGAAACACCATAACCAGATAAGGGTGCTTTCCCAGTTTTCAGGCACAGAATTGCACGGAAACAGCCCGCCTGCGCTTTTTGTTGGAAGGTATGGATATCCGAAGGTGAATTTGGCCCCGCTTTCCCCGCCATCGGTGCTTAAAGATTCTTCGCTTTTGGAATCCCCTGAAAGGTGGTTTGGCCTTTCCCAGGAAAAAATAATCTCCATGCGCGAACAATTGGTTAGGAGCAATATAAAAGTCGATATCAATTCTGCCACAGACCCATCTTATCAAATTGGTGAGATTCAGGAAACTGCAATGGCATCATCCCCAGTTGAGGTGGAAATCGATCTGAAAAATCGCCCCACCCCGAAACTTTCCTTTTCTGATTCCGCGGCACCAATGGGGCCAAGTGCGGAGATGAAAAAATTCTCCCTTACAGAAAACCCATCAATTCCCGCCAAGGTGGATTATTTGGTTTCTGATACCGATGCCCTCAGCACAACTGCCTTAACTGAATTGCACAGTTCAGGAATTCCAGTTTCATCATTGAGCAAACTTTTAAGCGCAGGCCTTTTGGGGGTAAAAAAGAGACGAAGGTTTGTTCCCACAAGATGGGCAATAACCGCCGCAGATTCCAACATTTCAAAAGAAATTATTGAGGAAAAGGTAAAGGGATTTTCGCAGATTGGTTCCCATCTTTTGTTCAATTCCAACTACCTTGACAATAACTTTTTTGTTCTTCTCATCCCGAGCGAATGGCAGTTTGAGCAATTGGAGGCATGGGCTCCTGGAGGGCTTTGGACCGAGGGTGCAAAGGAGCCAAATGTAATTTCAGACTCAGAATTCTATGGCGGAAGAAAAAAGTATGCGGAAAATGTTGCCGGCGCATATTATGCGGCAAAGCTTGCAGTGGCAGAATATCTGGAGAAGGAGAAGAGGCAGGCAGGGGCGTTGATTTTCCGGGA
>JAFCCJ010000085.1 GCA_017610305.1 Candidatus Iainarchaeum sp.
TGTTGTCACTTACAATGGCGATTCATTTGACTTCCCATATCTGAGAGATCGGGGGAAGAAACTTGGTATTGATGTTACAATAGGCTCTGGCGGGGAGCCGAAGATGAAAAAAAAGGGCCTTGACCATGCCGCCCAGCTTAGGGGGGTGCAGCACCTTGATGCCTACCAGATGTTGAGGCTGCTTGCAAGGTTTGGGGTTGTTTCACTGATTAAATTTGATTTGGAAAGTGTTGTTGAAAGGATTTTTGGGAAGAAGAAGGAAAAGATTAGCCATATTAAAATTAACGAGCTCTGGGATGCGGGTGAATTGGAGGGACTGGCGAAATACAACCGGGAGGACGCGCTTTTCACTTTAAAAATTGCCGAGGAATATCTCCCCTTGCTTGTTGAGTTCTGCAAAATTGCGCATATGACCCTTTTTGATGTTAACCGCGCAAGTTCCTCCCAGTTAGTTGAATCACTTCTCATTGAGAAGAGTCTGGGTGCGGATTACCTGATTCCAAATAAGCCCTCTGAGGAACAGGTAAAGCAAAGGATGGTTCAGACCTTTAAGGGGGGCTATGTTAAGGAGCCTATTGCGGGTTTGCACGAGAATATTGCTGTCCTTGATTTCCGTTCCCTGCACCCCACAATAATTATTTCCCACAATATTTCCCCTGAAACCTTAAAATGTGGCCATGAGAGCTGCAAGAAAGGGAAGAATATTTCCCCTGATAAGGACTGGTTCTGCGAGAAGGAGCGGGGATTTTTCCCGGAAATTCTTGAGGAGATTCTGGCGAGCAGGATTGCGGCTAAAGATGAGATGAAAAAATTCAAGCCAGGTTCAAAGGAATACAGGCTGCTGAATGCAAGGCAGCAGGCATTTAAAATTCTGCTAAATTCCCATTATGGTTATTTGGCCTTTGCAAGGGCAAGATGGTATTCGCGGGAGTCGGCAAGGGCAGTCACCGCATGGAGCCGGCATTACATAAAGGAGGTTATGCACAAGGCTGAGGAGGCTGGGTTTGAGCCCATATACGGGGATACAGATTCATTGTTTATCCTTGTTCCCGAGGGGAAAGATAAGAAAGATATTGGGCAGTTTGTTAAAAAGATAAATTCCAAGCTCCCTGGTGCGATGGAACTGGAGTTTGAGGGCTTCTTTAAGCGCGGGATTTTCGTAACCAAAAAAGAGGGGGGAGCCGCAAAGAAAAGGTATGCTTTGATGGACTTTGATGGCAATCTGAAAATAGTCGGCTTTGAATATGTGAGAAGGGACTGGTCTGGAATTGCAAAGCAGACACAGAAAGATGTTCTTGAGGCTGTCCTTAAAGAGGGAAAGCCGGAAAAGGCGAAGGAAATTATCCGGAAAAGGGTTAAGGCACTGAAGAATGGGGAGGTCAAGAAAAAGGATTTGTTCATAATGACCCAGATTCAGAGACCGCTGGATAAATATGTCGCAATTGGCCCCCATATTGCCGCAGCAAAAAAGGCGGTTGAAAGGGGAAAGGATCTGGGTGTGGGGTCAACAATCAGCTATATAATAACCACAAGGGGAAAGAGCATTTCTGACAGGGCTGAACTGGAGGAATATGTAAAGGAGGGGGAATATGACTCTGATTATTACATCTCAAATCAATTGCTCCCCGCAGTTATCAAAATAATGCGCGAACTGGGGTTTACAGAGGAAGATCTGAAAGAGGGCGGAAAACAGAAAACCCTTGATGCTTTTGGCTAAAAGATAAATTTATTAATTTCAACCGTCTATTTCTTCTGATGTTTAAGAAATTGCTATTGGTCACGCTGCTTGCGGTTTTTCTTTGTTCTTCGGCTTATTCCCAACTTTATGCAATAGATGGCAGCGGAAATATTTTTTCAGGAAATGCTTTTCCCGCTCCCGGGAGTTGGACGCTATTAGCGCCAATCCCAGGCACGCCTGTTGGAATAAATGCCGAGGGTTCACTAATTATTGCGAGAGCAGGGGCAATAGGTACAGAGATTTTCGAATACCGTGATGGGGCTTGGATTTCGAGAGGAATTCCTCCAAACGGGGGGGCTGCTGAGATTGATTCGCGAGGAGCAATATTATATGCAAGATCTGCAAATGCCCCTAATAATATCTATCAAAATTCAGGTGGAACTGACTGGTCAAATGATAGGGGTACTCCAGGAACATCTGCACTTGACTTGGAAATTGGCAACAATAATGAAATTTATGCAAGACTTCCGGCACCAACTTATGGGATTTATATACAAGCTCCATCAGGCCCTTGGACTTATACTAACGGGGGAGGCGTAGGCCTAGATTCTAGGGGAAATTATCTTTCAGTTGCTGTCGGACCTACAGTATATAGGTATAATCAAAGTACAGCGGTTTGGGCGAATTTGGGGGCGCCTTTACCAGGTTTCAATGTTGCACAGCTAGCTGTAGAAGGTGCAAGTGTATTTGCTTTAACCGGTAATGGTAAGGTTCATCAGTACATTGACCCTGGTTGGTTTAATGCAACAGATGGGATGCCCGGCATGCCACTAGCTACAGGAATCAAAACATATAGTGGCAGAATCTATGCCCGAAACCCGGCAGGCAGTATTTTTATTCTTGAGGGTACTGGATGGCGACAAATTGGTATTGGGACAGGTGCCGTTTACTTCTCAGCCGGCCCCGCAGTGGAAAATTTTACTCCAACCATTACTAGTGTTTCTGATACCCCTGATCCCGTGAATGAGGG
>JAFCCJ010000037.1 GCA_017610305.1 Candidatus Iainarchaeum sp.
TGTTCATCAGATCACTCCATCTCCTTCATGGATTCCCTCAATTGCTCAATTAGTCTCCGGCTATTCTTTATCTGGCTATAGGCACTCTCGGTTTCGGTGTCCTTAAAGGAAACCTCAAATTCACCGCCATCATTTTTCTCAAGATTGACGCTTTTGCCGTATTTTTCCTTCAGGCCGAGGATTAGTTCTTCCTCCTTTATCACAACATCAAGCCTGCTGTTTATCAGGTTTTTTAGCTTGTTAAGGTCAAGGATATGCTGCTGCAGCTCCTCATAAAGGCCACTTTTATCCAGGGAATGCGGAGAGATATTTATTGGAACAGACTGTAGCCCTTTCTTGGTTATTGCCTTGTCCAGTTCTTCCCTTTTACTCTCCACTCCAATAAGGACCTTCTTGAATTTCTCTATCTCAGAATCAATCCTGGAAATCAGAAACTTAAGCCTTTCTTCCTGTTCCTTTAGGTCCATTTGCATCAACACCATTAAACAAAATCCATAATTATTTGGACTTAAGTCTTTAAATACTTAAAGCGATAACTATTTATGGCTCTGGAACTGAGTAAAAAGGCCTCATTGGTTGGCAGGTCTTTGAAAGACATTGAAAAGTATGGTGAAAAGGGAACCGCCTATCTTGGAAAAGTGGTAATGAGTTCAGGGGAAAGGCCTGTTTTAGGCAGGAAGATTCTTTGCGATATTGCAAAGCCACATGTTATGCTGATTTGCGGCAAACGTGGAGGCGGGAAATCGTATACGTTATCCGTCCTCCTTGAGGAATTCGCAAGGCAGCCCATGGATATAAGGAAGCGGATTTCTGTAATTGCCATTGATACTGTGGGAATTTTCTGGACCCTTAAGATTGCGAACAAGCTTGAAACCAAGGAGCTGCAGAAATGGGACCTGAAACCAGATAGGACCAATGTAAGGGTTTTGGTTCCGAAAGGCAAATTGGCATTTTACCGCAAAAAGAAACTTCCTGTCGATGATGCCTTTACAATCAAAACAAGTGAATTGGATGTCACTGAATGGCTTGCGCTTTTCAAACTCACCTGGAAGGATGCGGAAGGGATACTGCTCACACGGATTATTGAGGACCTGAAGGAACAGCTTGGAACCTTGTATGGGATTGATGAAATAATCACGGCAATAATGAAGGACACTGACTCAGAGAATAATGCAAGAAAGGCATTGGTAAACAGATTCAGGGTTTCAGAGAGCTGGGGTTTGTTTGAGAAAGAGGGCACGAGGATTAAGGAGATTGCAAAGGCGGGGGAAATAACCATTATTGATGTCTCGGCATACAGGCAGGCAATTGGAATGGAAGGGACAAGGGACATAATTGTTGGTTTGTTGGGAAAGAAGCTTTTTGAGGAGAGGATGCTTTACAGGAAAGAGGAGGAAGTGAAATTAACTGAAGGGCTGAAAAGAGAGAGTGAAATGCCCATTATCTGGATGCTTATTGACGAGGCACATATGTTCATGCCAAAGGACGAGGACAATATTGCGCTGCATGTTCTTCTTGAATGGGTGAGAGTTGGGAGGCAGCCAGGTTTGTCTCTAGTTTTGGCAACCCAAAGGCCAAACAAGCTGCACCCTGATGCGATTTCCCAGTGTGATTTATTTATTTCACACCGAATGACTTCCCAGCCGGATATTGAGGCGGTTTCACAGTTAAGGCCCTCTTATCTGCACCAGAATTTTGATAAATATTATCAGGAAATGCCAAAGGCAAAGGGTTATGCGCTGATTCTGGATGATAATACTGAGAAGCTCTGGATGGTAAAAATAAGGCCCAGATTCAGCTGGGATGGCGGGGTTACTGCCACTGCATTTACTGACTGATAAAATTAATCCATAGTTAAAAACGAAAAAGATAACTTTAAATATTTATTCCGTTAAAGGATATGAAGGTAATTCCATTAGATTCCGTGGGGGGATTATAGATGGAGTATGAACTCGAAGACCTGACTTTCGACGATGACGAGTGGGAAAACGAAGGCGACGAATGGGACGAAGATACTGAAGAAGAGGCCTATTAGTCATTATCTTCCTTGTTTCTGATTTTTCTTATTAATTTCTTATTTTATCGATTAGATGATGGGGGGAGAGAGATTCGAACTCTCGATCTCCTGCGTGTGAAGCAGATGTCCTAACCAACTAGACCACCCCCCCTTTAAGAAATACTTTTTCGTACTACTTTAATTTAAAACTATTTCCGGGCGAATTTCTATAGTGATTTGAATGGGAAAGGTCGCAATAGTTAAATGTTCCGAATATGAGGAAAAACTGGTTGATGGGAAGGTCAGGGAAGCAATTGGGCTGCTTGGCGGAATTGAAAACTTCATAAGCAAGGGGGATACGGTCCTCATAAAGCCCAATGTCCTCCGAGCGAGTTCTCCCGAGGCCCATGTTACAACTCACCCATTGGTTGTAAAATCTGTTGTGAAAATGGTGCAGGAGGCGGGGGGAATTCCGACAATAATGGACATGACCTGGGTTGGAAGCCTGCACTCTACAAAAAAGGCATTGGCTGAAACAGGATTGATGGATGTTGGAAAAGAATTGGGGGTTGAAGTTAAGGGATTTGAGGAAAATGGTTGGGTAAAGGTAAAGGTTAATGGCAAAATTTTTCGGGAACTGTATGCCCCGAAATTCCTCATGGCTGCCGATAAGGTTATTTCTTTGCCTAAAATGAAAACCCATCTTGAGGGAATTATTACCGGTGCAATAAAGAACTGGTTTGGCTGCGTTCCAATGAAGTTCAGGAGAATTGGCCATTCAATGTCGATAGATGAGATTGCAGATGCCTTTGTGGATGTTTACCTGATGCGAGAACCTGATTTGGTCCTCATGGACGGGGTGGTTGGAATGGAGGGAAACGGCCCCATTAATGGAGAACTCAAAAAAGTCGGTTTACTGCTTGCCGCAAAAGATAGTGTTGAGCTGGACAGGACAATGTCAAAAATAATCGGGATCGAAGATGTGCCAATGCTCAAAAGGGCAAAGGAAAGGCGGATTGGGCAGGGGGAAATCGAAATTGTCGGCGAGAAAATTGAGGATGTGATTACTCCGTTTAAAAAACCTGTTACAGTTGCTCATAAAATCCCGAAAACTTTTCGCAGGGCAATGATGGCTGTTATGGGTTCAGGTTTGGAGATTAATAAATCCAAGTGCACTAAATGCCTTGACTGCGTTAAGTACTGCCCTGTTACGGCAATCAAATTCACCAAATGGCCGGAGATAGATAAGCAGAAATGCATTCTCTGTTTTGGGTGCGCAGAGATTTGCCCTGTTGAGGCAATAGAAATTACGGCCAGCCCTGTGAAAGAATCCCTGCAGAGTTTGAGAAAATTCCTGAAATTGTGACTATTTGTTCAGTTCAATGAAATGTTCGATGCTTCGGTCGTAGGTTTTTTCCGCTTCCTTGCCAAACAAGCAGGCCGGCAATTCACCGCTTTTTTTGTGGTAGCGGATGCATTCGCAGCAGATTCCTTTCCTTGAGCATGGCTCATAGGAACAGTTGCAGTCTTTCAAATTGGTTTCTTTTTTGCATTCCATAAGAAATACTGGAATCGCAATTCTTTTATATCAGAACAGCCTTATTCTAACAAACTTATTAGGAGGTGGTCATATGAAAAATATTATTTTGGCTTTGGTTTTATTTGCAATAGTTCTTTCCGGTTGCCCTAGTGGTGGCCAATCCGGAACAATGCTTCTGGAGATGGACAGGACATTTGATTTTGATTTAATGGAATATTGGAGTTATGAGGATATTTGCGCGGACAAAACAGGTGCAAAAGGCGGGATTGAAAATGTCCCTGATGTAAGGGCGTCAAAAGATTTGATTGATGAAAAGGGCTGTGTAACTATTGACGGATTCTACTGCGAGAAGGTTAGTTTTGGGACGTTTGCAAAATTCAATAAGAATGTGGTTGATTTAGGTGAAATGTCACTGGGTGAGGCGGTAGTGCCCTCATCACCGGAATTTGAAAGATTCCACTGTGCGGAGATTGGCCACACATATTATGTAAAAACCTGGCTGGAGAAGGATGTGCTTCTTGAGATTACAGATATAACTGATGAGGGAGTAGAGGTTAATTACATAGTTAGGTAATTTAATATTTGGTAAAATGCGGGAGGGAGGACTCGAACCCCCGAAGGCACTAAGCCATCAGGTGTTTCCAGCGGGAAATCAAAAGAGACTTATCCACTGCCTAAACCTGACCGAATTGCCGCTATCGGACTCCCGCAACAAAAGGAGCATTGACTTTTTTACTTATTTTAAAGCCATAATATGAACGATTATATAATTTATTGACCCACTCATCCTTAAAAACTTTGATATTTTGTAATTCCATTAGATCTACAAGATCATCCCTAAATTGCTTTGAAGCACTGGTAAGACCAAAATACCCCTTTCCTCGTTTTCCTCCATCAGTATCAAAAACTCCTTCAAGGAAAGCAGATTTGATTTCTGAAGAAGCTTTTTTGATTATTTCCGGCACAAATATTTTGTGTGATTTTTTACCACGTGGAATTCCAATTATTTTATTAAAAAGCCTTACAGCTGATTTGTTTGTAAAATTAACTAAACATCTAACTTTGCCTCTGTCTTTTCTAGAGCCTAAAATAAGTTTATGGTCAAATATTTTTCCTACTTTTTCAATGAATTTTTTTGCGAGCCATTCTTCTGAAACCTCAAAAGAAATGCTACCTTTATGTTTCTTGATATGTCCATCACCCAATATTGCTCCAACTAAATAAGCTAAATCAGAATCAATTATATGGGGTACCTTATAAACGTCACCAGTAGTAGAACAGAAGAAATCACAATTTGAAATTAGATTTTCAACTTCTTCTTTCATGTCAAATCTTTCAAATTTTTTTAATGCAATTAAAGGTATTGAAGCTCTACCAATAAACCAATCAACATAATTTCTACCATAAAAAGGATACTTTGTAGATTCTATCCATTCATTTTTCCAGGAGGGAGAAATCTCTTTCTTTAATTTTTCATTAGTTTTTCTCAAGAATTTTACTATTCTTATTGCTTGTTCCGCCTTTTCGCATTTTGATTCTTTTGAAAATCTAGGAATGACTGAATAAACCCTAAGTAACTTCCTTACATTTGCATCTTCTTTTGAATCGTGTAAGTCTAAAAGGTTGAATTCCATGTTAAAAACAAGTTCCTTGAGTTCTTAATAGATTTCTAGAGTAGGTTTCCGGTGCGGGAAATTCGCCCTGTCAACATTTATAACCATTTTCTTCTTCTGATTTTGCATGCATATTCCTGATGGTGTTCTTTCGCTGGAGATTTCGGCAATTATGTGGGTAATTTCATTATTTGTATTTTCTTTAGCCTTAAAGGATAGCAGGAAGAAAATTTCCCGAAATCAGATACTGCTTATTTTGGCATTAGCCCTAATAATTTTCGTTGCCCAGATGTCTGATTTCCCTGTTCTGGGCGGAACAACCGGACATATTCTGGGCGGGGCATTGCTTGCAATCCTTTTGGGATTCAGCCCAGCAGTTATAATAATGTCCACGATTCTCGTAATTCAGGCAATATTTTTCCATGATGGGGGGGTTATTGCATTGGGGGCAAATGCATTCACCATGGCAATTATAGCCCCACTAATTGGCATAGGGGCAAAAAAATTACTGGATAAAAATATTATGGTGGCCGGAATGATTGCGGGGTTTGTTTCAGTTATTGTTGCAGCAACTTTAACATCGCTGATGATTGTATTTTCCGGAGGGAATCCGCTCACTGTTCTTTCAGGAATGTTAACTGCGCATATTTTCTTAGGGCTGGTTGAAGGCCTGGTGACTGGGGCATTTGTTTTCTATTCCCTTCATCTGGTAAAGGTTGCAGTGTTGGATAAAGCAGAAGCGTAATTCTCATTTGATTCTTTCCAAATAATCGGCCAATTTTTTCGTCGCCTTTGCGCGGTGGCTTATTTTGTTCTTTTCTTCCAGATTCAGGTCAACAACCGCTTTCCTTAAACCATTTGGGATAAAAATCTTCTCATAAGGCAGTCTGTCCGCACGGGGTTTTTTCACCCAGTCAGTTATTCTCCCATGCAATTCTCCGGAGAAAAGTTTTGGCTTTTTCCCCGGGGCGATGTAACAAATTGTGCTCTTAAAATAGGCCTTTCTGCTTTTTCCCTTAAGCAAACGAAACAAGCCATCAAAACCTAGCTCAATCCATATCCTTTTCGCAAGTGCCCCCGGAAAATTCTTATATGCCTTAAAATAAATCCCCGTGTCCTCAACAATCAGCGGTTTTTTCAGTTTTTCAAGGGCCTGCTCTGCCTTGGATTTGGCCACCTTTTCTATTGAACCAAAATCCGGCTCAATAATGTCAAAATTTTTCTGGATTATTTTTATCCCCAAGGGCGAGAGCATTTCCTTAATCTCACGAACTTTATGCTTATTTCCTGTGACAAAATAGAGATTCATGAAATTGAAAGGCTCAAAAAGAATTAAATAATGTTTCATTGTTCATTAAATTGATGGAAAGAAACATAAATCTCTTTGGGAATGAATTCGCCGTTAGCTGGAGAAATATTATGCTGCTTGGAACTCTCGCTATTTTCCCAAACATACTTGGAATGGTTGTTCTGGAAACGCCATTCGGTTTCAAGCTGCACATATTTCAAATTCTTATTTTTGCGGCCGCGCTTCTTTACGGCCCTTTTGGAGGGGCAGTTTCAGGCGGGTTTGGTTCTGTGTGGACTGCAATTCTCCTTGGCAACCCATATATCATAATTGGCAATATTATTTTGGGCGGGATAGTAGGTTACCTTGCAAAGAATAAAGGGGTCAATATCATTACTGCGGCGATGATTGCATTCACTATCCAATTGCCATGGCTCTGGTTCAGCGATATCTATTTGGCAGGAATGCCGATAGTGGTTGTGAATGGGGTAATGTGGGCTCTGCTCATAAGTAATTTCATTATGGCGACATTGGTTTTTATTTTCAGAAAGAGAATAAGAAAATTGGTTCAGGCAGTGTAGCTTGGGCCGTGGGTTTCCATCTTCTGCATATTGTTCTGGGTCTTTCTCATCTTGTCCATATAGTCCCTTAATTCCTTCTCTGTGTTCTTCGCCTCTTTAAGCAGGGGCTTGACATCTATCCTAAGACCGATTACATTATTCAGGGTTTCAATAACCCTTGATGCCGCCTGATAGTCCGCCACTGATGAAATGTTGGAAAGTATTGAAAATGCCTCCAGATTTGTTGTCTTCAAATCAAGGAGAATAAGTGCGGAAATTCCGGAAGTGATTCCCTCCTGGATTATGTCGACCTTTGCTTTCTTTAAAATCTTCTTGGATTTCTCATTTGCGGCAATGCCATAAACATCATTCTTTGCTTCCTTCCCATAGCTCTGGATTCCACTAAGGGAAATCACCCGGGAAATGCCCCTTTGCTTAATCCATTTTATTATCGCCCTTGCAAAATCATCCAGGAACTGATTCGGGATAATCTGCTCGGAAATAATTGCAACAAGTTTCCTCTTTTCATTAATGAAAATTCTAGAAGGATAAACCGGTTTCCCTTCCCTTATCCTAATTATGGGAATAAAAATATTGGAATTAATATACCCGTATTTCTTGAAATCCATCTTCTCAACAAGGTACTTTACGCCTATTGTGCCCACCAGCCCCATTCCGGGAAAACCCTCTATGAGAGTATATCCTTTCAGGCTCTTTGATTTAAATTCAACAATATCCACTTTTGCAAATTCCCTGTTCATTCAACCACTGCATAAAATAGGGCAAAGGGGTATTTATTTGTTATTGTTTCATTATCCGAAATAGAATGGCTTTTGCTGCTCACTGTAGATTGGCATAAATTGATAGTTCCTGACTGCGGCAGGGAACTTGGACCTTAATCTTTTCATCAAATCATCAAATTCCTTTATCTTTTCAACCATAAGATCAACTTCTAACTCCGAAAAGCCAATCAGTTTGGTTACGCGGAAAACCTCAGATTGTCCTGAAAGGAATGAAATAAGCCTGTTTAGTTTTTCAAGTTCAATGCTCTGAATTTGGAGGAATGCCTTAATCTGTTGAAACCCCAGTTTTGACGCATTGAGGTCAAGGGTAAAGCCCTGGATTATGTTTCCATTGCGCAGCTTCTCAAGATGGTATTTTACAACTGCGGGTGTTGAGTTTATTGCTTCAGCCAGTTCATAGTTGTTGGCACGGGCATTTAGATGGATTGCACTTAAAAGCCTAAAGTCAACATCATCCAAAGAAACCCTTTCCTTAAGCGGCTCTGGGAAAGGCCCGACAAATTCATCGGTAATTGACTTGGTTTCAACAGGGTTTTGGTGTGCGAAAATTCCCGCCTTAACCATTTCCTGCACAAGCTCCTGGACCGCCTCTGATTTCTTCTTGATTACATCTTCCCTCATCGCAAGGACACAGTCAATATGATGCTCCGCAATGTCTTTTGAAAGGGTTATTACTTTCCCAATTCCTTTGAGCTCTGCTATAGTTCCGAATGGCTCGGCAGAAATATAGCCGTCAATCTCCCCTGATTCAAGCTTCCCAACAATGGTGCTAGGAGTTATGTAAACAACTTCCACATCCCTCTCATGCGCCAGGCCGTTCTCCTTGAGCAACTGATGCAGGAAAAGATTATGGGTTGAGTATTTGTGGGGAACTCCCATCCTTTTCCCCTTCAATTCAGAAATTGAATTAAGGCCTTTCCTCAGTACAACAACCTGCCCTTCCCTGTGGCCAAGCAAGACAATTTTTATCGGCACTCCCTCCGACCTTAACTTTATTCCCATCTGCGCGAGCACAAAGGAGCCATCCAAACTCCCTTTTTTCATGGCATCGTAAATCATATTCCAGTTCTTTACCAGGATTGGCTTTAAATCCACTTTTTTGAATTTTCCCTTCTTTGCTGCAATGCCTAAGGTAAGGTGATCCAGAATTGGGAGATAGCCGATTTTCAGTTCCTGCTTTTTTTTGCCCTTTTCCATTCTCGCTCCCTCCATTGGTGCCCTATGACATCATATGCCTTTTTCGCAAAGCTGTCATCTATAAACTCCTCCAGATTTACGCCCTTATCAATAATCTTCATTTCCTCAACCATGTATTCCTGAAATCCGGAAAAATCCTCCTTCCTTGGCAGCAAATCCCAGAAGAAAATTCTTCCCTTAGGTATTGCGGCCTGAATTATCTCACTTCGAATAATGTCCTTGAACTCACCTTCATCCTTAAAGAGATAATTTATTCCCAAGTGATGGGTTTTTGTTGAAATTGAAACAGAATGTGAGGCAAAAAGTTTTCCAAACTTGTAATTGATTTCATCAAAAAATCTCTCAAATTCCCCGACATTCTTCACCAATAGCTCCGCCACAAAATCAAATTGCCCGCCGCCAAAGGCGAAGGAAAAAACAAGGGGGTTAAGTGTTAAAAAATCGGTGAGTTCCTTTTGCTGCTCATCAGAAATATTCTGAAATTTTACGAATAGATGGAAACCCATAAGGCCCAAGAGAGAGCTATTTATGACAGAGCTAAAACCTTTTACTAAGCCTGCCTTAATCATGCCCTGTATCCTATAACCGACTGCCTGCTTAGAAAGGCCTGTTCTTTTGGCTATCTTTGAGAACTGCTCCCTTGAATCCTTATTCAACTCGAAAAGTATCCTTTTATCCTTCAAATCCAACTTTTGACCCATAATTTATACAATTAGATAAATAAGTATATAAAATTATCTATTTGTATCAAAAAATACTAATTAGTTATTAATATCTGGGAATATGCATAGGGTGTATGATACTGGAAATGCTTCTCCATTTGGTGGCCCTTGACTTGGGCTATTTTGTAGGCCTGATAACAGGAAATATATTCTTGGTTTTTGGGATAAGCCTTGCACTATACTATCGCCTTGAAGCGAAAAATATTCCTAAGCTGCTTATTGGCTGGGTTGCTTTTCTTGGCTTGATGGATATTGTTGCATTGCTTGGCTGGAAATATCTCCCTGCAGCGATGCCGTTTGAAACTTTGATTTTTGTAGGCATAACTGCGCCAATCCTGATCAATAAAACAGTCCTGGAGAAACATGGTGCGGCGGTATCAGTAATTTTGCTATTGGGGGGAAGTTTATTCGTAAGCTTGTAGGGGGTTGTGAGGATGTATCTATGTGGAAAATGTAACAATCAATATGTGTCAAAAATGGCGGCTGACGCCTGCTGTAATTTTCAAGGAGAGACAAAATCATATACCTGCATAAGATATCCCTTTGAACTGGTGACAAAAAAGCATAAATTAGATGTTGAATGAAATAATATTCATATATAATAATTTTCACTCATTAGTGGTAATAGGCTCACCGGTGCAGGAATGCAAACCCTAGTGTTAGCATACTGTTGGGCAAGGGGTGGAAAAGATGTTCCTTTGCGGAAACTGCAATTGCAGGTATGTTTCGAAAATGGCTGCCGAAGCATGCTGTAATGGCAAGGGAGGGGCAAACCACATGAAGTCCCTTAATTTTCTGGAGTTAGCAAAGGAGAAGAAGCATAAGTGCGATGTTAAAGATACAGCAACGGAAAAAACAGAAAGCGATGAGGAGGAAATTGGAGACTAATCAAATATAAAATTTTCCCAATTAATTTTATTGGCGAGTGTTATGACTGAAAAACTTTATTTAACTGATTCATATATGAAGGAATTTGAGGCAGAAGTTACGAAAGTGACTGATGGGAAATATGCCGTCCTGGATAAAACCGCATTTTATGCAATCAGCGGAGGCCAGCCAAATGACACAGGGAAGCTGATTGTGAATGGGAATGAGTTGAATGTTGTTTTTGTCAAGGCATTTGGGGAAGATGTGAGCCATGAGATTGAGGGAGGGGAGATTAAGGAAGGGGATAATGTAAAGGGAATTCTTGATTGGGGAAAAAGACATAAACTAATGAGGATGCATAGCTCTGCACACATACTTGCGGCGGTTATTTACAAGGAACTTGGTTCCTTAATTACTGGCGGGCAATTGGGGGAAGAGAAGAGCAGGATGGATTTCAATGTTACGGATTTTGACAGGGAATTGCTGACGGCTTTTGAGGAGAAGGCAAATGCCATTGTTGGGCAGACAATTCCAATTACCGTTGATTTCTTGCCTTATGAGGAAGCAATGGCAATGCCTGAAATTTTTAGATTAAAGAATGTCCTCCCGAAAAATCTTAAGGAATTGAGGATTGTGAAGATGGGGGATTTTGATGCCCAGGCCGATGGTGGGACACATGTGAAAAATACCTCTGAGGTGGGGGAAATCAAAATCACAAAGCTGGAGAATAAAGGGGCGGAGAATAGGAGAATTGTGTGGGTTTTAGGGGACTAGTTGTTTGAGACATATGTCTCAAACGTAACATTTATTAATTATGAATCATTATTCATAACATGCCCAGACCATTTAAAGAGAAAAAAATTAGCTCCAAATCTGTTGCCACTAATTTCAGGCCTTCTTTTATTGAGGCTGAGTTTTTGAGTGAAGTTATCATCAGCAAAGAGGAAATTGAGGCAGTAAGATTGGGGGATGTTGAAAAGATGCGGCAAAGAGCCGCCGCAACTGCAATGGGAATTTCCCAGTCCACGTTTTACCGCTTGCTAAACCAGGCAAGGGGAAAGATAGGGGATGCCCTGGTAAATGGAAAAATGATCAGGATAAAATAGATTTAAATACTCTGATGCCCTTTATTGATTCCATGCAAACCGAGATTGCAAGGGCAAGAGTTGAGGAGCACCAGCTGAAAAAGTCCCTCTCTCTTTTCGAGGTAATTGTTTATGGCGTTGGAATAATTCTCGGTGCCGGAATTTACGCCCTGATTGGCGAGGCCGCAGGAATTGCCGGAAATACTGTCTGGCTTTCATTTGTTGTTGCGGCAATAATTGCATCTTTTTCGGCACTTAGTTATGCCGAATTAAGTTCCCTCTTCCCAAAATGTGCGGCAGAATATGTTTACACAAAAAGGGCAACAAAATCAAATTTCCTCGCCTTTGCTGTTGGTTACATTGCATTGTTAGCGGCAATTATTACTGCAGCAGCTGTTGCGGTTGGTTTTGGGGGGTATCTACAGGGCCTAACAGGAATTCCGATAATTATCGGGGCAGCTGTACTCTTGCTATTGCTTAGTTTGCTAAACTGGTTTGGGCTGAAAGAATCAGCAAAATTCAACATGATTTCAACAGCTATTGAAGTAGGGGGTTTGGTCCTGATAATTGTTTTAGGGTTCCATTTAATCGGCAGCGTTGACTTATTGGAGTTTCCAGTTGCCTCAACCGACCCAGGCGTGATGTTTGCCCCGATTTTTGCGGCAGCGGCAATAATTTTCTTTGCATTCCTCGGATTTGAGGACCTTGCAAACATCTCTGAGGAAACTAAAGACGCAAAGAGAAATATCCCTATAGGCCTGCTTACGGCGGTTGCAATTACAACAGTTATCTATATCCTTGTCGCGGTTGTTTCAGTAAGTGCGGTTTCCTATGTTGAGTTGGGCGCGTCTAATGAGCCCCTTGCACTGGTTGCCTCTGTACTGGGTGGCAGCCTGGGGGCATTTAGCGGAACATTGCTTTCAATAATTGCCCTGTTTGCAACGGCAAATACTGTACTGATTATTTTGATTGTTTCATCAAGAATCATGTTTGGGATGGCAAGGGATAACTCCCTGCCAAAAATGCTTTCAAGGCTTGATAAAAAAAGGGGAACTCCTGTTGCCGCAATAATACTGGTTTTCATGGTCACAGTTCTTCTGCTGGGCATAGGAAGTTTTAGTGAAGGAATACTTGCCACACTTGCAAAGCTCACAGCATTTGGAATATTGATTGTGTTCTTTGCCGTAAACATCTCCCTCATCATTTTGCGATTCACAGAACCAAAAATTGAACGGGCATTTAAGGTTCCGCTAAGCATTGGTAAACTTCCCATAATCCCCACTCTTGGTGCATTGTTTTGCATCTTTATGCTGACCCAATTAGGGACTGTTGTCTTTTTTGAGGGCACATCTTCTGAGTTTGCATTACCTATTGTATTGCTGGGGCTTATCTTATACATAACTTTTATCCCGGTTTTCCTCCTAAATAAGGTCCTAAACAATTCTACGCCCTGAAATGAATCCGAAACGCTATTAAATGATTTCTCCCCAGAATTAATTTAGCTTTTTCTGGTGATTTTATGCCTGAGATAAATTTTGAGGAAGTTGCTGAACTTATAAGAAGGGGCCAAAGGGCAAAGGCTAGGAAATTGGTTAGTGATCTCTCCAGCCATGAGGCCGCCAAAATTATAAACG
>JAFCCJ010000086.1 GCA_017610305.1 Candidatus Iainarchaeum sp.
TAGGAAATTCTTTAACGTAACTTCACTTATGTTCCAGGCAGTGGTGCTGAAAAGCAGCAAGCTAAGTGCATATCCGCTGAAAATTAGTTTCGATCCCACAAACATATGCATGTTGAAGTGCCCCTTGTGCCCGACTGGGCGAGGGAGCAAGGACCGTGATCGCGGAATGATGAAACTGGTTTCTTTCAAAAAACTGCTCGATGAAGTTGGGGCCTATTTGTATGAGATTGATTTCAACAACTGGGGAGAGCCGTTTCTGAACAAGGAATCTTACGATATGATTGCTGAGGCGCATAAAAGAAAAATCTGGACCAGCATTAACACAAACTTGAATGTCCCCTTTTCAGATGAAACTGCAGAAAAATTGGTTAACTCCGGGTTAGACCAACTTTATTGTTCGATTGACGGGATTACACAAAAAACTTACGAAATTTACAGAAAGGGCGGGAAATTGGATGTTGTTGTTAACAATTTGAAACTCGTAAACAGGTGGAAGAAGAAATTGGATTCCAAAACCCCGCTCATCAAGTGGCAGTTTTTGGTTATGAAACACAATGAGCATGAGCTCCCTAAACTTGAGGCGATGAGGAAGAAATGGGGGGTTGATGAACTGGCAATTGGTGCCGTTAGGGCAGAACTGGATACTGAAATTTTCAAGAAAGACGAGCAAAAGGTGGATGAGACAAAAAAATGGCTGCCTGAAAATGAGGATTACAGCAGGTATGATTATGAGAAAAAGGAAAGGAAGGTGCAAAAGAGCATGTGCTACTTTCCCTGGCTTGTGAGCGTGATTAATTGGGATGGTTCAGTATCGCCCTGCTGCGGGGTTTATGCACAGCGCTATGATTTCGGCAATGCCTTTAAAGGGTCATTTATGAAAATTTGGAACAACGACAAATACATAGATGCAAGGGACATAATTGCAAAGCGCTCCAAGAAGAAAACTGTGGTATGCTGGAACTGCACCCAAACCGGATTTATTGATTGACATGGTTTATGCATCTGTTGTTATTGCCACCCATAATAGGGAGGACATTCTTCGCAGAACATTGGAGGAAATGCTGAAGCAGGATTTTTCGGATTATGAGGTTATTGTTGTTGATGATGGGAGCAGGGACAACACAAAATCTGTTTTGCAGGAGTTCTCAAAAAATAACAAGATTTCAACGATTTCCTACGCAAAAAGCGGCGGGCCGGCAAAGGCAAGGAATAAGGGGATTGATAGGGCAAATGGGGAGATAATTGCAATAATGGATGATGACTGCATTCCTGCAAAAAACTGGTTGGGAAATTTAATCTCAGTGTTTAAACAAAATCCAAAAATTGGAATTACTTCCTCATATAGTGAATTTGGCGGAACAAGTACTGCTTATCGTAAAGAGTTGCTTCTGAAAAGTGGAAAGTTTGATGAGACTTTTCCATTCAGCAACCGCGAGGACACTGACACTGTTTTCAAAATTCAGGATTTGGGTTTTGAGGTTAAAAAAGTTAAGGCGGATTTTGAGCATGTGCATAAGCAGCCGCAGGGTTTTGGAAATAAAATTAAGTATGGGCTGAAAAGGATTTGGATTCACCAGGTTGACCCCCTCCTTTACAAAAAGCATCCGCAGCGCACAAAGGAATTCATGGACATTAAGTTTGGTTTTTTGCGGAATCCAATGGCAGATTTTAAAACCGCAACAGGTTTATGGGCGAGCGACGGGAAAATTAATTTCTCCTCCCCGCAGGGAGTGGTGCTTTTAAAGAATAGGACTCCGGTTCATACATTTATAATAATCCTGCTCGGAATTGGCTATGTTTTCCTCGTTAAGTCTGCAAGGCTCTGGGGGAGCATTAAATACGGAAAGTTGTTGATCTAAATTTGGGAAAGCTTTTAAATGATTTTATAGGACTTGTTGATTCAGATGAAAAAGGTAGAATTAGGCTGCGGATTCAGAAAAACACCGGGTTACATCGGTGTTGACTGGGTTAAGTTTCCTGGCGTGGATATTGTTGCTGACTTGAGCAAGAAATTTCCATTTCAGGATAATTCTGTTGATGAACTCCGCGCGCACCATTTTTTGGAGCATATGGATTACTACCACATAATGAATGAGATGTGGAGGATTCTGAAGCCAGGCGGGGTTGTAAGGGCAAGAGTTCCATATTACACCAACCACAGGGCATTTATGGGTGAGCATGAAAGGCCTGGATTCAGCTGGATTTCCTTCGAGCACTACAGGGATGAAACACAGCCATTTTACAAGTATGAAATTGTGAGAAATAGGATAATTTTTACCAACAATAAACTGTTTGGCTGGGTTAATTCCTTAATTAACCTTTTCCCTTTCTTTTACGACAGATGGCTTGCACACATAATTCCAAGTATTGAACTGGATTTGGTGCTTAAAAAAAGGAAGAATTTCAGGCCTTTGAAGAACAATTAGGGGCAATTTCGAGCAATGTACCAAAAATGAATAATAAATTCCCTCAGAGGTTTCTATATAATGCGCATACTAGTGTTAAATCCGCCTTTTTTGCCAAAATTTTCGCGTGCTTCAAGGTCTCCGGCGGTTGCAAAGGGGGG
>JAFCCJ010000003.1 GCA_017610305.1 Candidatus Iainarchaeum sp.
ACAGACTCCGGAACAGGTGCGTCCGGAATTGAAAAGGTTGCCTTCTACAGGAAAGAAGAGGATGCCTGGGTTGAGATTGGTGAGGGAATCGGCGAGGGCGAAAGATATTCCCTTGACTGGAACACATTTAATGCCCCAAATGGCAGGTATTTATTTAAGGCAGAGGTTACTGACAAGGCGGGAAATTTAGATAGTGAGGAATTCCTGATTAATGTTGAAAATACAGAATTCATCAGGGCCCAGGCAGAAACGGCGATTTCTAATGCAGAATCAGACAGGAACGCCACAAATGAATTTGTCATGAATCTGGCAAACCAGAATATCGATTCCAACAAGCTGGCGGAATTTCTTTCATGGGCGGATTCAAATGTGCTAAAAGCTCAGGACCTTTATGAAAGGGGTTTTTATTTTGAGCGGGCTAAGGACCACGCAGAAACAGCCACAGAAATGTACCTCGGGGCTAAAGAAAAAGTTAAGGCAGAGAGCTATAAAACCGTAAAGAAGGTATTTGATGATGAGCAGCTTATTCAAGTGCTTAACTCTGCGGGGCTGCAAGAGCATCTGCAGGAAGATTCTGCGGCACTGATTAAGAGATTCCATGCGGAACGAAAAATGAGAGTCCTAAAAGTTACGGACTTTGGCGAAACATATTATCTTGCCAATATTGTAATTTCAATTGAAAACAACGACAGGGATGAACTTAACATAAATATAATAGAAATTATTCCCAAAGAAGTGGTAGAAAATATCGAAGCAATTGAAACAAGCACCCCCTTCGATGTGTTAAAAGGGGATCCGATAATTGTATTCTCTCCTGAAACTATTCTCTACGGCAAACAGGCGGAAATCAGTTATGGTTTTGGGGGAGTCATGGATAAAGCAGCAGCTGATGCCCTTATTGCTAGAGAGCTTGCCGGCAAATACACCGCCCCACCGATCTTTCTTGACTCATCTATAGAGGTAACCCCGTCCACAATATCGGCACCGTTGTTTGACATAGATCTTTCAGGGATTTTATCAGGAGCCGATCTAGGCATTGTACTTATTGCCGGCGTCGTTATCATAATTTTTGTGATTGTTGTGGTTGTGATTGTCGTTGCGCTGATTATAGGGATTTTCTTTTTCATGAAAAGCAGAAAGAACTCAAGGCAAAAGGATCTGAAAGACTTTTTAAGGTGAAAATTTTGAGCCTTGACAAATATCTCAAAAAATCCGCCTCAACAACCGACAAGGCCATTGAAAAGGTACTGCCAAAAAAAGCAGGGAAGAAATGGCTTGAGCAGATTGTGGGCAAAACAAGATTTCAACTGGATTCCAAGGCAATAAATAACTCTGTTTCAAAACCAATCTGGGACTTTCTAAAACGTGGCGGAAAGAGATGGAGGCCCGCACTAATGCTGCTTTCAATCGGGGCGGTTGGGGGGAAACCATCAAAATTCAGGGAGTTTACCGCAATTCCGGAACTAATCCATACCGGAACAATAATAGTTGATGATGTGGAGGACAACTCAACCATGAGGAGGGGAAAGCCCTGCCTGCACTGCCTTTATGGCACAGACCTTGCAATTAACGACGGAAATCTCCTTTATTTTCTCCCGCTTTCACTTGTTTACAAAAACAGCAAAATTCCAAACAAGACCAAGGCAAGCATTTATGATTTTTATGCCGAGGAACTGATGAAGCTTTCCCTTGGGCAGGCTCTTGACATTTATTGGCATCAGGGCCACGCGAAGAAAGTTACAGAAAGTCAATATATGCAGATGTGCGAATTCAAGACAGGAACCCTGGCGAGATTTTCCGCGAAGCTTGGCGCCCTGCTTGGTGGCGGGCGCGAAAGACAAATTACGGCTCTTGGAAACTTCGCGGCAATGATTGGCGTCGGTTTTCAGATTCAGGATGATATTCTTAATATTGCCCCCTCCAAAGGCTGGGGAAAGGAGATTGGTGATGACATAAGCGAGGGCAAAAGAACATTACTGGTTCTTCACACACTGAAAAAGGCCGGCCCAAGAGACAGGAAAAGGCTCCTGAAAATACTGGATATGCAGACCAAAAACAGGAAACTTGTAAAAGAGGCAATTGCATTAATTAAAAAATATGGTTCAATTGATTACGCAAAAAAGAAAGCAAAAAAACTCGTAAAGGACAGCTGGGAAGAACTGGATTCTGTGCTAAAAGAAAGCAGTTACAAAAAAAGGCTTAAAGAATTTGCCGATTTTCTGATAGACCGGGAGATTTAATTAAAATCCCCTAAGCATCCTCATATTCTTCCTCAATTTTATGGATGGTTACTCCCTTCTCACTAATTTCTATCGGGTGCAAGTCCTCTGAGTGATGTGTTGCTCTCATTTTTCTGATGTGCATGGTTCTGTTGGACTGTGTCCCAATACCCATGTAATGCAGAACAATCACGCCATCAACAACATATTCCTCCACACCATACTTCCCATACTTATTAGCGCCCTCCTGAATCTCAGAGGTAAGTATTGAGGTAACGCCAATACGCATAAGCAAATAACTGAGTTTTAAAATGGCCTTCCTTATCTCGTTTGAATTTTCAAAGTTGAAACCAAGTGCAGGAATTGAATCAATAACAACCCTCTTTGCCCCAATCCTTTTTGTCACATGCATTATTTCCAGGAGCAGTTTATCAAGGTCAAAGCCTGTTGCAGGCATTGAAAATTCTTCCTCCGAAGGAATTCCGATCTTTGCAATGCTCCCATCAATAATCTGAAGCATATTTTCCTCTTCAAGCTTTCTCAAATCCCAGCCAAATCTGGTTACGTCCTGCCTTATGAGGTCAGGCCTCTCATCTAAAGTTACATAAACCCCTGGCTCAGAAAACATCTTTGCCCCGTTGTAAAGATACTGCATTGAAAGAATGGTCTTCCCTGTTCCGCAGGCACCGGAAACAAGAATGGTTCTCCCCTCAGGAAAACCCCCCTCCATTAGTTCATCCAAGCCCTTAATGCCTGTAGCTATCCTTTTCAAAAAAATCACCAAAATAAATTAACACTAACTACTATTTATACCTAATTGATGGGTGAATTGTTCCCGTAATTCAAGTTTAACAGGGTAAAAACAAAAAACAGCAGAATTAATTACGAAAAGAATCACAATTATAAATCTTTAGATGTTATTAATATGCGGTCATGTGAGGTGCGTATGCGATGAATAAAAAGATTTTAATTTTGTTTTCAATTTTGCTGCTTTCGGTGGCGGTTTCAGGGGCGGACATTGACCGCTTGCTTAAGGTAAATAATGATTATTCCTATTCTCCCTCAAACCCCTATGTCGGGGATGTTATAACGCTAAATGCCTCAATTGAGAATGTCGGCAACAGAAACGCCGCAACCGGTATAAAGGCCGAACTCTTCCTTAACGGCAATTACTTTGAGTCGATTGATATTGTGGAGGAAATAGAAAGCATCCCCCCAGGCCAGACAGCCCCAATATTTTTCCAGTATAAAATTAAGGATAACGCCTATACCGGAATTTACAAATACAACATAAACCTTAGCTTTTTCAATGGTCAGCAGGACATAGAATACACCTACGACCTAAATCTCTTTGTGACAGAATGTTATGTCCTCGATATTGAAAATATTTCGCTTGACAATTACGCCCCGCACATAGGGGAGAGGTTCAATGTTAGTGCAAAGGTGAAAAATACCTGCTTCAACAATGTTCGCGACGTTATCGTTGAGCTTGAACCCGTGACAAATTCAACTTTCGACCCATTTATCCTGCGCTCAAGTTCAACAATCAGACTCCCATTAATAGGGCCAGGGGAATCCAAGCAGGTTTCATTCTCCCTTCAGCCAGGCGAGAACACAGATCCCGGGCTGTATGTTTTCAGCATAGGCGCAAATTGCGTTGACTGCACACAGGTTTATTCAAACAATTTCTCCTTTGAGGCAAAAGGCGAGCCAGCCCTCATCTTCTCAGGGATAGAGATTTCGGTGAACAGCCCGCTTGGGGACAAAAGAATAATGCAGGGAATGCCCTTTTCACTTTCAGTCCAACTGGACAATATTGGCACAGAAACCGCGAAAAAAATTGCAGTGAACATAGATGTTGATGGCGGCATAACAGGCGTAACAGAATCATATATTGGAAACCTTGATGAAGACGATTCAGGGGCGGCAATATTTGACCTTGACACCTCCCTGTTTGCAGAATCAGGGGAGCATGTGGCAACCATAACTGTTTCATACCTTGATGAAATGGGCGAACCACAGGAATTCTCCCAACCATATACAATTTATGTGGCTGAGCAGCCGCCAACCTCCCCGCTAATATGGATTTTAATCCTTATTTTGTTAATTGTTGTGTTGGTGATAGCCTACTTCATAATCAAGATGGTTCTGAGGCAGCTGGCAATAATTAAGTCACAGTCGCGATGATTAAATTATCATTCCTTAACCTGTTCAGGAGAAAGAGCAGGACCTTTCTTACCCTGCTTGCAATAGCGGTAGGTGTGGCATCAATAATTGTCCTGGTTTCCCTTGTGGACGGGGTTGTTGCTGACTTTACCGAAGTTTTTGAGCAGTTTCAGGGGCTCATAGTTCTGGAAAAAGGCGCTGCTGATGTTCCCTTCTCCAAACTTGACCGTTCCTTTGAGCATAAGCTGGAAAAAATAAATGGCGTGAAAGTTGCAATACCTGAAATATGGGTCCTGCCTAATAAAATTGATGGCCAAATACCAGAATTTTCCCTTGCAACAGTCATGGTTTATGGCCTGGACCTGGATAAATATCATGTTTCCTCAGGGTCTGGCTGGATTGCAGAGGTCGAGAAAGGCAGTTTTATAAGAAACAGCGACACCGATAGCGTTGTAATTGGAAAAAAAATTGCAGAGGATTATGATAAGTTTGTAGGTTCTGTACTTGACATAGACGGTAAAAAATATAGGGTAAAGGGTATTTTTGCCGGGCAATCAGAATTCATTGAAGGGGTAATTGTAATGCCGCTTGAAGCCGCCCGCGAATTGGCTGATTTGGATGCGGATAAGGTAAACAGCTTTACAGTAGGCCTTACTGACCCGAGCAAAGATAAGCAGATTGCGGAACAAATAGAATTCATTTATAGTGATGATTTGCAGGCGCTTTCAATGTCACAATACTCTGAGCAGTTTGGCGAGATCTTTGGGAGTTTAAGGCTGCTGGTATGGGCAATAGCCGCAATAGCGGCAGTTGTTGCAGGAGTCGGCATAATAAACACGATTCTCATGAGCATTTTAGACCGCACTGCGGAAATCGGCACATTAAAGGCAACTGGATGGACCAATGAAAATGTTTTCATGATGATAATGTATGAGGCACTTTCAATAGGCATTTTAGGGGGAATAATTGGCCTGATTTTAGGATTTATGGTTGACCTGTTTTTGGCATCTATTTTAAACATAAATTTCCTGATTACAGTCCCCCTTCTGTTGCAGGCCTTTTTGTTTGCATTGTTTATAGGCCTTATTGCGGGAATTTATCCCGCTTATAGGGCAGTAAAACTTGATCCAATAGAAGCTATAAGGAGTGGTTGAAATGATTGTTGCTGAAAATGTCACCAAAGAATACAAAATGGGCGAGGTAATTGTCCGTGCCTTGGCAGGGGTTTCAATTAAAATTGAAGAGGGGGATTTTGTAGTTATAGTTGGCCCAAGCGGTTCTGGAAAGAGCACATTAATGCACATACTTGGCGCATTAGATAAACCAACTGCGGGAAAGGTATTAATTGACGGGGAAGACATTTCTGAAATGGATGATTGGGAGCTTGCAATGCTGAGAAGGAAGAAGATTGGCTTTATTTTCCAGAATTTCAATCTAATTCCCACACTTAATGCACTTGAAAATGTGGTAATTCCAACAGAACCCCTACCCGGAGATAAAACAAAATATGACCAGAGAGGAATTGAGCTCCTGAAAATGCTTGGCCTGGGCGATCGCCTATTGCACAAACCAAGTGAACTCAGTGGCGGTCAAAGGCAAAGGGTTTCTATTGCAAGATCCCTGATAAATAATCCTGAAGTGATTTTTGCCGATGAGCCCACAGGAAACCTCGATACCGTAACCGGCAACCACATAGTTGAAATAATGAGAAAACTCAATAAGGAAGAAAAAAAGACATTTGTAATAGTAACCCATGACCAAAGCCTTTTGGATTATGCAAACAAGCAGGTTTTCATCAGGGATGGAAAGATCGAGAAACAAACAAAAAAGAAAATAATTAAGAACTAGATTAGGTGAAGAATATGCTGGGAATAGCTTTTTCAAATATAACAAAAAGCAAGACACGCACACTTCTCTCACTCATTGGAATCATTATCGGAGTGGCGGCAATCATTATAATGGTTGCAACAGTGCAAGGCCAGCTTGAAGAGGTTCAGGAGGCAATCTCCAATGTGCAGGGCATTAGAATTGCGCCGGCAAATCTCCTTCAAGCTTTTGTGCCAAGCATGGATATTGAATGGGTCGATAAGCTTGAATCAATAAGGGGCGTTAAGGTGGCGGTTCCTATTATTTCTGGAATGTTGACCTCAGTAGACGGCAAAGACCTAATGTTAATGCCGCTCAAGTTTATTGCTCCAGACCCTTACAGGCTTTCAAAGGCAGGTGATGTAGGAATCGGCGGAGAGGTTCCAAGAAATCAGGGAAGGATGCTGGAAGCAGGGGATACAGGCGTGGCAGTAATAGGTTCTGTCATAGCTGATGATTATGGTAAATCTGTTGGAAGCACGATAAAGCTCCAGGAAACAAAATTCCGGGTTATAGGCATATTTTCTTCAGGCTCTGCCCTTTTGGACACCCTTATTCTGATAAGTTTGGAAGACGGCAGGGAACTTTTGAAGGGGGATAATGACAAGGTAAGTGCCTTTGTGGTTGCTGCAAATAATCCTGAGGAAGAGTCAAAAGTAGCAAGGCTAATAGAGTTCAGGTATGGGGAGGAGGTTACTGCAATTCAGACCAACAGCCTTGCAGACCAGTTTGGCGAATTTATTCTTATTTTTGAGGCATTGGTTGGGGCAATAGCCGCAATAGCGGCAGTTGTTGCAGGAGTCGGCATAATAAACACAATGCTGATGAGTGTTGTTGAAAGATTTAAGGAGATTGGTGCCCTGAAGGCAACAGGCTGGAGCAACGATAATATTTTGAAAATGGTTCTCTATGAATCAATTTTGATTTCCATTTTAGGGGGGCTAATCGGAGCCATAATTGGCGTTTCAATTTCAATTTTGATTGATGTTGGTTTTGGGCTTAGAGTTTCTTTCACCTTGGTTGGGGTGCCTTATTTATTGGTTGTAATTGCATTTCTTTTTGCGGTTTTCATTGGCCTTATTGCAGGCTTATATCCGGCATGGATTGCATCGAAAATGGACCCAATTGACGCATTGAGGGCAGAATAATTACCTTGACACTTCCAGAACGCCCTTAACAGAATTTAGTTCAGAAATCACTTTATCCAAATGTTTAAGGCCGCTGATTTTCAGCCCAAACCTGCAATTAATATATCCCGTTTTCACAGACTTTGCATTTGCAGAAGTTACATTTATTTTGTTCCTGGAAAATACGGACAAAAGATCGCTGAGCATTCCAATCCTGTCCTCCCCCCGCACTTTCAACTCAACAGCATAATCTCCCCTGGTCCCAAGGCCCCAATCCACCTTAACCCCCTTCCTTATATTCTCCTTACCAAGCTCCTCGCAGTCCGTTCTGTGCACAGAAATCTTTCTTTTGGTGGTTATAAATCCGGTTATTTCATCTCCGGGAACAGGGCTGCAGCATTTTGCAAGTTTTATCTTACGGTCATGCTTTTTAATTGTAATTGCCTTAACCGGCTTATCCTTAATCCTGGGTTTCTTCACACTCAAGTGCAGCCTTTGCCTTATCTTATTTTTTGCCTTTGAGGTATTTACAAATCCTAACCAGCTTGTCTTTGGCTGCTGTTTAGCGGAAGTTATTATTTCCACAAGGTCGCCATTGTCAAGCTCATGGTTTAATGCAACCGCCTTTCCATTAACCTTTGCCTGTTGGCAGCGGTCACCAACCTCAGAATGCACGGCATATGCAAAATCCAATGCAGTCGCGCCTGTCGGAAGCTCAACAACCTCCCCTTTTGGGGTTAGCGTAAATATATCGCTCTCAAAAAAGTCCACCTTAAGGGAACCGACCTCCCCGCCCTTTGACTCCTTTCTCCATTCCAGAAGCTCCCTCAACCAGGTCAGTTTCCGGTCATATTTATCCTCTTTTGCCCTTCCCTTGTAGAGCCAGTGCCCGGCAGCCCCGAATTCAGATATCTGATGCATCTCTTTAGTTCTTATCTGAATCTCAATTGGCTTTCTCCCAGGGCCTATGACTGCAGTATGCAGCGACTGGTAAAGATTTGACTTAGGTTTTGCTATATAATCATCAAATTCCCCCGGCAATGGTTTCCAGAGAGAATGAATTATGCCCAAAATCTCATAGCACCCCTCAACCGAGTCGGTTATCACCCTTATTGCACTAAGGTCATAGATTTCCTCGAATGAACTGTTCTTCCTTTGCATCTTGTTGTAAATGCCGTAGACGTGTTTTGCCCTACCCTCAATTATTACACTTATTTTCCTTTCCTTTAATTTTTTTTCTAAGATAGATTTTGCCTTAGCAATCTCCCTTAATCTTTCCCGTTCCCCCCCCTTTATTTTTTTCTGGAGGCTATTGAAAACATCCGGGTTAGAATTCTTGAGCCACAAATCTTCAAGTTCTGACTTAATTTGCTGGACCCCAAGCTTATGGGCAAGTGGCGCATATATTTGGTCTGTTTCCTCAAGAAGTATTTTTTGTGATTCTTTAGGGATGACCTCGAAACACCTCATATTGTGCACCATATCTGCCAACTGAATAAGCACCAGCCTAAGGTCCTTGGTCATCGCAAGAATTATTTTTTTTGTCTGTTCCGTTCCCTGTTCCATGTTTCCCGAGAGGTAACTAAACATAAACTTGTCAAGCTCGGTAACGATGTTTGCCACCTCACCACCCACCGCTTCGGAGATTTCCTTTTTACTTGTGCCATGGCTAATGACATTATGAATCAGTGCGGCGGCAACAGTTATTGAATCAGCATTTACCGAAATCAAAATTTTTGCAACTTCTAAATTGTGCCACATCAATGGCCTGCCCCCGAGGTCCAATGCCCCGCTAAGCTTTTTGATTCCAAAATCATAGGCCCGTTCCAACAGAACCATATCTAATTCAGGACTGGATTTAGCCAGCTCCCTGAGATCCCCCTTCTTATCCAATTCTCTAATCTCTGCAGACGCCATAGATATATTCTAAATGCGGCATTTTTTTAGGTCTTTTCATCCCCCGTTAGATATATATATTACTTCGATATTTAGTTCAAACTGGGGAATTATTTGGATTTTTTGGTTATTCTGTTCGCGTTAGTCCTTACAGCAGTCCACTATTTCTCAGGAGTCTATTCAAAACCCATTGAAAAATGGCATTCGAAAATCATTTCCTTCTCAGCAGGGCTGTTTATTGCGTTCATTTTCCTTTACATTCTCCCTGAAGTTTTCGCAGGTGTTGAAATTCTGGGTGACACCATATTTCTCCTGCTTTTGCTGGGATTTGTTATTTTCCATGTTGCCGAAAAATATATCTACCAGCATGTAAAAAACAAGGATGAGATGCTAAAAGACCTGGCAGGGATACACACCATGGGATTTTTCCTCAACCATTTTGTTGTTGGCATGCTCCTTTACTTTTCCACAGACCCTGATAAGGGGATTTTGGGAATCCTTGTTTTCCTCCCTCTCCTCCTCCACACCCTCTCCTCGTCCCTCTCCCTCAACCACATCGACAGGCATTTCAACAGCAGACCACTTTCAATTTTAATTGCATTTTCCCCCGTATTTGGTGCCCTGTTTGCGATGTTGTTGCAGATTAATGTGGGAGTCCATTACACCTTCTATTCCTTTGCGATAGGCGCCCTTCTTTACATAGTTGTGCGGGACATGCTTCCGCAGAAAGGCGAGGGAAAACCAATATTTTTCATTATCGGATTGGTTATAAGTGCGATTCTTATCTTTGGCATTAATGGCCTGTCACTGTAAATTTCTTCGGTTTTGCATAAAGAATTAAATTCCTTTCCCAACCATAAGATTCTGTGATTATATGAAATTACCTGTCCTTTTTTTAAACTTCAAAACATATGAGCAGGGAACGGGCAAAAAGGCGCGGGAACTTGCAAAAATTGCCGAGGCAATCGCAATGGAAACAGGCAAATCAATAGCCCTGGTTGTGCAGGCAGCAGACATCCGGATGCTTGCTGAAGCGGTTGACCTTCCGATTTTTGCCCAGCACATAGATCCAGTATCCTATGGCTCGAATACCGGGAAAATTCTCCCTGAAACAGTTAAGGAAGCAGGTGCAATAGGGACAGTTATAAACCACGCTGAGAACAAGAGAGACAATAAATTTGTTGAGGATGCTGTGAAAAGGGCAAAAGAAACCGGCCTAACTGTTATGGTTTGTGCCGAAACAACTGAAAGGGCAAAAGAAGTTGCCGCCTTCTCCCCGCAATTTATCGCTGTTGAACCCCCTGAACTTATTGGCGGGGTTATTTCAGTTTCAACCGCTAAGCCTGAAATAATTTCTGATTCAGTTGAGGCGGTAAAAGAAATCAATTCAGAAATAGACTTGATAACCGGTGCAGGGGTAAACTCAACAGCAGATGTCGAAAAGAGCACCGAGCTCGGCGCCAAAGGCGTATTTGTGGCATCAAAAATCCTGAAAGCCGATGACCCGAAAAAAGCCATTGAAGAATTAGTCGCAGGATTCAAGTGATTCAATGTCTAAATTCAAAAGGCTAAAAACGGAAGAGGAGAAACCGCTCCAGATTTGGAATTATATCCCTATTGTATTAATTATTTTGATTGCGGCATTTCTATTATGGTATTTTACCAATAGCCCGGGCATCGACCTCACACCATATCTTGAAAACGAACCAACATTAGGTTCAGCAGACGCAAAAGTGACAATTGTTGAATTCTCCGATTTTGAATGTTCTTTTTGTGCAGCTGCTGCCTCAACTGTAAGGCAGGTTGTTAATGAATATGATGGAAAGGTAAAACTGGTTTACAAGAATTTTCCCATCCCATCCCATGACGATGCAATGGCCGCCGCCGAAGCCTCTGAATGCGCCTATGACCAGGGAAAATTCTGGGAATACCATGATAAACTCTTCGAGAACCAGGGAAATCTTGGGATTGCGAGTTTGAGGCGGTTTGCCAATGAAGTAGGCCTGAATGAGCGGCAATTTATTGATTGTTTAGGTTCAGGGAGCAAGAATGTCGAGGTTAATGGCGACATTTCCCATGGCAAGATTGCGGGAATCACAGGAACCCCGGCTTTTTTCATAAATGGCAAAAAACTTCCGAACAATTCTATAGAAACATTTAGAGCCGTAATTAATCAGGAATTGGGCTAAATTAACCAATTAACGTTATATAGTAATCCTTATATATTACCTCGACCCCTAATTAATAAGCCGAAATACGTTCTAAATCATTGGCTTTTTAAATATTTATTAAAGGAATAAATAAAGATTACTTTTTGGAGGGGAAATCAAAGTGAGTGATGAAAAAGGGACATTTAATGAAAATAACTTGCTTCCAATAAGCATTGTAATTGCTTCGCTTATTGTTGCAGGAACAGTTTTTATGGTTGGAGGAAATCTATCCGGCCAGATAACAGGTTTAACAGTCGCAATAGATTCTATTGAGGTTACTGGAGGAGGGGACTCAGGAGATTCAGGAGCAGTTGTTGTTCCGCCAAAAAATGATGGTGACAGTGGCAATGACACCCCGCCCGTACCGCCGCCAACAGCAGATGTAGGAGAGCTTGTAGATGATGACGATGCTGTAAGGGGCCCAGAGGACGCAAAGATAACAATAGTTGAATTTTCCGACTTTGAATGCCCTTTTTGTGGCAGGGCAATTCCTGTCGTGGAACAGGTTATGGAGGAATATGAGGGAGACGTTAAGTTGATTTTCAAGGACTTCCCACTAAGTTTCCACCAGAATGCACAGAAGGCCGCAGAGGCTGCAGAGTGTGCCGGAGAGCAGGACCAGTACTATGAGTACCATGACGTGCTCTTCGACAACCAAACCGCGCTGTCAATTTCGGATTTGAAGCAGTATGCCGCCGATTTAGGGCTGGATACTGAGGCTTTCAACTCATGCCTTGATAACGGGGATATGGCTGCAGAAGTGCAGGCAGATTTCGCAGCAGGACAGGCGGTAGGAGTAAGCGGAACACCGACATTCTTTATCAATGGACAGAAGATTGTTGGGGCTCAGCCATTCTCTGCATTTAAGCAGATAATTGACGCAGAACTTTCATAAGTGAATAGGGGCATAAAAACCCCCGTTCTCTTTCTTTTTCTCTTTTTTTCGTCATCATTAATATTATATATTTATCATACTCAATTTTTGTGAGGTGAAGCAATTGAACGTAACAGTATATTCAACATCAACATGCCCTTATTGTCAGATGGCAAAAGAATTCCTTAAGGAGAACAATATTGAGTTTCAGGAGGCCGATGTTTCTGCGGACTCTGAGAAGCTCAAAGAGATGGTCGATAAGTCAGGCCAGCAGGGAGTTCCTGTTCTCGATATAGGTGGCAAAATAATTGTCGGATTTGACAAGGGAGCTATAAAAGAAGCCCTTGGCCTCAAATGACTTTTCAGGATTGATTCTATGGCTGTAATCGTATATACTCTGCCTAATTGCCCGACCTGCAATCTGGCAAAAGAATTCCTCAAGGAAAACAATGTGGAATTTGAAAGCTATGATGTAATCGAGAACAAGGAAAGGGCAAAAGAAATGGTGGAGAAAAGAAGGTCAGTAAGAACTGATGATGATAGGGACGTTCATTTTCCGGTTATTGATGTAAATGGTAAAATTCTAAATGGTTTCTCGGCAGAAGAATTGGGTGAAGCGCTGGGCCTGAACAAGTAATTCTAAAGGAGCACACAAATAATGCCTGACATATATGAAGAATCGGTTGCGTTGCACAGGAAGCACAAGGGAAAGCTTGAGGTAAACTCAAAGCTTCCGATAAAAACAATGAAGGATCTCTCCCTTTGCTACACCCCTGGAGTCGCACAACCCTGCAGGCTTATTGCCGAAAAGCCTGAGGAGGTGTTTTCCCTGACAATGAAAGCCAATATGGTTGCTGTTGTAAGTGATGGTTCGGCCGTTCTTGGTCTTGGAAATATTGGTCCTGAAGCGGCGCTCCCTGTTATGGAGGGGAAGGCTGCATTGTTCAAAGAATTTGCAGGAGTCGACGCATTCCCAATATGCCTGAATACGCAAAATCCTGAGGAAATAGTTGATGTGGTGAGAAAAATCTCGCCCGTTTTTGCGGGAATAAACCTTGAGGACATTTCAGCTCCCAGATGCTTTGATGTCGAATCCAAACTCCTTGATTTAGGAATCCCTGTTTTTCACGATGACCAGCACGGAACCGCAATAGTGGTTCTTGCGGCGATAATTAATGCCTCAAAAGTCATAGGAAAGGAGATTCCTGAAATGAGTGTTGTGATAAATGGCGCAGGTGCAGCAGGGACTGCGGTCGCGGAGGCCCTGCTTAATTACGGGATAAAAAATATTGTCGTGTGTGACAGCAAGGGGATAATTTCAAAAGACAGGGAAGGCTTGAATTCCTACAAAAAAGAACTTGCGGAAAAAACAAATCACTCAAACTTAACAGGGGACCTTTCTGTTGCGGTAAAGGGCATGGATGTTTTTATCGGCGTTTCCATAGCAGGGGCATTAAAGAAAGAAATGGTGCAAACAATGAACAAAAACCCAATTATTTTTGCCATGGCAAACCCAACCCCTGAAATAATGCCTGATGAGGCAAGAGATGCCGGTGCGGCAGTTATTGGGACTGGGAGAAGCGATTTCCCAAACCAGATAAACAATGTTCTTGCCTTTCCGGGGATTTTCCGTGGTGCAATAGACGCAAAGGCAAAAGAGATTAATGTTGAAATGAAGCTTGCGGCGGCAAAGGCCCTCGCTTCATATGTGAAAGAGCCAAAGGCGGAAATGATTCTTCCCGACCCCCTTGACAGGGGCGTTGCTGAGGCGGTTGCAAAGGCGGTTGCGGCCGCAGCCGAAGAAACAGGCGTTACAAGGAAATGACAAGCTTTAAATTGATTGAATTTGTATTTATTTTGGTGATTGAATGGCTTTTGAAATAACACATGAAAGGGACAAGTGCATTGGCTGCGGGACCTGTGTTGCAATCTGCCCTGATAATTGGGAGCTGAAAGAGGATGGCAAGTCCTCTCCAAAGCAGACATCTCTTGAGGAAGTCGGCTGTAATAAGGATGCGGAAGAAAATTGCCCGGTTAAAATAATCCATGTGGCAGAAGTGTAAGAAAACCACCTTTATTATTTCAGAGTATGTGAAATTATTGCAGGGCAAACCCTAGTTACCCCATCCATCTTTGAAACCTTCTCTTCGATGAAATCGGTGAGTGTGCGATTGTCCTTTATCCAAATCTCAGCCATAATCATATGGTCGCCGGTTGAGGTTGAGAGCGATTTAATTTCATCAAATTCCGCAATCTTTTTCGCGACTTCGAGGAATTTATCGGGCGCTGTGTCCAAACCAACCAATGCAACAGTGTTGAAGCCAAGCTTTTTAGGGTCAAGGACAACACAATATCCCTTGATGATTCCTTCCTTTTCCAGCTCCCCGACCCTTTTCCTTACGGTTGATTCACTGACATTTAGAGCCTTTGCTATGGCAGTAAATGCAACCCTCGCATTCTTCTCCAGCATATTGATTATCTGGAAATCCCGGTCATCAAGAATATAGTTCATAGTAAAAGCAATTCACGAAATATATATAAATTTATCACTAATTTCGTTATTATTTCATAAAAGTTCGTTAATAATTTAAATATTTTCGAACCCAGTTGCTTTATCGTGGTTTAAATGATAGAAAAAGACATTTCCTTACTCAGGCAGAATTACCGCCAGAGGAAGGAAGAAATCAGGAAAAGGCTTGAGGAATTTTCAAAGGTAAAGGGGAGTGGCGTTTTCTACGAACTTTGCTTTTGCCTTCTCACCCCGCAGTCAAATGCCAAGGGCTGCGATGCCGCAGTAAGAAGGCTTAAGGCACAGGGATTTTTCAAAAAGGACATTGACCCAAAAAAACAGGTTAAACCAATAAGATTTTACAACAACAAATCAGCATATCTTATTCACGCAAAAAATAACTACCCTGAAATAAAGTCCAGGATTAATTCAATTGAAAAATCATCCGAACTCAGGGAATGGTTAGTTAAAAATGTAAAGGGTTTTGGATACAAGGAGGCAAGTCATTTCCTCCGTAACACCGGCCACAGAAATCTCGCAATTTTGGACAGGCACATCATGAAAAATCTTTTCAGATTCGGGGTTATTGATGAGATTCCGAAATCACTCACGGCAAAAAAATACCTTGAAACTGAAAAGAAATTCCGTAAATTTTCAGGCAGGATTGGAATCCCGATGGATGAACTGGACTTGCTTTTCTGGAGCATGGAAACCGGGGAGATTTTCAAATGAAGGGCGGAAAAGAAATATCCGGCATAGTAACCGGGATTAAAAAATTCCTTGGCAAAACCAAACCAATAATATCCTACCAAAATCCGTTCAAGGTCCTAATTGCAACTGTCCTAAGCGCAAGGACAAGGGATGCAAATACTGCAAAGGCCGCAAAGAGCCTTTTTTCGGAATACAACAACCCTAAAAAATTGGCAAACGCAAGAACGAAAGATATTGAGAAACTGATAAGGGTGAGTGGTTTTTACAAAACAAAAGCAAAACGAATAAAGGAATTAAGTAATGTGTTGATTATGAATTTTGGGGGAAAGGTTCCCGATAATTTAGAAGATTTGGTTTCCCTTCCAGGGGTCGGAAGAAAGACGGCGAACTGCGTTCTGTGCTATGCATTCAATATTCCCGCAATAGCGGTGGACACGCACGTCCATAGAATTTCCAATCGTTTGGGTTTGGTTAAAACAAAAATCCCCGAGGAAACTGAGAAATCTCTTTTGGAAACACTCACAAAGAGATACTGGCTTGACATCAATGAATTAATGGTTAAGTTCGGCCAAAAAATGTGCCTCCCACGTTCCCCGAAATGCGGAAAATGCCCTATCAATTCTTATTGTGATTATTATGAAAATATTTATTTGCCTGAAAAAGGAGGGGCCTGATGATTGAGATATACCAATTAGAAGAGTGCGGTTACTGCAGAATAGTAAGGGCAAAGCTTGCAGAACTTAGAATAGAATACAAAACCCACGATGTTCCGAGGGATAAAAATGACAGGGATGAAGTCGATAAGATTTCCGGCCAAAGGCTTGTGCCTGTGCTGGTTGACAGGGAGAATGGCATAGTGCTTTCCGATTCCGAAAAGATAGTTGAATATCTGAAAAAGAATTACGGGTAAAAAAATGGGAATAACTCTGCCAAAACCCCTGGAAGAAAGAATGCAAAAACTGCTTGGTAAGGACTTTTTGCAGTTTATTGACGCAATCCAGGATAAGCCAGTTAGGGCAATAAGGCACAACACCCTAAAATGCGGCAAAAGTGAAATGCTAAAGGAACTTTCTTTGGAGGGGATAACCGCAAAATCATTTCCTGCAATAAAAGGCGCATTCCTTGTGCAGGAAGGCGTTAGGTTTAGCGAACTTGATTCCCATAAAAATGGACTTTATTTTGTGCAGGACCTTGCTTCAATGCTCCCCCCGATAATACTCAAACCCGTCCCTGGCGAAAGGGCACTTGACCTTGCCGCCGCACCAGGGGCAAAGGCAACCCAAATTGCGGCGATGATGGAAAACAAAGGAATACTCTTTGCGGTGGAATCAAACAGGAACAGGATGAATTCACTTAGATTCAACATTAAAAAATACAGGGTAACCAATACGCTTGCAGTTTCCGGAAATTTCCTGGCCCAAAAATTTCCTGAAAAATTCGATAGGATTCTTGCGGATGTTCCCTGTTCGGGGGAAGGAATAATCGCAAAGGATAAGGCAGTTCTTAAAATCTGGAGTGAAAAAAGAATCAAAAAAAATGCAAAGCTGCAGAAAAAGCTGCTGCTGAAAGGATTCTCGTTTTTGAAAAAAGGAGGGACACTTGTTTACTCCACCTGCACCTATGCCCCTGAGGAAAATGAGGAAGTTATACAGCATTTGATTGACAAAAGCGAGGATGTGGTAATTGAAAGGATTTCGTTAAAAGATTTAAATTTCCACAAAGGGCTCGCCAAATGGAGGGACAAAAAATTTACTTCCGACATGAAAAACTGCGCAAGAATTTATCCGATGGATTTCAATTCCGAGGGCTTTTTCATCGCGAAAATTTCCAGGAAATAACTATTTATTTTTCAGGATTTTTTTGATTTCAGTTAAATCTGCCTGAATTTCCCCAATTTCCCTCTCGGCTTTTCTGTTGATATAGTAGTCCCTTTCGGCCTTTGTCCTGTCCCTATGCATCTGCCTGTTCTGGCTCATGAGTATTACTGGCGCCTGTATTGCCGCAAGGCAGGAGAGAGCTAAATTAAGCAGGATAAAAGGAAAGGGGTCAAATGCATTTTCATTGGTCAGATAAAATATATTTATTGCCATCCAGACAATAAGAAAAAAGAAAAATATCAGGATAAAGGTCCAGCTTCCACCGAACTCCGCAATGGCATCTGCAGCTTTCTGGCCAAGTGTCCGTTTCTCCCTGGCAGGATGGTCCAAATCAATGTAATGGTGCTTCCCAGTATCCTTTGGCTTTTGGTTCATAAAATCTATTATATTAACCCTTGCTCTTATTTAAATATTTCCTCAGGCCCTAAATATCTTCAATCCCATTTTCCGTAACCCGGTATATCGCCTCACCATCAGGAAGTGACGGTGAATCCACAAGCTTTGCAACCCTCTTGTCCTCCCTGCTCTTTCTCAGATAGAGCCTGGTTTTTGATGCATGCCCGACAATATTTCCCCCAATTGGCGCAGTAGGGTCGCCGAACAGAATGTCCGGCCTTGACATCACTTGGTTGGTTACGAGAACCGCAACATTATTCATCTCTGCAAGCTTCTGCAATGTTCTCATATGCAGGTTAAGCTTCTGCTGCCTGTCAGCCAATTTTCCCCGTCCTGGGAATTCAGACCTGAACTGGGCAGTTAAGGAGTCAACAATAACAAGCTTGATATTCTTCTCATTCACCATTTCAGCCGCCTTGTCTGCCAGCAGCATTTGATGGTCGGCATTATAGGCACGCGCAACGAAGATATTTTTCAACACTTCCTCCGGCTTAAGCCCCTGCTTTTTTGCAACCTGCACTATCCTTTCAGGCCTGAAGGAATTTTCTGAATCAATGTAAAGGACATTCCCGCCCAACCCCCCCTTTTCAACAGGAAGCTGCGTAGTCACCGCAGTCTGAAAGCACCACTGGCTTTTTCCTGAAGCCATCTTTCCGTAAATTTCAGTAATTGACTGGGTTTCTATTCCCCCGCCAATAAGGGTATCAACCTCTTTAGAGCCTGTTGTTATTCTTCCAACAGTTTTTCTCCTTTCCGCCAGCTTATCGGCCGACTCAAAACCCATCTCAAGCGCATCTCTTGCGGCTTTTATGGCTTTTTCTCCAGTCCCATCCCCTAAACCAGCAATCTCCTTTAATTCCATTGGAGACGCTACCGCAACATTCTCCAAAGATTTATATCCTGCAGAAAATAGTTTTTCGGCCGCGGCCGGACCCACACCAGGCAAATCCTTAACTTCAGTAATCTTCTTTCCCATATTATCTCCTCCTGTGAAGGTCGGTGTTTGGGGAACACCTTTTGAGATAGGTTTCCCCCTGACTGCCTTCACTCATACTAATTAGATTCAGCCCTTTATAAATAGTTTTGGAGGTGGGTTTCCGGTGCGAAACCCCTATCCGGGTTTACGGGGCCATCCCTGCTTTGCATCCTGTTGGGCGCACGCAGGGATATTGCTCGGGCTTCGCCCTCGCTAAAACTTTAAATACCAGTTTGGACTTATTTGTGTCAAATGAAGAAAGAATTTTTTATCCTCAAATCTTTCCTGAAGATATTTGTGATTTTAATTGCAGTGATTATCGGGGCAATCGTAATTATTACTATGCTGACAACTATCCCTGATGTCCCGGAAGATATGAAAATACTCGCCAATGCTAAAATCGAATGTTTAAATCAATATTACGACGAGGCCTCCTGTAAAGCAGATGCTGATGGGTTTGGTAATTTTGGTGGCGACAAATGGAAGATTGCCTGTTGCTGGTATGTTGAAGAAGAAGCGTGTTTTGCCAAAAAATATTATGGGGAAACAATTCCTTCTCCTCTTGAGAACTGCTAATTACCCAATCCTACTAACAACAACCTCATCATCACCATACATATTTTTCTTTACCCTGCCAATAATTGTAATTTCCTTCTCCTTTAATTTCGGCAGTAATTCCTCAACAATATCCTCAGGGTTTTTCCTTTCAAGTAGCTCCCTGAACTCATTGTTATCCAAACCCAGCAATTTCTCCCCATCCCCGCCAAAACCAACAACCCCGATGCTTGCGGTGTCGTCTTCAACCTCCACCTTAACCAATGCCTTCTTTTTTGGAGTTTTAACCTCTCCACACTTATCGCAAATGAAATTCTCCCCCAACGAAGAAACAGATTTCCCGCACTTATCGCAAACAAGATAATGCAGTTTCCCGGCTCGAATTTCAGAAATCTTTCCGATGATTTTAACCATCTCATTTCCCACAATCTGGTTAATTTTCTTCCCCTCCACCTCTTCAGCACACAATTCCGCCAGGGCAGGCATTTCCCTTTTCGGGTTTTTCAGAATCCTCGCCTTCCAGCCCAAATTCAATTCAACCCCCTGCAGCCCTTCCTTTGCATAGGCCCCCTCGATTTTTATCAAATCGCCGACATTCAATTCCCTCAACACATCCACCATCTCATTCCAAACAGCGGCCCTGCACCTTCCCTTTTCATCGGCAAGCATAAAATTCCCGACCTTTCCTGAACCCTTTTCAGAACTGAACTCCCTGGCCTCAAAGATTGCGGCAATCCTTGCAACAACATCAACATCCCCCAAACCCACAACCAATTCATTTAGCTTTAAACTTTTTGATTCAAGTTCGGCAAGTTCCATCTTCTGCTTCTCATCCAGCAACAATTGCCCGCCCCGCCCCAAATTCAGCTGCAGTTTATCATTGAATGATTTAGTATAACATCCCTTCAGCATAATTGTGGAGCCGCGCTCAATCTTAAGGTCATTTAATTTATCCACATCATCATTCCAGATGGTTAATCTCATTTCCCCGGAATCGTCATCTATGATAAGGCTGCATAATTTTCCTGTTTTCCCGTCCTTCTCAAAACTCTTCGGCTGGAAAATCTGCTTTGCCCTGACAATTAGCGAGATGCCGTTCATCCCCTCTTCCAGATCAGAAATTTTCTTCCCCTTGCTGCTGCCTTCAGAAAGCCCAATCCCCATCTCTTTTGCAACCATAAATGCCGCGCCCTGCTCGCTCAGCAAACCGGAGAATTTTTCCATCTTTTCGGAGATTTTTTCTTCTGCCTCTTCCTTACTTTTGCCTGCAGAAACAATCTTTTGGATAATCTCCTCTTTTGATTCAAGTGAAGGGTTCATTTTTAATCAACAGCCTGAAATATTTTGAAACTGAAATATTCTAAAGGGGGTATGTTATGTAGAAGTTATTCCCTTAACAAGCTTTTTAAGATATTTCGCCCTCTCTTTTTGAGTGATTTTGCTTGTTTGAGGAGGTTTTTCCCAATTTATTTGCTTTTTACGCAACCGATTACAGTGCGAATTCCTACCTTTTAGTGGGCAAAAAGACGGTTTTAATAGACACAGGGTTAAAATCAGGGGGGCCTGCATTAAAGGATTCTTTAGCAGCTGTTGGATTTGCGCCTGAGGACATCGATTCGCTACTCCTAACACACGGCCATTCTGACCATTTTGGCGCCTCATATCTCTTTCCAAATGCCGAGATATATATGCACAAATTTGATGCCACCTATGTGAATATCAAGGACGTAATATTCACTGCCTCGGCAAGGCTCAATAACCTTTATTTTCCCAGAATCACCAAAAATTATGAAATTGATTCCCTTATTGATGTGGCCCCCTTTAAACTGAGGGTTATAAGCACTCCAGGGCATACTAAGGGAAGTATCTGCCTGTATGAGGAAAAAAGCAAATTCCTTTTCAGCGGGGACACCATTTTCAGCGGTTCTGTGGGCAGGCATGACCTCCCCAGCGGAAGCAAATTAGAGCTTATTGATTCCTTAAAAAGGCTGCAAAAACTGGATTTTGACTATCTTTTCCCAGGCCATGGATTAATGCTAAAAGAGGGGCAGGAAGAGAACATTAAAATGGGGATTGAGCTGCTTTCCCAGTGATAAGGATTTTTATAAATCTATCCTACCAAATAATATTGAAGGTAATCTATATGACGAAGCATTTTGGGCAGTTCTATAAGAGAATGGTGGATGACATTTCCGAACTTGGAGGATTAACCTTTTTGGTTATTGATCCCCCAAACCAGTCGCCAGAGATAGCCGGCAGGACAGCAAAACTCGCTGAAGAGGTTGGCGTAAACGCAATTGCGGTCGGGGGAAGTGTTGGTGCCCAGGGGGAATTATTGGATGGGACAATTTTACAGATAAAAGAAAATTCTTCGCTTCCTGTTGTGCTTTTCCCTGGAAACATTGCAACCATTTCCAAACATGCAGATGCAATTTATTTTATGTCAATGCTGAATTCGCTTGACCCCTATTACATTTCCGGCGCGCAGACAGTTTCCTCAATGCCGATAAAAAGATTGGGCCTTGAGCCAATCCCGACCTCATACATAATAGTTGAACCTGGAAGGGCAGTTGGCTGGGTTGGAAGGGCGAAAATAATTCCCCGGGAACTTCCCTATCTTGCGGCAGCAACTGCTTTGGCCGGGGAGTTTATGGGAGCGCATACTTGTATTTTGGAGGCAGGCGGAGGAGCACCCTCTCCGGCACCTATTGAGATGGTGAAAATGGTAAAGGACACAATCAACATACCCTTAATTGTCGCAGGCGGGGTAAGGAATGAGAAGTATGCCTATGATACAATAAGGGCGGGTGCTGATGTAATCCATGTTGGAACCGCAATTGAGGAAACAAGTTCTGATTTAAAAGCCGCAAAATCCAAACTCACAAAAATAACCTCCGCAGTCAAAAAGGCGGGGAAAGAAAAGTTGAAGTAACTCTGATTTTTATTTTTGCCTTTGTTCAAGCCAACTTTTTAAATGAGGCACATTCCTAAAACGAAATTCTGAAGCAACAGATCGTAATGTTTGTGGAGAAGGATTTTTACCAAGAGATTTTAAAATTTGAGACATATTTCTAGTTCCCCTAGAACCATACCTTGCAATAAAAGCTGCCTGAGTGCCAGTTGTTGGTTTTTTTCTCTGAAGCAATCCCATCATTTTCACCCAATTAATTTCTCCTCTTTCATCTCTTTAAGCATTTCCTTTATTCCCTGCTCGGTGGAGTACTTCGGTTTCCAGCCCAGTTTTTTGATTTTTTCGATTGAATAGTTTCTCTCCCTGACAACCCTTTTCACATGTGCAGGGGTGAGTATTGTTTTCCCGCCCAGGATTTTTGATTTCAGCAATGAGAAATATGAAAGTATTTTGGCAACAGGGTAGGGAATGCTCCCAACAGTTTTCTTAATTCCCAGTTCCTGGTAAATTATTTCATAAACCGCCCTCAATTTCTTCCCCCCGTCCTCGGCAACAATGTAAATCTCGCCGCTGCTTTCCTCCCTGTCAATGGCAAAAGCAATTGCGCTGACCAAATCATTCACATATATCATTTGCCATGAATTCTTTCCGCCCCCGACCAAGGGAAAGCCGCGCTGTATAAATCTCACAATTTTCCTCCAGTATTTGTTGTTCCCGTAAACAAGAGCGCTACGCAGAACCATCACAGGCATAATTTCCTGATAACTTAAAACCGCCTTTTCGGCCTTGGCCTTGCTTTCCTCATATTTTGTTTCAGGATTCACAGGAGTTTTCTCATTTGCCCGCCCCTTTAATTTTCCCATCACTCCGCAGGAGGAAAGATGAATAAATTTGCCAACCCCTGCCTTTGTGCTTGCCTCGAGAAAATTTTTCGTCCCATCAACATTTATTGAAAACAAGTCAGGTGAATTTTCATCCAGTTCTGCGGCAAGGTGAACCACTGCATCAATGCCCTTTACAGCTTCCCTTGCCTGTTTGGCGTCCCTAACATCCATTTCAAGCTCGCGGGAAAATTCCTTAATTTTGTGCCCCTTCTTATTCAGTGCCACAACCAGCCTTTTTCCCACAAAGCCCCCTGAACCGGTGATTAAAACATTCATACATTTCTTTGGATTGAATCTTATTAAAAGCTTTTTTTGTCGAAGGAATTAATATGATTGGTATTGATGCCGCCCCTGGAGGGCAGGTTTTTAGGACCTCAATAGGCCTTGCGGCACTTACAGGGAAGGAGGTTGAAATAAGGAATATCCGTTCGAAAAGGCCAAATCCTGGTTTAAGGGCACAGCATCTAACTGCACTACAAACAGTGGCAAAAATGTGCAATGCAACTATTGAGGGGGCATCCAAAGGCTCTGGAACGGTAAAATTCTCGCCCGGGCAATTGAAAGAAACCGCTCTGAAAGTGAATATAGGGACGGCAGGTTCAGCAACGCTACTTTTACAATCCGCAATGTTTCCTGCACTGAAATCCGAAAATAAGTTGCGGGTGAATGGAGGCACTGATGTTGAATGGAGTCCGCCCTTTGCATATCTGGATAGGGTGCTGCTCCCTGTCCTGAATTCAATCGGGTGCAATTTCTCCGCTGAATTAGTGAAAAGGGGCTACTACCCAAAAGGCAATGGAATAATTTCCTTCAAATCCTCTCCCGCAAAACTTCCCCTCAAACCGCTGAACATCACTAAAATTGAGGATATTGAAATAATCAAGATTTTCTCCCACTCAGCATCCCTGGCTGCCGATGTCGCAAGAAACCAGATGATTGCCGCGAAAAAAGAACTGTTGCCACTTAATGCCGATTTTGCCGAATGCATTGAAACCAAAGAGAACAATGAAACCATTGGTTCGGGCATTGAGCTCTTTGCCCAATTCCCCTCAAGGGTTTTTATCGGCGCAAATGCCCTTGGAAAAAAAGGGCTTCCAGCCAACGAGGTTGGCAAAAAAGCGGCGAGAAAATTAATTTCTGAGCTGGAAAAACAAAGCCCTGTCGACAAACACCTTATGGACCAATTAATTCCTTTTATGGCGCTTGCAAAAGGTAGGAGTGAAATAGCCTGCACAGAAATAACTGAGCACACAAAAAACAATATTTCGGTGTGCGAAAAAATTCTAGGTGTTAAATTCGAAATTGAAAAAGATGAAAGAAATATTTCTGTTGAGGGAATTGGTTTCAAATAATCAGTTTGCCTTGACTTTAATAAAAACATCAGGCCCGATTGTTTTAAATTCTGCGTTTTCGAACTCAACCCATTTTTTCAGTTTAATGCCGCTGAAAACATCCAAACCCCTGCCTATAATTTTAGGTGAAATGAAGAAATAGAATTCATCAACAACCCCTGCTTTAATTGCAGAGGCATTAAGTGCTGCTCCGCCCTCAATCAAAACACTTTGAATGCCCATTTTAACCAATTCCTTCATCAGTCCATTAAAATCAACAACCCCTTCACGTTCCTTTACAATAACCGGCAATGCCCCCATCTCCATAAGCTTCTGCATCCTTGCCTTTGGCGCCCTTTTGGTTGTTGCAACAACCGTAAGCCCCTTTTGCTTCAGTATCTTTGATTTAAGCGGAATCCTGCCGTTGGTATCAAGAACAACCCTCACCGGATTTCTCCCGCCCTTAATCCTGCATGTAATTTTCGGGTCATCCCTCACCACAGTGTTTATCCCGATCATTACTGCATCAAACCTGTTACGCATTTTTTGAACCAGGTTTCTGCTTTCTGCAGAGGAAATCCATTTGCTTTTCCCGCGTTCATTGGCAATCTTCCCGTCAAGGCTTATTGCCGCCTTTAGTGCCACAAAGGCGGTGCCGCTTTTTATGCGCTTGAAATAGAATTTGTTAAGTTCAATGGCTTCCTCAAGTTCAATTAATTTTGTTTTGATTTTCGCCTTTTTTAATATTTTTTCCGAATTGGCGCATGCAACAGGGTTAGGATCTTTTGATGCGAAAACAACCGTCTTAATCCCTGCCTGAATTATTGCCTCGGTGCAGGGCGGGTTCTTTCCATAATGGCAGCATGGCTCTAAAGAAATGTACAGTGTTCCTCCCCTTGCCCTTCTCCCTGTCTTTTCAAGTGCAACAACTTCCGCATGCCTTCCCCCGAACTTTTTATGGTGGCCCCTGCCGACAACTATTCCTTTCTTTACAACAACAGCCCCAACTAATGGATTTGGCGAGACCTTCCCAATACCTTTTCTTGCGAGTTTTACTGCTTCAAGCAGGAATTTTTTATCATCACTCACACCCATAAAAATCAACTTTAGAAAAGCAGCATTTCAATCACATTTGGATACAATAGCACAATCAAAACCCCTGCAAAAATAAATGGGGCAAATTTCGGGAGGTTTCTGTAAACCGCAATCTCGCCTATTTTCAACTCTTTTAGTTTCTCAATTTCCTTCTTTCCGATAGTTTTCTTTATACCCAGCCCTGCCTTTTTCGCAATTTCAGAATCAATAAACTCAAGGGCTACAAGTTCGTCCTCCTCAAGTTTATCCAATGAAACCGTCTCCAGATTGAATTCTTTCCTGATTCCCTTTTCCAGCGCAAGGCGAATTAAAACAATCAGCATTAAACTTCCCATGAAAAGGACAAAGTTTATTGAAACCCCGAACTGCATAATGAGATAGAAGTAAACCACAAGAAACAAGGCAAGAACCCCACCCATAATGAACCCATTTTTATTGTAATCAAAATCTATTCCCTTTCGCACATATTTAATAATGTAATAAATTGAGTTGAACAAAACAGCAAGTGCTATTCCAACAAACAAAACCCCGGCAATAAATGGTGTGTCGGTTTCGCCAAGATAGGGGATAATAAAATTCCCCTGCCCGAAAAAAGGCATTAGCAATGCAATTCCGGTTAACAGCTTCACATCCCCCCCGCCAATCTGCCCTAAGAAGTAAAGAAGATATCCTCCCCCAAAAACAGCTGCCGCAATGATAAAGGCATTCAAATTAAACTCAATCAGGCTGAATAAAATCCCGATTGCAATCATCGGGTATGTGATATAATCATTTATCAAACCAGTTTTTGTGTCTGTATAGGCAGCAGCCGCAGACCCCAAAACCAGAACAAAAATTCTGAAAATCAGCAATTCCATGTTATAATTTGCTATTGAATGGTTTTAAACTTAATCAGTAATTCGATTTAGTTCTGACGCGTTTTTTAGGAAACTCTGGTCTGTCCATTTTGTCTAACATCCGATTAATAATGTATTCTTCAATATCTGCTTCAGTAACACTAACTTCTTCAGCGGAAACCCCCGTTTTCTTAGCTTTCCATTCCGCGACCCATTTAGTATTAATATGCTTAGGCCTTTCTGCCTTCCCCACCGTATTTTTTGACCTGCCTTGCCGTGGATCTTTTTTCTTGTTAAATTTATTTCTTCCAGGTCGCTTCCTACCCATAAGCATCACCTAATCCTCATCTTCTTTTTCCTGCCGAAACCTTTCATCAGTTTCTCCAGGTCCATTCCGCCCTTTTTCTGCATCTTCTCCAAATCAATCTTTGCCATTTTCTTAGCCATCTTTTCCATGACCTTGTATTGCTTTAGCAATTCCCTTACATCCGCCTCCTTTTTCCCTGAGCCTTTTGCAATCCTCTGAATCCTGTTCTTGTTCAAAAGTTCCGGCTCTTCCTTTTCCTTAGCGGTCATGGATTCCATAATAACCTTAAAGCCATCAAGCTTTCCCTCGCCCAATTCCATCATTTCCTTCGGGACCTGCTGGCCCAATCCAGCCATGTCCATTACCTTATCCAAAGGGCCCATCTTCCTTGCGGCCTTCAATTGGTTGTAAAAAATTTTCAGGTTAAATTTACCCTCCATAAAGGCTTCGGCATTTAATTCCTCTGCCTCAATTTCCTTAACCTTCTCCAGCAAACCCTGCAAATCACCATAGCCCATAATTCTCGAAAGGAACCTTTGCGCGTCAAATGCCTCCAGATCCGCTGGCTTTTCCCCAGTGCCGATGAAAATAACCGGCGAATCTGTCTCACTGCAGGCAACCAATGCCCCTCCGCCTTTTGCCGAACCATCCATTCTTGTGAGGATAACTCCATTGACTCCGATAGAATCATGGAATGCCTTTGCCTGCTTTTTAGCAAGCTGCCCGATATCCGCGCCCAAAACCAGCCATGTGTTGTCCGGCTTCAGAGTCCCGCCTATGGCGACAACCTCTTTTTTCAGTTCAGAATCCAGCGCACTTCTTCCTGCAGAATCAACAATAACCAAATCCTTGCCCTTGAATTCCTTCATCCCTGCCTCAACAATTCTTGCGGCATTCTTTTCCTTTTTATCCCCGTAAAAATCAATCTTAACTTTTGATGCAAGCTGCATCAATTGTTCGTATGCGGCGGGCCTGAATGCATCTGCCCCAATTAGGCCAACTTTCAGCCCGCGCGTTGAATAGTATTTGGCAAGCTTTGCGGCGGTTGTGGTCTTTCCAGAACCAAATAGCCCCACCAATAAAATCCTTTCAGGTTTTTCAGGGGCATTTCCCTCACCGCCCAATTTCTCGGCAAGCAAATCATAAGTAGTTTTAATCACATGCTCCCTTCGATTAATTCCCTTAGGGAGATCCTGAAATGCGGCATCCTCAATTTTTTTGCTTATTTCAAGAACCAGTTTAACATCAACATCGCCGGAGATCAGCGCCCTTTGCAGTTCCTTGACTGCTGCTTTGACGGTCTCCTTATCAAGAACAGAGGAATTTCTGATTTTTTCAATTGCTTTCCTTAAATTTTCTCCCAATCCCATTCAATCACTTCTATATAGATATATAAGATTTAATAAAGAAAATATAAAAATAGAATAAAATGAAAAAAGAAGAGACTTATTTAGTCTCTATCTTTTTGGTTCTGAAGTTGGCAAAAGGCCTGTATTTGGTCTTTGTCCATGCCTCTGGCTGCTTCTTCCTGAGCCTAAATTCCTCAGCAAGCAATTTTAGCCTGAGTTCTTCAGTAGGTTGTATAGTAACTTCCATTAGACTCACTACTCCGTTTTTTCTTCCTCAGTTTCAGTGGCTTCTGCCTTTTCTGATTCTTCGGTTGCCTCTTCCTTTGCAGGTTCGTCCTCTGAAGCCTCTTCAGATTCATCTTTGGAATCCTCAGATTTTTCTGCCTCTTCGGAATCTGCTTCGGTTTCCTCAGCATCTTCCTCTGCAGGTGCCTCTTCTTCGGTTGCCTCTTCTGTGGCTCCCTCTTCAGAAACTTCCTCATCTGCAGCTTCAGCAGGTGCTTCTGTGCTCTCTGAATCTCCGACAACCTCGCCGAAAGAAACCTTTCCCCTGACAGCTGTGATTTTTACCTGTACCTTATCACCGCTTTTTGTGCCAGGAACGATAACAACGAAACCCTCAATTTTTGCGATTCCGTCGCCCTTCTCTCCGACGCCGATTATCTCCATTTCCCTGATTTCCCCTTCCTTAAGTGGGGGGTCTTTTTCGAACCTTTTGGTATTGTATTTACTAAAACTCATTTGAATCCAATCCTCCTTGATAGGCAACCAATGCAACCAATCCCATGCAGGCAAATCCGGGCTTAAAAAGCAGATTTAATGCTAAGAACCAGTTATTTCAATTAACCTTATTTCATTATTTTATTTCCTCAAATTTGAGTGTTATGTATTCATTGGCCGTTTAAGTCCTTTTAAAGGCTTCGGTCGCTGATTCAGCCCCAAATTCAGCAAAATAATAAATATTTGATGGAACCTTAGTTTTCTATGCCTAAAGAATTTGATTGGCCAGTTATGAGGGACACTATGAGGGCACTTGCTCATGATTCAATGCAACCATTAGGCATTGTCAGTTCATCCTTAGCGTTACTTAAAGAGAAATACCCAAATTCGAAATTAGATAGGCTTTATAAGGAACTTCATTTAGCGATAGATGCAATTCGGGAAGTACACATTAACTTTGGCGAATTTAGGAGGGCGGATGAGCAACCATCCGAACTAGAACTGAAAAGAACCATAGTTCAATACAGAAAGCAGCTTGCAGAGGCGGATAAAAAACTGTTTTCAGTTTTTGATGGATTTAAAGTATTTCACGACCAACACAAGCAAGAACTGCGCAGCAAGACGGAGAAAGAGATTAACAACTTGTTTTATGGCGAACGGGAGTATAAGTCTCAATTTTCGTCAAAATGGCTTGGCAAGAAAATGCCTGTACGTTTAAAACAGCAAAATATGCATAAGTTTCTTGATTGGTTTCTTAAGCAGAAATTTGTGGACAGGGACGGAAACGCAGTAAAAATAGAGTTTTGGGGAAAGGATGTGGGGGAAGCAACTTTTGATGGTAAACTACTATATCGCTCCCTTCATAACCTTGTTACCGATTCACTGAGCCACACCCCTGGCAGGCCAATCTATATTTCCTTGAATCGGGAGAAAGGAAAGATTATGATAGGAGTCACAAATGAGGGTCCGAATCTCAAAAAGCATGAAATTAAGAAAATAGGAAAAGTCCGTTTCACAAGGGCAATGCATGACCCAAAAAGAGGCTATGGCAAAATTTCAAGTAGGCTGATTACCGAAGCCATGGGCGGAAAATTCAAAGTAGACAATTCGCACTTCGGCCCAAGGCTTTCAATGACCTTTCCAGTGGCAAAAAGTAAAAGCCCTACTCCCGTAAGAAGGAGAAGAGCAGCATAAAATAAACTATTCCAAAACAGTTAATTTACCGTTTTTGCCTGTGCCTACTTGAATCTGGCCCTGGTATTCGCTGCACCAGCCTTCTTCAATCTTGACCTTATCTCCCTCTTTAACCTGCTCGGTCTGCTCATTCCAAAGGGTCATCTTTACTTCGCCAGTATCATCCTTCAGGGCGGCATTTGCCACTTTTCCGCTTCCCCTATCATTTGCGAAGCTCCTTACTTCCCCAATGGATACAATTTCCCCCTCAAGGGAGTCAATAGCCGCTTTTGCCTTTAATTCATTAACCTTCATCGTTCTACCTCCTAAAAAAAGAACTTATCCATTTAGGTCAGAAACGATTATAAAGGTTTTTTCTTCTCAGGGAGCTAAATGGGCTATTGTTAATGGATAATCCCGGAACAAACCTGCAAATCCTTGAAGCAAACATATTTTCCACCTCCGGAAAAAGTGAGTTCAAGGCCTTTTTAAAGAACAAAGGAAGGGACCTCGTTTCCGGTGCGGATTTGCCTTATGGTTATTTCCGGTGCGGTTTTAAGAAATAGAAAGCCACTGCAGATATTGCCACTATTGCCAAACCCACAAGGCCATATGTCAACAAATTCACCAATTCCTCAGAAACATAAAACCCGCATAAATCTGCCCTGTAAGCTTCCCCAAAATAATGTTCGGGATTTTCTATGTGCGTTTCCCTCATTATCCCCGTTACCTCGGATCCGCAGTCGTGTTGAAAGTGCTCGCCCCCATATGGCGCCATAGAATAAACTTTGTTTTTGTATATGTAAAGGCATGCCTCCCCTTCTGCTTCAACCTCCTCCCTCGTCATACATTCCGCTTCCTCAGCAAAAACAAAGGGGGAAATTAAAACAAAAACCAAAAAAACCAATATAATTAATTTTTTCATTCCCAAGAATAAGTGCAAAACTAGTATTTATGATTATGTAATTTTGTGGAAATTAAGAAATAATCCTATCTAGAATATATTCCGGCTTGAATTCCACCAAATCCTCATACCTTTGCCCTGTGCCGATAAACACAATCGGCTTTTTCAATTTATACAAAAGTGAAATTGCGGTTCCGCCCTTTGTGTCGGTGTCAATTTTAGTTAAAACAAATCCATCCAAACCCAAATGCTTGTCAAATTCAGTTGCCTGGTTCAAAAGAGCCTGCCCGGTAAAAGCCTCGCCAACATATAATTTCAAATCAGGCTTTGCAACCCTGTTGATTTTCTCCAATTCACCCATCAGATTTTTGTTGGTTTCCTGCCTCCCTGCAGAATCAATCAAAACAACATCGATCTTTTTTGCCTCGGCAGCCCTCACAGCATCAAATGCAACTGCTGCAGGATCCGCACCATACTGGTGCTTTATAACCCGAACTCCCAATTTTTCAGCATGGACCTCAATCTGCTCAATGGAAGCGGCACGGAATGTATCGGCAGCTGCCAAGATACAAGTAATATTCCTCTCCTTAATTGCATGGGCAATTTTCGCAATAGAAGTGGTTTTCCCCGCACCATTAGGCCCCAGAAACATAACAACAAACGGCTTCTTCTTTTCAGCCATCCCGAAAAAATCAATTTCTTCAGTGGAAATCATTGATGAAAGAACTTCCTTAATCTCCTCTTTCAAAAAAGCAGTAACATCCTTCCCCCTCGGAACTTTCTTGCCCACTAACTGCTCCTTTAATTCAGTAATCAATTCAGCGGCGGTTTCCTGCTCAACATCCGCCCCCAAAAGCGAAAGCTCAAATTCATCCAAAAAATCAGATAAATCCTTTTCCTCAATTTTTATTTCCCCTGAAATAAAACCCTTAATCTTGCTCTTAACAGAAACCTTTGCCTTTAGTTCCTTTTCTTCCTCTCCCCTGACTTCCCTCAATTTTTCCTCAGGGGCCCTAACTTCCCCTGCGCTGGCTTCAACATATTCTTCTTCAGTTGCCGCAGGCTCTTCCTTCTCATAAACAGATTCTAATTGTTCCTCTCCCCCAACAGCTTCTGCTGGCTTCTTTTCCTCAAGCTTTCCGGTTAGTTTTTCGGCAAAGGAGCCAATCTTTTTCTTAAGCAGGTCGAACATTTGCACCACTAGACAACTAATGAATCAGAGGAAAAAAGGAAAAATCTATTTATTGGCTGAAGCAATGCTGCCCACGGCCTTTGAGAGATTATCCAGATTTTTGTATGTTTTCTGAATCTCCTTTTCAGTCAATGAAAGATTCTTCTCAACTCCCTCAAGCCTTTTCCCCATCTCTTTAATGGCATTTTCAGGAGTATAATCTAGCATCACATTTCCAGGGAGGTTTAACTGAACTTTCTCCAGTTTATCAATATTTACATCAATAAGTGCCCCTCCCCCAAGCGGAATTTTAACGGCCTGACCCTTCTTGGCTTTTGAAAGGACTTTCAGGGCATCTATTGCGCCCCTTGTTTCATTAACAGCTTCACGCATATCATTAAATCTCCGGTTCAATTGTTCCATCTTTTTCTTTTCGGACTCAAAAATTCCGGCCAATTGCTGCGGATTTATCTTAATTTCTTTTGGACTTTCCATTTACTTCGCCTCCGACAATTTCATCTCATTTATTTTAATGACCCTTCTCTTCAGTTTATGCTTTGAGCCCATCAATGCAAATAAATTCTCCTTCGCGGTTCTTTCATTAAATCCAAAAACTAGCTTTGTGAATGTCTTCTCTATGCCCTTATCTACAAATGTTCCGCTGGCTTCAAACGTTTGCTGTTTCAGTTCTTTCGTCTCTTTCTTTGCCATCTCATTCCCCTCTCAATCCTTCATCAACCCTTATCAGCTCATGCCCCGAGGTATTTGCCCCGACAACAGCAGCCTTGCTATTTGCGAGAATATCATTCCCCACAAAAGGGTCGCCGTAATTTAATGTGGTTGAGCTCCCATTAACCCTGAAAAACTTTTCAAGTTCCGAAAACTCACCCTTTCCAATATTAGGGTGCACAATAAAGCCTTTATTTGTTACTGTAAGCGCAGCCCCGGGCAAATCAAACCCTGCAACTTGTTTCTGCAAAAACTCAACCCCGAAAAAATCCTGCATCTTATCAACAACCTTTTTTCCAATAAGTGGTGAGGCAATTCCCCCATTTTCATTCAGTGCAACAAGGTTTCCAAGTGCGCTTGAATGCAGCGAAATTACCTCCAATCCATTATCCTCAAATTTTTCAATCTCCTCTTTCTCCGTAAAATATGGCAAAACAAATTTCTTTCCCAAACCCGCAACAAACACCCCTATCAATGAACTGCTTGCAACAGAAACATTAAATATTTCCACATCCAATATTTTGAAATTTTTAACTTCCTTTTCCTCAACCCTGTTTGGAAGCAGTAAAACATCATCGGTTGCAACGCAAAAAACCCCCAAAAAAGGGCTAGCATTGACAGTTGATTTAACTATCTCCATTATTTACCCTACTTTCTCTTGATTGCCGCCTTTTCAGCAGCCCTTTCCCTTTCCTTTTTGTCGGCCTTTTTCTTGTCTTCCTCGTCCTTAACTGCCTTCTGGGCATCCGTCATGGCATCTTCCTTGCCCTTCTTATCTTTTTCTTCCTTCTTTTTCTTCTTCTCTTTCTCCTTATCGGCCTTTAATTTCTTGTCATTTGCCAGTTCCTTGCTTCCCTTGGCATAAACCCTTAAAATCTCCCCATCCTTCCAGAAAACAACCTCTAGTTTTCTTGGGGGGTGATGTGATTTTTCCAGAATAATCTCATTCAAATCATTGCTAATCAAAACCTTGTCCATATGGGTGTGCTTTGTAGCAAATCTCCTCACAGCTGTCACAGCCTTTCTTGACCTTTTTGTTTTTGGGTTGTTGAAAACCTTTCTCAACGGAATTATATATTCTGCCTCTTCCCCTTTCATAAAAATCACTTCCTGCCCTTGTCTCCTCTCTTAATGGTCTTCTTCTCTATCTTCCCGGACTTGACAGGCTTCTTGTTCTTAATCTTACCCTGCTCAACCTGCTTCTTCTTAAACTTCATCCCTAAAGCTGTGCTTCTCCAGTGCCTTTTCTGCCTTCTGTTCCATATTCTTTTCCCGGCCTTTTGCATAATCCAGACAGGCACATTGGTCAGCCCTGCACCGACCTCTTTTCTTGCCGCTGTCAGGAATTCCTTCTTTTCTTCAGTCTTGTTTCTTGCCATAAAAATCACTTTCTTTTAATGTTGATTTCTTTTTTTGCGCCCATTTTTGAAAGCAAATCCTTTAACTCAGCATCACCCATCTTGCCCTGCAGCCTCTTTGCCTGCACAAAGTAAAGCAAGGCCTGTGACACCTTGAGATAAAGTTCCTGGTTAACCAATTTCACATTATTCAGCCTTGTCCTTGCCTCATCAGTCAGAACTTTCCTCAGAACCGCGCTAAGTTGGGCCTCAGCCTCCACCTGTCTTTGTTCTTCAGTATTTTGCTGGGCATATTGCTGTTTTAGTTCCTCCATCTTCCTTTTGCGAATCTCATCTTCTTCATTCATTTGATTTTTCCTCTTTCTTAGGTGCTTCCTTCTTCTTCTCAGCACCCTCTTTCTTGGCCTTTTCCTTGTCATCCTGGCCCTTTAGGGCTTTTTTGACCTCTGCGGCAGCCTCGTCCTTTATCCCTTTATTAAGTTTCAATTCCTTCACAATAGGCTTTCTGTCCTTAATCTTAACTGCAACTTCCTTGGCTTTCTTTGCAAGGAATGATTCCCCCTTGGCGGAAATTCCCCTGCCTTTCTTAGCCTTCTTAATCAGCCCCTCTTTTTCCAGTGCCTGCAAACAGGCCCTTACAACTTTCCCGGAGGCCTTCTTGAACTTCTCAGGCCTTACGCCCCTGTTCCTCTTTCCGCCGTAATAAGTCCTCAAAGATTCAGTTCCAACAGGCCCATCCTTGTAAACTCTGTAAAGTATGCTTGCCGCCCTTACATAAAACCAGTCAGGTCTAAGAGGAGCTCTTTCCCTATGGGCTCCGCTCTTTACCCATTTAATAAAATCAGGCTGCTGTAATGTTGCCTTAAATTCTTCTGCAACGCCATCAATAAGCTCTGTTGCTGGTACATCGTAAATTCCCAATCAATCACCTCTCCTTTCGGAGTTTCTTTGTTCAAGCGCAATTTGCGCGAACGCCAAAAAAAGCGTTTTACTATTACATAAATTTCCTTAATAAGCTTTAAAAAGCCTTCCTTAGGCTGCTTTGAGGATTAGGCCATCCATATAGCAGTCACCTGACGCAGTAACTTCAATAGTATTTGTAGCTAGGATGCAGTCATAACTCTGTTTCTCATATTTTCCCCCTATTGTCTCCCCGCCGGTAAATGTGCAATCAGAGATAGTTACTCCTGTACAAGTTCCGGATTGGGCGTTTTTAACCCATATTCCTGCTTTGGCTTCCCTTCCAACCATAATTTGCAAATGTGAGCCTGTCTGCGTTGTGGTCCCCCCATTCATATGAAGCGCCTGGGCATTGAAGTAAGAATCAGTGACTATGGATCCCCCTACGAACTCAGCAGGTGATCCACCTGGCGGATCCTCAAAACTCCCGTCTTTAATCTTCGAGCCTGTGCTAACCTGTTGCCAGAGGACATCCCTGAATGTGGTATCGGTGTTGTCTATTCCCCCGCCCGAAATTACATAAAGCAGGGTGATAATTACCACTCCCACCATAACGGCTCCGCCAATAAGCAGCAGATATTCCAGCGAACCTTGTGCCTTGCTCATGACTAATTAATAGAATTCAAGAAGTATTTAACCCTTTCCCATCTATTTCCTGGTTTTTCTGACAGCGCCGCATTCAAGGCATTTAATCTCAAGAATTTTCCCGGAAACAGTCTCTTTTGAATTCTTCCCTTTTTTCAGAAATGCCCCGCATTTTTTGCAGAATTTTGTTTTCAGTTCTGCGGGAATAGTGACCCTGTTTTTTGTGCCAATCTTCCTCGCCAGTTCAACATATCTTTTGCTCCTTTCCGGATGTTTAGGAAACTCCTTTTCAGCAAGTTCAAACAGGCGATAAACCCTTTCCAGGGAAATTTTCTGTACCGGTGAATTCTCCCTCATAATATCAATCCAAATTTAAAAATGCATAGGCCTTCTATTATTTTTTATGATCGATGCTGATGGTTTCTTATATTTGTCTTTAGGTTTTACGGAGTTTATTCCCAGTCCAGGCCTTTTAGATCCACCCTTCTTACCTTTTACAATATCCTTTATGTTAATCAACTTCTCCCTTACCATCTCTTCCTCGATCGTTAGAATTCTTCGTGGCTCCACGGCGATAGCCCTTTCCCCCTCTAACTGCACGCTTAAAAAATCTGCAATCTCAGTAGCACTAAGTTTGTTGTGATATTTCAAAACAGTTCTTCTTAGGCGTGCCTGTAACCAATCACTAATTTCAATTAAGGTTTCAAGCTTAATCCTAACACTTTTTGCCCGGTTTCCGCCCCTATAAAGCATAAGCCCCTTAAAAAGAATTTTTTGGATTGACTTAGGCGTTGACCTTCCAGAATGTTTCAAAATAGCATGAATAATAGTCTCAAAATTAGGCTCACTTATTTTTTCCCATCGTTTCATATTAAAACCTTCTTTTTGGCGAGCGTAGCGAGCATAGCCTCCCGAAAGGGGCTATTCCGTCAACCCGAATAGGGGTTGGATGCAGCCGCCGGGATTCGAACCCGGGTCAAGAGCTAACCTCTTCCTTTTTGCAAACTTTTTGCCGGCAAAAAGGTTTTGGAAGGCTCTGATCCTACCACTAGACCACGGCTGCCTTGCCTAATATCTGTAATTCAGGAATATTTAAATACTTCATTGGTTCTAATAACTCCATGCAATACGCGAATATCCTAAAGGATGCTTTTAGTTCCCTTAAATACGGAAGTACCTGGCTTTATGCTGTGGCATTTCTAATAGCAATGACAATCTATTATGTCCTGTACTTTGCAATAATATTTGGCACAGTGATTAATCCTCTTGTTTTGTTGTTAATAATTCCCCTCCAAATACTTCTTATCCTGGCTATGATTTTTATTGCGGCCCGTATAGTGTTAAAGGCTCTCAAGATATTTGGTTTGCCGACAGCAGCTTTCGACATTGTTAAATTTCTAAAGCTGTTTCTTTTGTCAATAGTTGTGGCCGTAATTTCCATATTGTCGCTAATAATTATCATCGGCATTCCCGGATGGATTGTTTCGATTCTTCTTGGAAGCCCTGCAGATATGTTGGTGCAGGTAATTCTGTTCATTGTTTGGAGTATCGTAGTTGCTTACTTGGCGCTAAGGTTTTTCCTCTATATGGCAATTTTTATTTCAAAGGATATTGGCATTATAGGCGCCCTTAAAGAAAGCTGGAATGTGACAAAAGGAAATATCCTAAGCATTATCGTTGCACACATATTATTTTTCATAGTTCTTTTCGTCCTCATGATTGTTTTATCCGTAATAGCAGGAATATTATTTTTCATAGTGACAATAATTACAGCCATAATTTCAGCGGCGATAGGGGACCTGACAATCGCCTTTATTTTGGTTGGTTTACTCTACCTGATTTTAATTCTTGTAATGTCTGTGATTTGGGGTGCCCTTGTAGTCGTCCAGACCTATTTCCAGGTTGCAATCTATAGGGATTTGTTGGGAGGCAGATCTTCCCCACAAACCCAGTCAGAAATCCAGAAACCACAAGCCTCTAGAGCTCAAAAGCCGGCGGCACAAAAGCCAATTTCCCAATCGGGAAAATCTCAAATTTCAGGCTTGCGCAGCTCAAGAATGCCCTAAAATTTTTAAGGCCTTTTTTGTAAATACTCCAATTAATCTGATTCCAAAGGAAAGGGTTTTTAATTAAGTGAATCTAATTATAGATTAGATGCCAAAAGGAAAATTTGTAGTTTTTGACGGGCTGGACGGCTCAGGCAAGGGAACAATCCTGAAAAAGATAGCGGATTATTTGGTTAAGAAAGGCATTCCTAAAAAGAATATCCTTTCCACCAAGGAACCAACAGATGGGGAGTATGGAAAGAAAGTGAGGGAACTGCAGCGCAGTGATTCATTGCCTGAGGAAGCCGCCCATGAAATGCTTGATTACTATGTGAATGACCGAATTGAGCATCTGGGCATGGAAATAATCCCTGCCCTGAATAAGGGAAAAATCGTTTTATGCGACCGTTACAAATACTCGACAATAGTTTACCAATTTGCACAGGGCCTCCCCCTGGTTGAACTAATCCGTTTGCATGAAAAGATGCTGGTTCCGGATTTAGTGCTAATTTTTGATGTCCCCTCAGAAATAGCGCTGGAAAGGATAGTGAAGGACAAGAACAGGGACTTGATTGAAAAGTTCGAGAAAAAAGACTTTCTAGATAGGGTAAGAAATAAGTTCCTGGATTTGCCCAATTTCATACTCGGCGAAAACATAAAAATAATAGATGCCTCAAAACCAGTTGATGATGTGTTTGAGGAAACCAAAAGCGAAATCGACAAGCTACTGAAACTTTCATAGTGACAAGCAATGCCTCCTAGAAGAACACAGAGAAAAATATCCGTGTGCAAAATAACTGAACCAATGGCTGATGAATTTTTCTGGAATCATAACACGCCCCCCAAAGTAAAGGTCCACTCAATCGCTGTCAGTAGGCTTGCCAAAAATCTTGCTGAACAAGCGGTAACGAAACCAAAGCTAAAAATGGAAACAACTCCTGAGCACTTATACTTTGCTGGTTTGTTGCACGATGTCGCAAAAAACCCGGGAAAAAGGTCAAATGACTTTGATCCCGAACACTCTTGGAAGGGGGGAATGGCATTGTTTAAGGCCGATAAAGAGGTCGCAAAAATCGCAGGTTATCATGATTTTTTGAATTTTGCAAGATCCGACCTCTCATTTGACCAGAAATTACTTATTTACTGCGATTTGCGGATAGTGGGGGGAAAAACCGTTACCCTAAGCACAAGAATTAATGCAATCATAAAAAAATGGAAAAAAAGCCCCCGATATAAAATCTGGGCGGAAGAAGTTAAAGAAGCAAAAAGCCACGCATTTGCATTTCAAAGATTGCTGGAAGAAAACGGAATCAAAATTAATTCAAAGATCCACTGATTTTCTGCGAGGCTAAAAGCCGAGCAAGGCCCCCCGAAGGGGGGTGCCTTGTCAACTGAGGCTTCAGTTGAATGCAGCCGCCGGGATTCGAACCCGGGTCAGAAGCTTGGGAAGCTCCTATGCTACCACTACACTACGGCTGCATCATAAAACTTTCCCACGAAAGCAATTTAATTGTTTTATTTAGTGTTTTATCAATGGACGAGCTAAAACTGATTTATCTGATCAATTTCCTGCGAAGAATCTTCATATTCTCCACACAATTCTACCTCCCCTTTTATTTCCTTGAACTGGGATTCAATGGTTTGGAGGTGGGAATCCTCTTTGCCCTGTTTGCAATCCCCTCACTCCTAACAACCCTTCCCACAGGCCTGCTTAATGACAGGTTTACGGTAAAAAGATTAATCTTCGTAGGCCTGCTGATGCTTATGGCCCATTACATAGGCCTTGCACTGATTAATTCCTTTTTTGGCATGGCAATACTCCTTTTCATCGGGGGACTGGGAAACAACATCTCTGAAACCTCAATAAGCTCATTTGTCCTGAAAAAGGTAAAGGGCGAAAAGGGAAAGGAATTCAGCATTTACACCTCGGCAAATTTCCTCGGCGTTGCGGCAGGCTTCCTGATAGGGGGAATTCTTCTCCAGTTCATTCCCTTTACAACAGTTTTCTGGATTATTGCCGCACTTTATTTTCTGCTCCTGTTCCTCACATTCCCGCTTTCAGAAACAATTTTCCACAGCGAGAAATTGGGAAAATACAAATCAGATTTGCTCAACCGCAATGTCCTTGTTTTTGCCCTGATCCTCTTCCTCTTCTCCCTCCACTGGGGGGCGGAAAGGGTCTCCTATTCCCCGTTCTTAAGGGAGGTGCTGAACCTAAACTTCTTTGAATCCGCAATTTATATGACCCTCCCGCTAATTGCACTTGCCGCGGTTGTGCTTCTCCTCGGGAGGAGAATCGATAAAGTGAAAAGTGTGAGAAAATATTTCTTTGCGGCAATCTTCCTAAGTGGCGCCGGGCATATAGCAATGACAATCCCTGATTTGGGAATTTCATTTATTTCCCGAGTAATCCATGAAATCGGGGACGGGGTTCTTGATCTTGTTGTGCTTATAGGGATCGCAAAGCTTTTCAAAGATGCAAGAATCGGGGGCAATTCCTCATTCATTTTTTTGATGGCAACAACAGGTTTATTTGTAGGCTCCCTAATTTTCGGTCCAATAGCAGAAACCTATGGCCATTCAATGCCCCTAATCATTTCAGGAATTATTTCATTAGTTGCATTGGTGATTGCATTCTTTGGAATGGACTGGATAAAGAAATAAATTAATTAGCGAGGCTTAAGGCCGAGCAATCCCCGAAGGGGAGTCATGTCAACTGGAATGGCAGTTGAATGCGACCGCCGGGGGTCGAACCCGGGTCAGAACCTTGGCAAGGTCCTATCCTACCACTAGACTACGATCGCCTTAATTAGATAAAAAAGCTATAATATTTTTCTGAAAGGAAAGCCTTTAAAACAAATTTCAGGCCCTCTTCCTCAGAAAAAAGAGTTGCTGCACTATTACCATAGCAATTATTCCCACAAGAACCCCGATTCCTATGAACGTAAGCCATTGCCTACCAAGCAATTCCTCAATTAAGTTTTTTGGCTCGGGTTTTGGCGGCATTTCCCCATTTTTGAAAATCTCGAGGGAATCGTCCTCCCCTATCTCAATCCTGTAAATTTCCGGAGTGGTTGCGCCTATTTTAAGGTAGATGCTCCCGGGAACAAAATTATTGAAGGAATAGGAAAATGTTCGCCTTCTCTTTCCCGGGACCAACTCCTCATACTCCGTAAACTTCCCTGAATAATTCAGCTCGATTGGAATACTGCCATCATTCAAACCGCTGTTGTAGAGTGCAATCTTAATGGTCAGGCTCTCCTCATCGATGGATGGAATAATGTCCTCCACCTCGATTAATGCCTCCACCTGCTGCCCGGCATAATAGGGATAAACATCAATGCCCCCTGAAAAATTCTGGTCCATTCCCTGCAAACTAAATGAATAGCGTTTCTTGAAACCATCATCCCCCTCCAGCGGAGCATAGATTTCCCAGGAAATTGTTTTGCTTTCTAGTGGTTTCAGCCAAACCATCCTCTTTTTGTCACCAAACTCAAAATCCTCGTGCATTGAAAGGCTTAAAGGATAGATGATGTGCTCCCCTGTTTTATTTTCAATAACTGCATTGATGTCAAATAGCTGGTTTAGATAAAGGAAATCAGGCGCAGAAATTTCCATAGATGTAATCCCCTCAAAGAATTCAACAGAATTTATTTCAACCTCGGGCTCATGAAGCTGGGTTGAGACAGTTATCGGCCTTCTGCTCCTTAATGTAACAATAAGGTTTATCGTCGCATTTGCATCGATTTCTTTTGCCAGTGAAATATGGGTCCCGTCAAGATAGCCCGCCTCACCATATGTGGAATCCACCCCAACCCATTTATCCCCTGCCAGTGCCTCAATCCAGCCATGGTTGCCGAATTTCTCCCCGTCAAAACTGATTCCTGAAACATATCTTGCAGGAATTCCCTTAATCCTCAGGAATGCCGCACTGAGATTTGCGAATTCATCACAAACCCCCCTCCTGCTCAGATAGGTTTCCTTCGCACTCCAGGTCCCCTCATAGTAATCATAATCATACTCAATATTCCTGTTTACCCATTCAGTAATATCCCGCATTGCAAGAATTCCCGAGTCAGATGCAAATTCCAGGTCTGCCTTTTGAATTAGCTCTGAGTCATTGGATTCAATATGCTTGGTATTCCAGGTGAATTTCTGCAGCGATGGAATAATCTCGACAGGGATGCTGAAATCATCCTTAATTCCCGGCAATGATTCTGTAACCAGGTCGGCATTTATCTCAACCGTAAAGTCCCGGCTATCTTTGAATCTTTGTAAATCACTAACATCAAATGCGGCATACCTGTTCCCGTTGTCAATTTCATGCCTTGGCCTGAAAACCTCGTCGCCGATAAGCAATTTCTCATCAATATTGGTTATGCGGTGGTCCAAGGTGTCGGAAAAGGTGAGCATATTCACAATCATCAGGTCGCCATTTCCAATATCTCCCTCAATAGTTCCTGTGGCACGTAATTTTACGGAGACATCAATTGATTTTACCTTGTTTGGCGCAAATGCATAAGTGTTAATTGAAAGCGTCAGAAGCAAAAGCAGGATAATGGCAATTGATTTCTTCATTTGGACACGCCTTTCTCGAGTAACTTCCCAATCCATGCCCTAATGTTCTTCCCCAAAAAGCCCAGTACAAGGAGCATGACAATCTGAATTATCAGGACAGCTACTGACGCAATCGAACCGACAAACACATACAAAAGTGCCGGAACTGCACCGAAAAGTATTGAGAATATAATCCTGCTGCCAAATCTCACAATCCGCAAAGGCATGTTTTCCATGTCCTTTACGGCAGGGATGAAATAACTGGCCTCAATAAATGCCAGTATCGTAATCAGTATATATGCCATTATGAACAGCAGAGCAAAGAGCAGATTCTCCTTAACCAAGTCATCATCCAGAATAATTACTGTCTGGTCCGGCAGCACGAAAACTGTTTCAGATTCCTTGCGTCCGTGGAAATTTTTCTCCAGAATATATTTTCCAATGCTGACATTAAGCAATATCTGGCCGGCTTCCCTCACCTGGAAGGTCAATTCCCCATATTCATCAGATTCCATCTCCTGCTCCCTTCCTGACTCATATATTACCTTGACCTTGAAAGGCATTTTTTTGCCGCTTTTCCCATTAAACAAAACAATGCGCTGATTATCGCCAATTTTAACAGTTGAGCTGTAGTCGATGCGCCAATTGTTGCTTTGTGCATCCAATGGGTCAGTGCCCTCCTGAACCTCATCATAATCATTTACCAAATCCCCGTCAGTATCCTCGTGATAGAGGTCAGTCCCTATCTGTAATTCATCCCAATCGTTCAGGCCTTCGCCGTCAGTGTCCAACTGTTTTAGCGTTTCCTCGTCCAAATCATCTGTTGAAACACACCTGCCGCTAACACAATGGGTGCCTTTATTGCACTCCCTGATGAATTTCTCCTTGTCGTTGCAGTCCCTATCTTTTGGAACCCCGTCACCATCTTCGTCATTTGGGTCTCTCTCCCCCCCAGTTCCTGGTGAGCCTGAATACTGCTCTGGCGGATTGCATCCCGGCCTTGGTGTGTTCATGCAGTATGATGTTGGCAATCCCTGATTAAAGCATTCGTCTATTGTACAATCGTTACTATCAATACAGCCTCCTGAATCAAAGCAGGCAGGGCTTACACAAGATCCACTGCTGCAAACTTCCAAAACACCGCACACAACATCACTTGGGCAGGTTGAGCAGTCCTCTCCAGAATCAATAGAACCATTTCCGCAGTCTGCACCACAATCATCATCCTCTCCGGAGGTACATCCAGCTGGGCAGACCCCATCGTCATCACCACACACTGCGGCAACATTTTCGCACAATGCCTCACAACTTAATGGGTTTAAACAGGTATCAATTGTTGCCGGATTTCCGTCATCACATGCGGCATCATCCGCACAGGGGGCCGTACGCACATCAGAACAGCAAAAACCATCCACATATGCGGTGCCTCCACAGTCACATCTTGAGCTAATTTCGCCCTCAGGGCATATTTCGCATGCAAGGTCCTCGCCTTCACAATCCTGATCAATCCCATCAAGGCAAATTTCAGTGGTGGGGTCGATTGAACCTGTACAATCTCCCCAAAGGCCGGCATTGCATGATTCTAGCCCCTCGATGCATGCACCCACATCAGTTCCACAGGCCCTTGTGACATCATTGTCTATTGTCCCATCACAATCATTATCAAGGTTGTCGCAGGTTTCATCAACAGGCTCAACACTCCCCTCACAAACCCCCCAACTGCCGGCTACACAGTCCTGGATACCTGTGCTGCACTCCCCCGCATCAGTTCCGCAACTTTGGGTGTCAGGTGCTATACAAGGACAACCCTCATCAGTTTCCCCATCACAGTCATTGTTTAGGCCATCACAATTGTCTGGGAAGATTTCCTCTGAAACAAAATCAGGACCATAATCACACGGGCTCCAGCCATCACTCCCGTCACAAGTCCTGTTGGATGTTGCCCCGGCACAAACACCCTGACTTAGGGGACAGGAAGGTGCTGTCAAATCCTCATCAACTGGCCCATCACAATCATTGTCCAGACCATCACAGAATTCGTTTGATGGCAATATTTCTCCTCCGCAACTAGACCATTCACCACTAACACAATACCTTATTCCTTGTTCACACACCCCGACACTGCTTCCACATGCCTCGCTTGCGCCAAATTCACATGAACAGCCTTCATCTAT
>JAFCCJ010000038.1 GCA_017610305.1 Candidatus Iainarchaeum sp.
CTGTAAAAGTCCTTCTCCTTCTTCTCCCCAAGTTTCAGCAGTGCCTTTTCCTTAACCTTTTTCCCATCTTTGTCCTCAAGCTCAATCTTCCCCTTCTCAAGGAGAAATAGCGCCTCTTTCAAGTCCAGCACTAATTTGCCTTCCTCCCGCTCACCAAATGCCTTCTGCTGAATCTGGTCAGCGAGTTTCTTCTCAAAAACTATTGCCTTTTCTCCAATCAATAATGGCATTTCAATTCACCGCTAGATTAATATATTTATTAATACATCTCTACTAAATAAACATTAAATAGTTACTGTTGAAGGTGGAATCTTGGAACTTGACCCATGGGGAGCAGGAGAGGTAAAAAATTACGACCATGTATTCAAGAAATTTGGTCTAAACCCAATTCCTGCCTCAATTTCTAAATCCCTCAAATTCCGCCTCTTTGAGCGTGGCATTGTAATCGCCCACAGGGATTTCGACAAAGTATATGCGCGCATTAAGGCAAAAAAGCCATTCATAAACATGACTGGAATCGCCTCATCAGGCCCGCTTCATTTCGGCCATAAGGTAGACCTTGACCTTTTCATATTTTTCAAGAAATGCGGCGCAAAAAATTATTTTTCAGTCAGTGATATTGACGCATATGTTTCCCGCCCTGATAAAAAAATCCCATCACTCGAAACCGCAAAGAAATGGGGCATAGAGAATCTGGCACATGCCCTCGCACTGGGCCTGAACGAGAAGGATGTTTTCGTTCAAAGCCAGAAAGAGTCGCGCTATTATGAATTTACTTTTGAACTTAGCAAAAAAATAACGAAAAAAACTTTTGAGGCGATTTATGGCCACCTTGATTTGGGAAAGGTAAGCGCAAACCTTTTGCAGTATGCTGACATTATGCACCCCCAGCTCCCTGAGTATGAGGGTCCAATGCCTTCAGTAACGGGAATTGGTTTGGAGCAGGATCCGCATGCGCGCGCCACAAGGGACATTGCAAAGCGCCTGCCATATGGAATAGTTACACCTGGCTTTATTTACTTCCAGCACCAATCAGGTTTGAAATTGGGAACTAAAATGTCCGCATCCCACCCTGAAACCGCAATCTTTTTGGATGATGCTCCTGAAGCAGCGGCTAAAAAAGTTTCCCGCGCATTCACAGGGGGAAGGCCTACAGTGGAGGAGCAAAGAAAATTGGGAGGCCGGCCGGAAATCTGCAAAGTTCATGAACTGCTCAAGTTCCACTACCCAAACACAAAGAGATGGGAAAAATTAGTGAAGGACTGCAAAGATGGAAAATGGCTCTGCGGGGAATGCAAGCAGTTCACAGGAAAATTCGTCTCTGATTTCCTGAAAGATCACCAGAAAAAAGTAAAAACAAAATTAAAAATCGCGGAAAAAATAGTTTTGGGGAAATAACCGTTAATTAATCTGATTTTTGTGTTCAAAGTAATGCATCACAATATCTGCCACAGTCTTTAGCAGCAGGAAGAATATGAGAACAATCTTAATTCCCAAATCTCCCAAGGGCAAAATAAGTAAAAATCCGCCAAAAATTATTGTGAGGTGCATAGGAATTATCCTTGCATAGGGATAGAAAAAACTGAACTTATGACCCTTCACAGGCTTTTTTCGGTAATAAAAAAATGAAACAAGGTGGTTAACGAAAAAGATTCCTCCGCTAAGCAATACAAAGAGAATGTCGATTAGAATGTTGCCGGCATCAATGGTTCCCCCCCCGGCCACTAAAAAAGCTGTTCCGGATATCGGGAGCAGTAAAAGGAATCCTGCATAAACAAAATGGAAAAGTCCATAGTGTATTATGAAAAATATTGAAAGATAAATTTTACTCGCTAGCGGCGACAAGGTGATTACATTCTTCTTGAACTTTTTTGGAGGGGCGTTTTTATCGACTGGAAGAGTAATAATTCTCAGGACATGGACAAAGCCAATGGAAATGCTCTGGAACCAGTAAATCCATAATACTACGAAGATGTTCCAGTTGAGAATCACCGCAAACACTATTGTTAGCAGATTGGAAAAAAGCAGCGAAAGCAGGGCAAAGTTTTTCCACGGTGTTTCAGGTGCAGGCATGTAATTATAATTATTCTTCGAGTATTTTAATCTTTCCAGTCACCCAATTTCCTCAACCCGGACCTGATTTTTTTTCAAAGTTTCAATCAAATCAGAGTAAAATTTATTATCCTGTTTCTGCAGAACAACCTTATCAACCTCTCTCAGCCTTGCAATATGGTCGATTTTTGTGATTGTTTCCCCCCACTCAAGAACATCATCGCAGGTTTTCTTTTTCTTTCCCACCATTGCCCTTATGTCATTCATCAGCGCATTCCCCTGGCTTATCTCGGAGCTGGCAAAACCATAGCCCCCGCTTGTAAGGGAAGTGTCAACAACAACAAGAAGGGTGATTTCCTTGGCACCGATAACAGCTGCATCAATGAATTTTTCGTCATTTTCCTTTTTCGAAAGTATCGGTATCAAGACTTTCATCAAACCACCTAATCAATAAACTGGTAAATACCCTTCCTTTTTTCGATTATCTGCCCGTCCTCTTTCAGGAACTCGCATCCGACCCTAACCAATGTTTTCGTGAATGAAACCTTTTTGTCAAGGGAGTCCAAATCAATTGTTTTTTCCTTTTTCATCTCAATCAAAACCTTTTCCTGAATTTCCTCAAGCAAATCATTCTTTATTATGTAAAAATAACCGTCAAAGGATTTTATGCCCTTTATCACACCATTCTTAATCTCATCCTTTAGATCATCTGAAAGCCTCTTTGCGCGCATCTCATTCTTAACAACCACGAAGCCGTCATTCTCCAAGGAATACTCCTCAAACGGCTTCTCCTTATTCTCAATCTGCGTACTTGTCTGCACCGAATTATTTTCCACCAATTTATAAACAGCCTTCTTGTACTTGTCACTCAACTTAAATTTGATAACTTTCCCGTCTTTCAGCATTTCCTCAAATTTTTTCAGTTCCTTCTCATTAAGCAGTTTCTCAAACCTTCCCTCAACCTTATCCTTCAAATCCTTCTGCTTTAACAGGCCAACAACCTTCTCCTCCAGATCATCAACTTCCTTCACCTCAAACTTCTGCTCGCCGGCCTCGAGCATAACCCAAACACCATCCTTTACCTTCACAAACTCATACAATTTAGCGGGCTCCAAACCCAAATCATTGAATTCCTGTGAAGAAAGCGATATGCAAAATTCATCTTCTTTGGTGCTAATGCTGGCCATAAAACCCCCATCAATAAATAGTGAAAAGTATTATTAAGGATAATTGGCGTCATCCAAAAAATAGATTATATTTAAATCAACTAAATTACCAATTATTTCGGGTTTTTTATGGGAAGTGCTATTGGAGAGCTGATTGAGAGGGATGAAATAACCCTTGATGTGCTAAATGGCAAAAAATTGGGTGTAGACAGCTACAATATCCTATACCAGTTCCTTTCCAGCATTAGGGGGCAGGACGGAACCCCATTAATGGATTCAAGGGGGAATGTCACATCCCACCTAACCGGCCTGCTTTACCGCACAACCAATCTCCTCGAAAAAGGCCTGAAGCCGGTTTTTATTTTCGACGGAACCCCGCACCAATTAAAATCCAAAACACTGGAAAAAAGAAAAAAAATAAGAACCGAGGCAATTCAGAAACATGAGGAAGCACTGAAGAAAGGCGATATGGAGGAAGCAAGGAAAATGGGAAGCCGCGCTTTAAAATTAACCCCTGAAATGGTTGATGAGGCAAAGAAACTAATCGAAATGCTGGGTCTTCCCGTAGTTCAGGCACCTAGTGAGGGGGAGGCGCAAATTGCGCATATGGTTGCGGATGGAAAATTGGATGGGTGCATTTCCCAGGACTTTGATGCATTGCTTTTTGGAACGCCAATTCTGTTCAGAAACATTGCAATAACTGGGAAGAGGAAAGTTCCCGGGAAAAATTTCTACATCGATGTCCATCCTGAAAGAATTGAGATGAAAAAAGTTCTGGAGAATCTTAACATTGACCGGAAAAAAATGATTTGGATGGCAATTTTGGTGGGAACCGATTTCAACGATAAATTCCCGAAAATTGGCCCAAAAACAGCGCTGAAATTGGTGAGTAAGCACGATTCATTTGAGGAAATAATTAAAGAAACAAACCACGAGCCGGATTTTGATTACAAAGATATAGAGAAACTTTTCATGGAACCCCCATACACTGATGATTACAAAATTGAATTCAATCCTCCGGAAAATGAAAAGGTAATTGAATTCCTGTGCGAGAAACATGATTTTTCAAAGGACAGGGTGAATAGTGCCCTCGCAAAACTGGACGCAAAGGCAAGGGAGAAAGGGGAGCAAAGCAACCTAGGTCAATGGTTTGGCTAATCCACCATAAATTTGTAATGCCTCAACGCTTCCGCAACCGTATAAATAGACCCGCAGATAAGAATCAAGTCCTTCTCACCGGCAATTTTTTCCGCCTCTTTAAATGCATCGGCAATAGGCTCAAATATTTTTGCCTTTTTGCATTTTTCCGCAATCAGCTTTGGCTCCGCAGCCCTGTCAATATCAACTTTGGATGCAATCACCACATCTGCATTGCAAAAATGTTCCATCATCCCATCCAAATCCTTATCCTTAAGAATTCCTATAACTAAAATAAGTTTTTCAAATTCAAATAATTTTAACGAATTCATCAGCTCCTTAACCGCGGCAACATTGTGCGCCGAATCCACAACAAGATAAGGTTTTTTTTTCAGAATCTGCAGCCTCCCGGGCCATTTGACTTTTTTAAGCCCGTTTTTTATGTGCACATCTTCAATCCCCAGCTCAATTGCGGCCCCAACCGCAACTGCGGCATTTCTCTGCTGAAATTCCCCCTGCAAACCAAGTTCCATTCCCTTAATTTCAGGAACAACAATTTTGCAGCCTAATTCTTCGGCCCCTTTTCTAATTTCCTCCATTCCGTTATTCTTTTCACCAAGCACAACCACACTCCCTTTCTTAATTATGGCTGCCTTCTCAGCTGCAATTTTTTCAACAGTTTCTCCCAGCATTTTGGTATGGTCAATTGCGATATCTGTAAAGACGCAAATTTCCCCGTGCAAAACATTTGTTGAATCAAGTCTCCCGCCTAAACCAACCTCAAAGACCGCAATATCGACATTCTCATCAATAAAATATTTCATCGCGGCAATGGTCATGAGTTCAAAGTAACTGGGCCCATCATCCATCTTTTCAACAACTTTTTTCAGTTCATTTAAAATTCCAGCAAACTCATTTTCAGAAATCTTTTCCCCATTAACCCTTATCCTTTCCCTCACATCCAAAAGGTGCGGGGAGGTGTAAGTCCCAACCTTAAAGCCGGCCTCTTTCAAAATCGAACTGATAAATGCAACAGACGAGCCCTTGCCATTTGTTCCGGCAACATGCACAACCCTTAATTTGCCAATATCCAGGCTGGCCAATTCAACCATTTTTCTGGTTTTATCCAGGTCAAATCCATGGTGCCTTTCCTGGAAGGAATCCAAAAAGCCCAATGCTTCCAAATAGTTCATTTCCAACCAAAAGCCCCTTTCAAAGGAACAAATGCAAAATAGCTGTGTGACAGGTAATTTTTCACAGGCTTTCCCCTGAACTTGGTCATCTTTTCCATTACTTGTGTCCACTGGTCCCCGACAGGGGCAACTATGCGCCCCTTTTCCTTAATCTGGTCGAAAAGCGGCTTTGGGATAAAGGGGGCGCCGGCACTGATAAGGACGCAGTCAAAAGGGGCCTTATCAGGAAGCCCTTTAGAGCCATCGCCCTGAACAATTTCGTTGTTAAGGCTTCCCTGCGCGGTTAAATTTTCCCCTGAACTTTCCACCAATTCCTTTTCCATCTCAACTCCATAAACAAAACCGCCCTCGCCAACCAATTCGCTTAGCAAGGCAACAACATAACCGCTCCCTGAGCCAACTTCCAAAACATTCATTCCTTTTTTAATCTCCAGCATTTCAAGCATTATTGCAATTGTGGAGGGTTGTGAGATGGTCTGTCCTCCCTCAATCGGAAAGGCATCATCCTGATAAGCATGCTCCAGCATTTTTTGGTCGAAGAAAAGTTCCCTCTTAACTTTCAGGAATGCGCTCTCAACCTCCCGCGATTTAACTGCCTGCTTGCTTTTCATGAATTCAATCAGCTGCACCCTTTTGGCAGTGAATATTCCTTCATCCATCTTTTCTCTCCCTTAACAATTTCAATAAGTCCTTGTATCTGCTCATTGAATCCAGTTCCTCTTCCCCCACAACAGGCACATCCTCAATCTTCTTATACTTTGTTTCCTTTGAAACAATCATTGAGTCAGAATCAAAAATAGGCTCACTTCTTTTTAAGCTAATTGCCTTTCTCTTAAGTTCCGCCCTGCCCTCCCCCTTGTGTATAAGCAGCTTTTCTTTTGGCAATGAAAATGCCCTGAAAGGCGCATGCTCAAAAACAGCAAGCTTCAGGCCCAAGACCCGTATTTTCTCCAATGTTTCATCATCAATCCTATCCTCAAAAACAGCATTCTCTGCCTTCCAGTCAAACAGGTTTATTTCCTTAACCAAATGAGTTTTTAGTGCCCTTTCAAGTTTATGTGCGGTTCCCAATGATGCTGAATAGCCCTTCTCATACCGGTGAATGCTTTCAGGGGTCGAGTCAATTTTCCTTGCCAAGTCCTCAATACTCATTCCCTTTTTTTTCCGGGCATCCCTCATCTTTTCAGAATCAAGGTCAACAATATCCCGTCCCTTGAAATTCTTTATGCTTGGCAGTTTCTCATCTAACAATTCCCTGAATGACTGCAGATTCATTGCCGAAATGCCATATCGTTCGTAAATTTTACCCCTGCTCAGGGAAAAGGCCTTTGTCTTGTCCCCGATAATAAAAGGGGTGGCCCCAAGCGCACTTGCCATTCTTTTAAGCTCGGTTCCCTGTTCATTACGCATTGAGTCAATATTGCTGTAAACTTTTATTATCAGAACAAGTGGGCCCTTCCTTGCGACCAAATCAAAGCAGCTGTTTGTGTGGGCAAAGGAACTCACGCCAAATCCTTTGCGCTGGAGAATGTCGAAAATATTTGAGAGAACCAATTCCCTCATCTAAAGCACCCCTGCAAGGAATGCCAGCAATGCAACAGCCATCGCTATTTTGCTCTGCGTCTGCGCCTCTGAAAGTTTCCCCCTGAAAAGAAGCAGAAATGAAAGCATGAAAAATACCGCGCTGATTAATATAAGCCCGACGTAAAAAATCCCTGAAAGCAAGCCCGAAATCCAGACATAAACCGCAAGCACAATTGCAAGGATGTACAGCGCAAGTACAATCCATTTTATGAATTCTTTTGGAATAATCATCGGCAGGCTTTTTTTGAATCCCCTATCCGCATCCAAATCTTCCGCATCCTTAATTATTTCCCTTCCCCAGTTTGCAAAGAATGCACTGGCTGCGAGAAAAACAACAACTGAAAAGTTGAGGGAAATCGCAGCCCCATAAATCAGGGTAAATGCAGTCCCCAATGCAACAACAATATTCCCGAGGTATTTGTATTCCTTCATGAAAATCGAATAGACCAGCAGTAGCACTGAAAAAACAAGTGCAATTGTAAGTGCGGCCATATTAATAAAAAAACTCAGCAAAATTCCGAGAATGAAAAGTAGCATATAAAAGTAGCGCGCATTTTTCACCTTCACTCTTCCTGAAGGAAGGGGCTTTTTAGGATGCAATTTTTTGTCAATCTCCAAATCAAAAACATCATTAACCGCCTGGCCTGCGCCGCAGATTAAAAATGCCGAAGCCATTGCAATTAACAACGTTAAATCAATCTGAATGGCAGAAACTGAAACACTATAACCTATGAAAACGGCGATTGCGGCAAGTAAACAGTTAAGGGGCCTGATTAGCTCAATAAATCCCTTTACATTCATTCCTAATTTAGTCTTCCAAATGTTTAAATAAATATCAAACCGCAATTTTATCGTACTTTTTAGGAGGCAGGATAATGAGTGAAATTTCATCAGTTTTGGCGAAAATAAAGGAGAATAAGCCATTGGTTCACCACATAACCAATTGGGTGACAATTTACGATTGCGCAAATATTACGAGGGCGATTGGAGCATTGCCTGTTATGGCCCATGCGAAAGAGGAAGTGGAGGAGATGGTTTTAATTGCATCTGCCCTGGTTTTAAACATCGGAACTCTAACCCCTAAATTGGTTGAGTCCATGATTCTTGCAGGGAAGAAGGCAAATGAAAAGGGAATCCCTGTTGTGCTTGATGCGGTAGGTGTTGGCGCAACAAAACTTCGAACCGACAAGGCAAAGGAACTGATGGAAAAAGTTAAAATCGACATCCTGAAAGGAAATTCTTCTGAGATTGGAACTCTTGCAGGCGCGGAAGCGGAGACAAAAGGGGTTGAGGCAATAAGCCTTAAGGGAGACCCAAAAGAAATCGCAAAAGCCCTTGCAAAAAGCTCTTCCTCGACTGTTGTAATGACCGGAAAGGAAGATATTGTAAGCGATGGAGAAAGAATATTTATTGTGAAGAACGGACATGACCTGATGGGAAGTATTGTTGGAACCGGCTGCATGGTTGCCTCAGTGATAGGTTCATTTGCGGCGGTGGAGAAGGACTATGCAAAGGCAGCAAGCTATGCACTTTCCTCATTTGGCATTGCGGGCGAAATTGCCGCCCCCAAAAGCACAGGCCCTGGAACTTTCAAGGAAAAATTCTATGATGCGGTTTACAATTTGAATGAAATCCAGCTTAATGAAATGCAGAAAATAGAGGAAACCAAATGATTTCTGAATGGGACCTTTACTTCATAACCGATTCATCCCTTACAAAGAGAACAATATTTGAGGATGTAAGGGATGCAATTGATGCAGGAGTAAAGGTTGTGCAGTATCGGGATAAAAATAAATCAACTGCTGAAATGATTGAAGAGGCAAGGAAAATAAAGGAAATCTGCAAAGCAAAAAATGTTGATTTAATAATTAATAATGATATTGAAGTAATGTTTGCAGTTGATGCGGATGGAGTTCATTTGGGCCAGGATGACCTGCCTTTGGCGGATGCAAGAAAATTAGCCCCTGATAAAATAATCGGCGTAACAGTTCACAACTTAGAGGAAGCATTAGATGCAGAAAAGAACGGGGCAAGCTATGTTGCTGTTTCACCAATATTTGAAACCTCCACCAAATCTGATGCGGGGAAAGTCGCAGGAATTGAACTGATTGCGGAAGTTAAAAAAGAAGTTTCCCTCCCCATTATTGCAATCGGCGGAATAAATGAATCAAATTTAAGGGAAGTTGTTCTTGCTGGAGCTGATGCTGCCGCAATAATTTCGGATATTTTAAAGGAAGATGATGTTAAGGGGAAGATTGAAAGATTAAGGGGGATAATGAATGACACAGCTGGAAAAGGCAAGGAATAATGAACTCACAAAAGAAATGTCCTTTGTTTCAAAAACCGAGGGAATGGATATTGAGATCCTGAGAAAAAAAATTGCTGACGGAAAAATAGTAATTCCTGCCTCTGTGCTTCATCCGAACCTGAACCCAATTGGAATCGGGGAGGGGCTGAAAACCAAAATCAATGCAAATATTGGCAGCGCCCCAAATTCATTTGAACTTAAGGATGAACTTGAAAAGCTGGACATTTCAATCAAGTATGGTGCCGATACAGTAATGGACCTCTCAACAGGAGGGGATATTGATTTGGTTAGAAGGGAAATAATTTCTCACAGTTCTGTTCCAATAGGCACTGTTCCCATTTACCAGGCAGTGGTGGACAGGGGGAGTCTGATGGATTGCGATGAAAAAGATTTTCTCAATGGAATTAAGAAACATATTGGGGATGGTGTTGATTTCATAACAGTCCATTCAGGCATCACAAAAAACTCAATTCCCTTGGTTGAGAAAAGGCTGATGGGTGCGGTGAGCAGAGGAGGAAGTTTTTTGCTGAAATGGATGAAGCATAATGGAAAAGAGAACCCATTTTATGCGAACTTCGATAAAATTCTTGAAATGGCGAAGAAATATGATGTTACCCTCTCATTGGGAGATGGATTAAGGCCCGGTTGTTTGGCAGACGCAACTGATGATGCGCAGATAGATGAGCTTAAAAAACTGGGGGAACTGACAAAGCTTTGCTGGGAAGAAAATGTGCAGGTGATGATTGAGGGCCCGGGACACATTCCTTTAGACCAGATTAAGAAAAACATTGAGCTGCAGAAGAAATATTGTTTCGGAGCTCCCTTCTATGTTTTGGGGCCAATTGTTACCGATATTGCCCCTGGTTATGACCACATAACTTCTGCAATTGGCGGAACATTGGCGGCATACTATGGCGCTGATTTCCTTTGTTATGTAACTCCCTCCGAACATCTCGCCCTTCCTGATGCAAATGATGTGAGGGAAGGAATAATTGCCGTAAGGATTGCGGCTCATGCAGCGGACATTGCAAAGGGGGTAAAGGGGGCAAGGGAATGGGATGACAGAATGTCAAGAGAGAGAAAGAACCTGAACTGGAAAGGGATGATGGAACTTGCAATCGACCCTGAAAAGGCAAAAGAGTACAGGAAAAGATGTGCTGATGAGGAGACCTGTTCAATGTGCGGGGAATTTTGTTCAATGAAGGAGGAAAAATCTGATGAAATTAAGCAGCCTGGGCGGAGAATTCGAACTGATTAACCGCTATGCGAAAAAACCAAGAAATAGAGAGGTTGTTGTTTCAATCGGTGACGACACCGCGGTTTTGAAAAGGGACAAAAGCAGCTACTGGCTCTTCACCAAAGACACCTTTGTTGAGGATGACCACTTCTCCTTGAAATGGTTCTCTCCAAAACAGATTGGAAGCAAGGCGATTGAAGCAAATGTAAGTGATATTGCGGCAATGGGTGGCTCGCCAAAATTCGCCCTTCTGTCAATTGTGGTTCCGGATAATATTTCTGTTGGAGTTATGGACAAATTTTATTCAGGAATTAATTCCTCCTGCAAAAAATACGGAATTGACTTGGTTGGAGGGGACACAACCCATGGAAAGCAGTTTGTTGTTAGTGTTACTCTTCTCGGCATCGTAAAGAAAAATAAATTGTGCCTTCGCTCCTCGGCAAAACCGGGGGATTTCATAATGGTCTCTGGAGAATTGGGGGCATCAACTATTGGCCTGAAACTGTTCCTTAAAAAGAAAAAAGGATTTGCAAATGTGAAAAGATTCCACATCGAACCAAAGGCACAGTTAAAAAAGTCGAAAAGAATAGCCTCCTATGTAAACGCAATGGAAGACTGCTCTGATGGTTTGGCATCAGAAGTCAGGAACATCTGCAGGCAAAGCAAGTGCGGGGCAATAATTTACAGGGGAAAGGTGCCGGTTTCAGATGAAACAAGTAAGGCTGCATCTGCTGTTTGCATTGATGCAATAGATGCCGCACTATTCGGCGGCGAGGATTTTGAACTGGTTTTTACAGTTCCCCCGAAAAATCTGAAAAAGGTAAATGGATTTATTGTCGGGGAAATAAAAAAAGGAAATAAAATCTACTTGGAAAAAAACGGAATAAAAAAAGAACTCAAAAAATTTGGCTATGACCATTTCATTGCCAAAAATTAATCTTACTTTCCGGCCTTCTTTGCCTTTCTTTTAAGCCTTAGCTTTTTGTTATTGCATTTTCTGCATTTATCAGGCTTTTTCCCCGAGCTTACACGGTTTTTTGCATTGCATTTCATGCAAATCCACATATTTGCAAAAATTCTGTTATCTGCAGACTCAAATCTTGCCATTAATTGCACCTTAGATTATTCTATTATGATAGCTTTTTAAATGATTTTGAAGGCAATTTCTTAGATTGCCCCGATAGTGTAGCCCGGTCAAGCACTCTGGCCTTTCAAGAAACAGCGGGTCGGATATTCCTTTGGAATATCCAACATAATTTATTATAGGTTTTTGAAGATAGCCGGTAACCCGGGTTCAAATCCCGGTCGGGGCAAATTCTTTTTATCTTGATATTTTTTTCAAGATTTTTCTAATTTTAAACACCTGCCTTATAAACTTTTCCTAAGCACATACATCTATCCAATATTGTAACCCGAGAAATTGTTGCATGAGGGCTAATGGGGTATTAAATGTTTTCGAAGGAACAGAAACTTAATTTATTGTTAGGTTTATTTGTTGCAGCTCTTATCGGCGCAAATTTATTAGGAACTAAAATTGCGGACTTTGTCTTCTTCCAGGCATCGGTCGGAATTCTTTTCGTCCCAATACTCTTTCTGGTTACTGATATTATTGAAGAGGTTTATGGAAAGGAAAAAACCAAGCAGTTTGTGATTACAGGAGTAATTGCCTTGATTTTCATGTTTGCACTCACCACACTTGCAGTGGTGCTCAACCCTGTCGAGAGGTTTGAGAACAATGAGGCATTTGTCATAATTTTCGGGAGCTCATTGAGGATAATGGTTGCATCAATAATCGCCTTTGTCCTTGCCCAGTTCCATGACATCTGGGCATTCAATTTCTGGAAGGAAAAAACAGGGGGAAAATATTTGTGGCTGAGAAACAACCTCTCAACAATTGTAAGCCAGTTCATTGACACAACCCTTTTCATGTTCATCGCATTTTACATGATTACGCCAAAATTCGATTTCTGGTTTATCTGGGCACTAATAATTCCATATTATCTGCTGAAAGTCCTGTTCGCGTTTTTCGACACCCCATTGGTCTATTTGGGTGTGACTTGGCTGCGGGGCGGGAAGAAGGACTGAGAAGCTTTTTAAATCCTTCCAAGCAATTTTTGATAGTAAATCCCTATTTTTAGGTATTTTAGGTGAATTCTTTGGGAACAAAATCGCAAGACTCAAGTAGGTTCAA
>JAFCCJ010000087.1 GCA_017610305.1 Candidatus Iainarchaeum sp.
CAATCTGAGCATTGATGTCAGGCAGGGCGACCTCTTTGTTCCAATCAAAAAGGGCGAAAAAATTGATTATATCTTCTGGAACCATCCCTGGAACTATTCAAAAGAGGAGGTTAAGGATGGGCTGCTGAGGGCTGGGTTTGATTATGAATATAGAAGCCTGTTCAAGTTCATTAGGGATTCAAAGGAGTTTCTGGAGCCGGAAGGGAAAGTGCTGCTTGGGACAGGCGGCTTTGCAGAGCTGGAAAAAATAGAGGAATATGCGCGAAAGCAGGGTTACAGCGTGAAAGTGCTCAAAAGGAAGAAAATGCCGCTTGAAAAGGGCAGTGATAAGGAAACTGAATTTATTATATATGAGTTGGGCATGTAGGGCTCCATAAAAACTCCCGCTCCGGTTGGCTGAAAAATAAGCTTACGGAAATCTTTAAATATTACTAAGGATATGTTTCTTTCACATGGAAGTTACTAATATGAGCGCAAAGAAATTCTATTCTTTCCTCATTGCATTTTTCTTAATTGTTGGTGTTATGGCTCTGGTAATGAGGGGAAAATATGACCCTGCCTCTATTGCGACACTTGCAGCAGTTATAATTTTCCTAATTGTTTTTGTATTGACACCGGTGTATTTCATATTTTTCAGGGGCCTAAAGATTATAATCTCCGGACAGGGGATTGATTTTGGCTCTTCCTATAGCGGGCCTTTTGATGAAAATCCAGGGCCAGCCCTGCTTCAGGTGCAGTTTGCAGGCAAGCCGCGGCTCTTCATCCCCTGGAGCCTTGTTTCTGAAATTTACCTTCCGCACATTTTTGCCAATCAATTCAACTTCATAGTTAAAACTACCCAGAATAAATATTACCGGATTATGGCGTATTCAGGGCACGCAATAAAGATTGTAGATGCCATAAAACAGCAGAAGAAAGGCCACTTGGTTAAGGAGATCGCCCCTAGCTTAAAACCATTCTTATAGGCACTAATTCTACACCCCGCCGGGCAGGAAAACCAGCGCAACCAGAGTCTTTGCCTATACACAGCCCCGGTGGGGAGATAAAGGCAACTACCTAATCCTTTCTTTACAATAATCTGGAGTCAGATTAATCAGATCCGGGGAAGGATTCGGGTCTGGGAGAATTTGGTCACAAAGTGTTTCGTCTCCACTAGCCCGTGCAGTTTGGTCGATGCAATAATTTTTGAGGTATATCAGGCTCATCTCCGAAATAATGGGACTCTCATTTACCAAGTCCCCCTCAGTTAACGAAAGGCAGATTTCAGTGTCATTTGTTTTTTTTGCAATGTCTATTTTACAGGTCCCTTTTCCTCCAAGAGCCAGCTTATTGCAGGCTTCTATTTCAAGGTTGTCCATTGCATAAACTGAATAACAAGTGTCTCGATTGGGACAGTCAGGAATATTTGGAAGCTGTTCACAAAGGGCCATGTTTCTGCTTTCCTTGGCTTCGTTAATTATCTGGTCCAACTCGCCTCTGGATGGGCAGGGGGAAGCATTCTGAGTACATCCGCTAACCACTATCGCTACAATCAGCAATCCTGCTATTAACCACTTTCTCATAGCCATAAACTAAGCACTTTCCCCTATTTTAACCTTCCCCCCAAAAACTCCCGCCCTAACGAGTGGCATGAAAACACTTATATTCCACTTTGCCCTTAGTGATTTTATGGGAATTTTCCACAAGGATCCGGCAATGTTTTCGCTCATTCTGGCGAACCTTCTGGCAATTGTCGCAGCTGTATGGTTCAATGTGAGCCTTTTCATTATTCTTTTGACCTACTGGACTCAAAGCATGATAATTGGGTTTTTCAATTTCATAAAGATTCTGGGGCTGAAGGAATACACTACAGGCGCCTCGGCAACTGGGGCATCATTCCTGAAGCCAGGGCCTGGGCTGAAAACCCTGATTGCATTCTTCTTTGCGTTTCATTATGGGTTCTTTCACCTGGTTTACCTGGCTGGTTTGCTGATGATTTTTTTATTCTCAAATATCATGCAGGGCGCGTTTGCAGTGGCTTCTGCAGAAACCTTTGCAATAGACCTGCTCTTCGTGCCATTGGTAGGGGTTGTCTTCTTCATCAGCCACCTTTTTTCGTTCCTCTACTACAGAAACAGGATTCCGAAAAAAAAGCCCAATATCATGGTGATGATGCTTTTCCCATATGCAAGGGTAATTCCAATGCACGCGGCAATAATGCTGGCTGGATTTTCCCTGGTGGGCAATAGCGGGCAGGGCTTTGCACTTGTTATATTCCTGCTGTTGAAAACAATGGCAGATGTGGTAATGCACGCAGTAGAACACAGGCAGCAGTGGGTTTAGGGTTTTTTGACTAATCTTCATTCCATTTTTAAACATTTCCAAGGTACTTATTTTTATTGCATTATTGATTTGGATAGTGGAGTTTATGACCAATAAGAAAGCTCGCGGGAAACGCGCAAAAACAAGGAGAAAGTTCAGA
>JAFCCJ010000088.1 GCA_017610305.1 Candidatus Iainarchaeum sp.
CCGGCAATCTTGTGGAAGATATCAAAGTAGGTTGGGTCAATTGTAAAACAGTCATTGGAGTTGCTTGAAACCACATATGCAATCACTCTATTGATATCCACATACTCATAATCTGATTGGAAGTCATATTTTGCCGAAATGAAAATGCCCCATTCACCAAGTTTTCCCCCGGAGACTTTCGGGGGAGATTTAACCTCGATTCTCTTTGAATCGGTAGTGCCCAGAGTAAGGTTTGGCATATCATCCTCACGAATGCTTCCTCCACCAATCTCCCGCAGTGGCAAACCACTATCAGCTGCATTTTCGTAGAGGTAAATGTCCACGGGATGTTCACAACCATCAGTTTCAATTGTGAATTCCCCAAGAAATCCCCTTCGAATTGTAATTTCCTCTGGCGAATAACTGAGGCAGTCAAAGTCCAAATCAGCAGGCCGTATAACCGGTGGCATTACGCTGATTGTTTCAATCTCCGATTCATAACCTTGCTTTTCCACCATTACATAAAGGGTTTCATCCGAAGTCATGGGATCAACATTATATGTTACTGTCCCGGTTGCGTCGGTTATCCGTGCCGGATAGGGCGAACTAAAATCAGAATCATTGTCAATTATTACAAGCGCATCCTCAACAGCCTCAAGGGGGTTGTCGGCATCCCTTACCCCGATAGTAAGGGTGTTTTGGACGTCTGCAATAAGCGGATCACGGGAAAAACTAACTATGAAATTCCCATTTCCTAATATGTTAAATGGAATTGTTATGCTATTGTCAGGCTGGTCAACATTTAATTCGGCAGTGAGTTCTGAAAGTGCGGATTGCAAAATTGCGTCAAGTGAAACAGAGCCATTGACCCCTGTCCCCTCCTCAAAGCTTGTGAAGCTCTGATTTGCGGGGTCAACCACAAGATTGACAGGATCAAAAAGGAATTCCAAAAGTATGTTGTCGAAATCATCGCCATCCTTGTCCCAATTGTAAATCACATAATCCAGAGTATAATCAACATCCAGCCATAAATCCTGTGTTGTATCAGGGTCAAGGGCAACCCCCCCATCAGGCAGGTGTCTCAGTGTTGAACCTTCATCGGAAAGGGTGAGGAAAAATCCAAAATTAGGGCAGTCATCATCTTCAGGGTCACAGCTAATCGGCTGGCCAAGATTGTTGAACCAGCGGTAAAGTTCTGTCTGGTTTGGCTTAAAAATTTCGGTTAGATTTTCGAATCCCTTTGCACCATACCACATCTCAATTAAAGTGTCGTCCTCAACCTCCTTAATGAAAGTTTTTACCCTGAAGATGTAAACGCCCTTTTCCAAATCGCCAAATGCAAGGTTCAGTTGTTTTGCATCATTTATTGTCGGATTGCAGTCTTCATAATTATCGGCGGCATCATAGCAATTTGAAAATATTGCGGAAATTGACTGATAAGGGAGTTCAACCCCCTTAATCACAATGTCGCTGTCTGACGCCGTAAGATTTTCCTGCAGCCCTGACCTAATAACTGATTCAACATTTGCATAATCCTCTGAAGGAATCACCAATTTAAATTCAAAATAAAAGTACTCGTTCTTTGAGAGCCTTGTCGCCAGTTTCTTGTTTTCCTTTAACACTTTGTAAAGATTTATCTCAATCTCAGAATATGAGTCGTCATCTGATTCGAGCTCAACCTCAATATCAACAGTTGAGTTTGGGTAAAGGTTCACAAAGGGGCTGAAAGTCTTTAAATAGCCCACTTTCTCAACAATAACATATGGCTTAATGTCCCATTTGAACGATTCCTCAACCACTCCGTCCTCATCAGTGGTTCCTTCCTCCAAAAGTTCCCGGTTTGAGGAATCATAATAGCCAACCAATGCCCCTTCAATTGGCTGCTGTGTGTCGGCATCAATAACAGTGACCTCTAAACTGCCCTCCTGCGTAATCAAAATTATGGGCAGTATTAGCGTTGCGCCTGAAACCAGAGAATTGGTATCCGAGGTTCCATCTTCCCCTTCCCCCTGTGCCTCTGCAAAGTAGCTTGCGGGAGGCATATTTGAAAAAACCTCTGAACCATCATCACCTGTTTTTCCATATCCAATATAAAATGGATATTGCGGGCTATAGAGTTGCACATCGGCATCATCCACCATATCCCCCTCCAGAGTGCGGACCTCAATTCTTACAGTTCCTGAGTTGATTGCGTCAGCCGATTCAAGTTCAATCTGCTCCACTTGGTCACTTGATGACTCAACTGAGGAAAGTCCGGTTACTGTTTTAGTGACATAACTGGTGTGCCATGCAACAACTGAATAAGAGGCATTGCTGTCAAGGTTAAAGAAATCAAGGGTTCCGTCATTGGCGGTATCGGCAACTGTAAATAGGAGATCTCCCTTATACAAATT